>NZ_JBHTKJ010000007.1:0-503484 GCF_042675965.1 Virgibacillus byunsanensis | reverse complement strand
GCCGTGCCCGCGGAAAGCATCCGCCCGTAGCGATCCCAGACGGCGGCAATAGCACGCGTTCTTAGAAGCCTAAAGTTACGTCGCAGTTTATATCTATTACGGCAAAATAACAATCTTGTAGAAAACAGCTTTTTAATACAAGGCGTTACTCTTTTAGTAAGGATCGGCGTCATGTCCTTTTCTGATTGCTTCTTCCACAGCATCACTTGCACCTGTATTGCCAATCGGAGAGCCGCCTTTTTTAGGTAGTTTTCCTTTTGTAGGGGTTATTTCCTTGGCAAACTCCTCATTCATTGTATTCATCTCATCTGCATTCATTCCAAGTCCCTCTGCAACGCGTTGACCATAGTTGGTATCACATTTTGTTAACAACTGCACCATTCTTGTTTGAATATGAGGCTGACAAGGTTTTAACGAGTTCACTAAATTCATAATGAGATCATCCCGCTCCCAATCTTCTAAAAGATTGTACCTTTCACCTGCTTGTTTGAAATCATTTTTCCGTTCGATAGATTCACGTACCAATTTACCCTCAGCATAAGGTTTGAATCTACCTTCTTCGCGTTCTACTTCGTCCAAACCATTTAAGGAAGAAGGTTCATAGTTCACATGTGGATTAGGCCGGTCAACATGGTAGGCCATTTGTCCACCTTCCTGATTGGTTGCCACATGCTTTTTCGGTGCATTAACTGGCAATTGAAGGTAATTGGCGCCAACTCGATATCGCTGTGTATCTGAATAAGAAAACGTTCTTCCCTGCAGCATTTTGTCATCCGAAAAATCCAATCCATCAACAAGTACACCTGTACCAAATGCTGCCTGTTCAATTTCATTATGATAATTATCCGGATTCTTGTTAAGCACCATTTTACCAACCTTTAGAAATGGAAACTCATCAGCAGGCCATATCTTCGTATCATCTAATGGATCAAAATCAAGCTCAGGATGCTCATGATCATCCATAATTTGCACACACAATTCCCACTCTGGATAATCACCTTCATCGATAGCCTGGTAAAGGTCCTGGGTCGCATGACTAAAGTTCTCTGCCTGTATTCGATTGGCTTCTTCCTGGGTCAAATTTTTGATCCCCTGATGTAACGGCTCCCAATGGTATTTCACCAAAAATGCCTTTCCATCTTTGTTTACCCACCGGTATGTATTTACCCCTGAACCTTGCATTTGACGATAATTAGCGGGGATCCCCCACGGTGAGAATAGAAACGTAATCATGTGCATCGCTTCAGGCGTATTACTTATAAAGTCGAATATACGTTCACTGTCCTGCACATTTGTTACTGGATCAGGCTTAAACGCATGAATCAAATCAGGAAACTTCATCGCATCCCTTATGAAAAATATTTTTAAATTATTACCAACCAAATCCCAGTTGCCATCCTCTGTGTAAAATTTCACTGCAAAACCACGCGGATCACGAAGCGTTTCTGGTGAATCTTTTGAATGGGTCACCGTGGAAAAACGAACAAGTACTGGTGTTTTCTTACCCTCACCTGAGAACACCTTCGCACGCGTATACTTCTCTACCGGATCATCTCCAGCTTTTCCATACGTCTCAAAATATCCATGTGCACCTGCACCTCGGGCATGGACAATACGTTCTGGAACACGCTCCCTGTCAAAGTGGGAAATCTTCTCAATAAAGTCATAGTTCTCAAGTGTCGATGGACCTCTATTGCCTACCGTTCTTATATTCTGATTGTCATCTATCACATGGCCCTGTCTTGTCGTTAACGTATCCTTCGATTCCCCCTCTGAAAATCGCTGATCATCAGCACCACCAGGACCACCCTTTTTCATATCTTCATCCAATAAAAACCCCTCCACCCTAAAAAGTATGTATACGTAATTACTTTCTCTCAATGGAAGGGTTACTATTCATCTAAAATCAAGCTCAAAGTTACTTCAAGTCTTTAAAAACATCCCCAAGTTTACCTACGTCTACATTACCACCAGACACGACACAGACAACCTTTTTGTTCTGAGCTCTTATTTTCCCATACATTACAGCAGCAACAGCCACTGCACTTGAAGGTTCAATCACTTGCTTCATTCGTTCCATTACAAAAAACATCGCCGAACGAATTTCTTCTTCACTTACAAGCACTAATTCATCCAAGTATTTCTGTACAATTGGAAACGTCACATTACCAGGTTGGCTTGTTCGGAGTCCATCTGCAATCGTTGCGGTTGCTTCGACGGAGGTAATTTCACCCCTTTCTAATGAAAGATATGTATCATTTGCAACTTCCGGTTCTACACCAATCACCTTTACGGATGGATTCGTCTCCTTTATCGCGGTCAACACACCTGATATAAGGCCACCACCACCTATTGGAACAACGACAACATCTACATCCTGCACTTGTTCGATGATTTCCAAACCAACTGTTCCTTGCCCAGCAATAATGAATGGATCATCATAAGGCGGTATGTACACACCATTTTTTAATTTCGCCAACTCCATTGCCCGTGGTAATCGTTCCTCAGACGTTGTACCACACGTCTCAATCTGAGCATGATATGCCCTAATTGCATTTACTTTACTTAATGTCGCTCCAACTGGTATAACAATTGTTGCCGGAATACCAAGTTTATTTGCAATATAAGCCACCGCCTGGCCATGGTTACCTGATGAAGCAGCAGTCACATATGTTTCTCCATCTTTAACGACTTGCTTAACTTTATTCGTAGCTCCTCTAATTTTAAAAGCACCCGTTTTTTGTACGTGTTCCCCTTTTAAAAACACTTGGTTTCCTGAAATGGATGATAACTGGCCCGAATGTAAAATAGGCGTCTCATTTATAATACCCGCAATTCGTTCTCGTGCTTGTTGAACCTCAGTAAGACCGATCATATGAATCCCCTCCCTATTAACGAATAATCTATACTCCCATTATATCGAAATTAGAAACAAAAAGCATGGTCACTGGAGCTGGACGTAGCTGTTGCTATAGATAAATAAACATGGCTTTCACTTTTCTTATTAGTTAAGGAACATGGCTGGCTTCACACGCATTGTTGCTTTTTAATCTACATACTTGATATAAACTGCGTCGCAACTTGATGTGACGGTTAACCTACCGCTACGGAAATACACTTCGCTTTCACCCATCCGGGTACAAGTGCGACATCTGCTTCGTTTCACTGCGCAGTGTCTTCTACCCGTGGGCGGCTGATGAGCCTCTGCTCCCACAGGATAAGGAAAGCTACATAGCTAGACATCGCACGCAGAAAATCGGTTTGTATTTTCAAGGGATCTACGTGTATTTCCTCCACTGGTTATTTCCTTCACTGTCGTGGGACTGTATCTGTATTGATAAAACACCTTACCAGTTCTGGTGAGCGGAGGGCGGTGACTCCTGCGGGAACAGCACTGTCCGAAGACCCCGCTTAGATGCGCCTGCGTCTTCTAGGCAGAATAGAAAAGAAACTTTGCTGTTCTGCATAAGTGCAACTAAGGCATTCGTCGTAAAGGCATGCCGAATGCCAAGTTTTCTAATAACGCTTCGAAGTATGCTTCCTCAGCGCAAGGGAACGAAGAAGATGATTCAAGTAGTACCCTGGCTGAGGCCGTGCTCGCGGAAAGCATCCGTCCGTAGCGATCCCGGACGGCGGCAATAGAAATAGGCCTAAAGTTACGGCGCAGTTATATCTTTTCTTTCAAAAGCAACAAACTTTACGAAAAAGTCTAGAAGAAAGAGGACCCTTAACAGGATCCTCTTTCCTTGTACTACCTGTTTCGACTTTCCATATCTTGCTCGGCGATTTTGATCATTCGTTTGACCATTTCGCCACCCACCGATCCGTTTTCTCGTGCAGTAGTGTCAGCTCCTGGCTGAACACCGAACTCATTTGCAATTTCTTCTTTCATACTTTCCATTGCATTTCTCGCACCTGGCACCAACAATTTATTACGATTGTTTTCTGCCACAACTGATCACTCCTCGTGGGAATTATGAACAGGTTAATCCTGCTCACCACTTAGAATTTCAAAGATAGCTGATTTTACACCTGTTAAATTTCGGCATATTACCCACGAACCTGAACATCATATTTTCTTAGCCAGTAATCAATTTGACCTAAATGCGCAATCAGCTGAGGTCCTTTCATCAGTTGTCCATACCACGGATCTTTGAACTCTTTCCCTTCACTACGCACAATAGCTTCCACTTTTTTTCGGCTTACAAATTCAAACAAAGGTGCCGCGGGATCCGCTAAAATTTCTTCCATCCATTTCACAACTTCTTTTGTATATGCTGGTTGGAATGTCTTCGGATACGGACTTTTCTTCCGATATAACACATCATCAGGCAAAATTCCTTCTAACGCTTTTCGCAAAATACCCTTTTCCCTGCCGTCTAATACCTTCATCTCCCACGGAATATTCCACACATACTCCACTAATTTATGATCTGCATATGGAACCCGAACTTCTAAGCTTGCACCCATACTCATACGATCCTTCCGATCAAGCAATTGCGCCATGAACCAATGTATATTCAAATAAAAAAGCTCTCGTCGTCGTGCATCTTGTTCCGTTTCCCCATCCAGCCCTGGAGTTTCCTGGATCGTCTCTACATAACGATTTTGTACATAGGATTTCAAATCCAGTTTTTTCTGCCATTCTGGGTGAAGTAAATTAATCCTCGCGTCCAAAGATCTCATCCATGGAAATCCGTCCGAGGAACCAGGTGGATCATGAAACCATGGATACCCACCAAAGATTTCATCGGCACACTCCCCAGACAAACTCACTGTCGAATAATTTTTTATGCGTCTGCAAAACCATAATAATGAAGAGTCAATATCAGCCATACCTGGTTGATCACGCAAATACACAGATTCCTTTAACAAACTGGCTAACTCAAAACCCGACATTACTTCATCATGGTGATCTGTAGAAAACTCCCGCACCATTTTTTCAATCCAAGGTCGATCATTTGAAGGCTGAAATTTACTCGCTTTAAAAAATTGTTCATTTCCTTCGTAATCCACCGAAAAAGTAGACAGTGGACCAGTGCCCTTAGCCTCAAAAAAGTTCGAAGCAACAGCAGTGATTGCACTTGAATCCAGACCCCCAGATAAAAAAGTAGAAATTGGTACATCAGAAACCAACTGTCGCTGAACGGCGTCAACAAATAATGCTCTTACGTTTTCAGCAGTTTCTTCTATAGAATCATAATGTTTATAACTTTCAACATTCCAATAACGCCAAACGTTTAAACCATTTTTTGAAAATGTTAACGAATGACCTGCCCGTAATTCCCGAAAATCCTTAAATAACCCGTGACCTGGAGTTCTAGAAGGACCTAATCCGAAGATCTCAGCTAACCCATCTCGTTCTACTTCAGGCAAGACATTGGGGTGTGCTAATATCGCCTTTAATTCAGAACCAAATATTAACCAACCAGAACCTTCTAGAAAAAATAATGGCTTTACTCCAAGTCGGTCTCTGGAGATGAATAATTGCTCTTTTTCCTTATCCCATATTGCAAATGCATAAATCCCGTTCAAATAATCAACACAATTTTCTTTCCATTCCATATAGGCAGTCAATAGTACCTCCGTATCTGAGGTAGTAACAAACTGATATCCTTTTTTCTGTAATTCTTTGCGTAATTCCTCCGTGTTATATAATTCGCCATTATAAACAAGCGTATATGTTTTACCATCTTTCACCTTGCTCATTGGCTGTTTACCACCATCAATATCAATTACCGCAAGCCTTTTATGACCAAATCCCACATGCTGATCCATCCAAACTTGTGAATCATCAGGGCCCCGCAATGTCATGGTTTTCGCCATTTTCCCTAATGTAGACCGCTCAGATCGTACATCTTTCTTCCAATTAACAACTCCTGTAATCCCGCACATACTCCTCCACCCTCTCCGTGATACGATCGATCTATAGGGTCATAATATGCAGAAGCTAAATTGAATATTCCATTCTGCTAATGTATTACTATATGAAAAATGATAGTAGCTTATGTATGTTACCTGAAATTAAATAGTGCTTGAAACAAAAACTATGATAAAATAACGGTAGTTTAAAAATTATCAGTCAAGAAGGTGTAGTATTGAAAAACGGGATTATAATTGGTTTATTTTATATAGTAGGATTAATTTTTTTAACGTTTGGTATTAGTATGATGATTTTAGCAAACTTGGGGGCAGGTCCTTGGGATGCTTTTTTTGTAGGATTATCATTAAACCTGGGACTCACAGTAGGAAGTTGGATTTTTATCAACGGAATACTATTAATCTTGTTAAATGCCTACCTACTCAAAAAGACACCCGATTTCTTAGCACTCGTTACCATGTTTCTGATTGGATCATTTATTGATGTGTGGCTCGAAGTTATCTTTGCTGAATTAGCTATAACGTCTTTACTAGTCAGAATCGGCATGCTAGTCAGTGGGATTATTTCTATTGCTGTTGGGGTCTCTTTTTATCTTCAGTCCAATTTTGCACGAAATCCAATTGATAATTTAATGATGGCATTTCATTTCCGTACAGGTAAAAGTCTTGCTTTTTCTAAGACTGCAATTGAAGTAATGATTATGCTAATTGCATTTATTATCGGAGGTCCAATTGGATTCGGTACTATTCTTGTTGCATTTGGAATTGGTCCGTTAATACAAAGTTTTTATATACCTGTCAAAAAATTTAAAGAGCGAGTTTGTCATCAACCTGTTATGGAAAGTTGACACTCGATTCAAAGAGCAGTGATCCTAAACTGCTCTTTTTGTTTGGTTATGTTTACTGTCTAACCCCTTCACCCCCATTAACTTCACGCCATGTCTTGACGAGTCCCTCTACAATCGGTTTAATAACATCTTTATCCGAATCATATTTAAGATGGGACAATGGGTTCCAGCTAGTTAACAATCCTCCTGCATTTACTGGTACATCCTTTGTAACAGCAGCTTCATATGCACTATTCAATCCTTGCAAGGGAAAGGCTAGGACATCATCCTTATCATAAAAGTTAAGCCATTCTCCCTGAACACTCGGGTATTGCGTTTTCATCATAGAAGAGGGCACCTGAATCGGTGAGCCGAAATCAATATACCTTAGTGACCATAATGCCATCGGACTTCCCAAAGTATAGAACAGTGTCAATGTTTCACATTGCTCAATTGGTGTATTACTTGAACACCGCTTCGTTTCAACTCCCATATTTTCCCGTCTAAACTGTAAATCATAAAAATAATTACTTGCAATCACAGTTCCAAGGCTATGACTAATTACGCATAACGGTGCATGCGGTCCAGCTTTCTCCCTTAACTTATTAATGGAAGCAGCTATTAAAGCATGGACTTTATCGTAATTTTGATTACCAAGAGCAGTAGGTTGATACGCGACAGCATCTGCTAAAAATTCAATCACAAATCGCCGTAAAAGTGGAAAATCCAAATCACCACTTTGATTTAATCGCTCCCACAGTTTTTCCTGTTCCACTTCGAAAATCGACGACCAAAACACAGGCTCAAACACAATTTCCTGCTCTGAATTACTGATTGGCAGTTTTTTAGCAAACTCTTTTGCAATACGTGTAACAATCTCATCGGCAAAATTTTCATCAGGAGTCCCCGCTCCGTGAATAACTACTACAGCTATTTTTTGCGTCATCTTTCTTCCCTCCCCTAACTCAGATAATCCTATTACTTCTATAGTAGACCAAACCAAACTGATTTTTAAGGTGAATTTTACCTATATATAACAATATGTCCTCTCCTATATGGAAATTCTTCGTAATTTAATTGCAATTTAATTGTAAGATTATTTTCCCTAAAATCGGAAATAGTGTAGTAGGATGAAAATCTAAATCGGTGAAGAGGTGGGTATTAATGAAGGGTATTATATTAGCTGGTGGTAGTGGAACGAGACTTTCCCCAAGTACAGATACTATCAATAAACATCTGCTAGCTGTTTTTGATAAGCCGATGATCTATTATCCGCTATCAATATTAATGTTGGGTGGCATAAAAGATGTCATGATTATTAGTACACCAGAAGATAAACCGAAATTCCAAGAATTACTCGGCGATGGCTCAGCACTTGGTATATCACTTACTTACCAGGAACAATCAGAGCCAAATGGTATACCGGAGGCCTTCATACTTGGAGAAGACTTCATCGGTCAGGATGATGTCACACTGTTATTAGGAGACAATATTTTTTATGGTCAGGGATTTACAACCCTGCTACGAGACGCCATAAACAATCACAAATATGCAACCGTATTCGGTTATCGCGTGAAAGATGCTGAACGGTTCGGTGTCGTAGAATTTGATCACAATCAAAAAGTAATTTCATTGGAAGAAAAACCGGAAGAACCAAAATCAGACTTCGCTGTGACAGGTCTTTACATCTATGATAATCGAGCAACAAAATTTTCTAAAAAACTAACTTTCTCAAATCGCAGGGAGCTTGAGATCACTGACCTCAACAAAGAATACTTGAAACGTGGTCAATTAGATGTGCAATTACTAGGAAGAGGGTTTGCCTGGATGGATGCTGGAACACATGAGTCACTATTTGAAGCCTCTGAATTTGTGAAAATAACACAGCAGCGGCAAGGCTTTAAGTTAGCATGTCTAGAGGAAATTGCCTATTACATGGGATATATGAGCAGAGAAGCATTATACGAAAAAGGCAAATCAATGGAGAAAAACGATTACGGGAACTATTTATTGGAAATAGCAAATAGAACACATACCGAACAATATTGGGAATCCATTGACCGTAATCCAATGTTAGGACTGGTAAAATGAATAAACAAAAACCAACATTACTCGTTACTGGTGGAGCAGGGTTTATCGGTGCAAACTACATTAACTACTATTTAGAAAAGTACCCTAACATGCAACTGATTAACCTGGATAAACTCACGTACGCAGGATCAAGAACTAACCTGCAGGCTCTGGAAAGTCTAGAAAACTACTACTTTATTCAAGGTGATATTGCTGATGAAAAGCTTGTGAATACGATTTTTTCTATGTTTAATGTCTCAGGCGTTATCCATTTTGCAGCTGAATCACATGTCGATAGATCGATTAAAAATGCAAAAGAATTTGTGAAAACAAATACACTCGGAACGATGATTCTCCTTCAGGCAGCAAGAAGCGCTTGGGAAAAGGAAGGCACACTAACAAAAAAACGATTTCATCACATTTCAACTGATGAAGTATATGGTTCATTAGGCGAAGATGGGAAATTTCATGAAGAAACACCCTATGACCCTAGGAATCCTTATAGTGCATCAAAAGCAAGCGCCAATATGCTTGTGAAGAGCTTTGGTCATACGTATGGCATGAATGTTGTTATTTCCAGTAGTTCTAATAACTATGGGCCAAAACAACACGAGGAAAAGCTTATCCCAACGATTATTTCAAACGCTCTAAGGGGTGAGGAAATCCCTATTTATGGAGATGGGCAAAATATTAGGGATTGGCTATATGTAGAAGATCATTGCCGTGCACTCGATACCATCTATCATTACGGTAAAGCCTTTGAGACGTATAACATTGGTGGTGGTAATGAAAAAGTTAACATGGATATTGCAGTCAAAATTTGTGAGATTTTGGATCACATGCAAGCTGTGAAGACCCCTCGATCACTAGACAGTTTTAAAAACTTAATTACATTTACAACTGATCGTAAAGGACATGATAGGCGTTATGCAGTTGATGATACAAAACTTAGAGAATCATTGGGCTGGAAACCGATTGAATCATTAGAGTCAGGACTCAAAAAAACGATAGATTGGTATGTGGCACAATGGGACCAAACCCTTCAAAAATCTCGGTTGTAGTTCCTGTTTATGGTTGTGATCTCTGTTTAAAAATGCTTTGCAGCCGTGTAACGAACGCCATCGAAACCATACCAGCCCAATTTGAAATCATTTTAGTCAATGACAGTAGCCCAGACGACGCATGGACGACGATTAAACAACTAAGTGACGAAGATGAACGCATTAAAGGAATAGATCTCACGCGCAATTTTGGTCAGCATCACGCAATTACTGCTGGCCTTGACCATACCAGCGGTGACTGGATCGTCGTAATGGATTGTGATTTGCAAGACCGTCCAGAAGAAATCAAAACATTGTATGAAAAAGCCCAAGAAGGATATGAAGTTGTATTTGGTAATCGGGTACAACGCCAGGACAAATGGATCAAACGAAAGTCATCACAACTATTTTACCGCGTTTATGATTACCTAACGGGGCGTACATCAGACCATACGATCGCCAACTTTAGTATTAGCTCAAAAAAAGTAGTAGAGAATTTTCGACAGATGCGGGAGCAAAACCGTTTCTATCCGTTATTTATCCAATGGATGGGCTATAAAACCGGTACCGTTCAAATCGAACACAATTCCAGACGCAAAGGCAAAACATCTTATAATATAAAAAAATTAGTCACGTTAGCGACAGATGCTATCATATCCCAATCCAACAAGCCGCTTCGATTATCCATTCAATTCGGCTTTTTAATCTCTCTGGGATCATTTATTTACGGCATGTATTTATTTGCTCGCTATTTTTTCCTGGCTGAACCTGTTCAAGGATGGACCAGTGTAATGGTATCCATCTATTTCATCGGAGGATTGGTTTTCTTTAACTTCGGTGTTCTCGGGTTATACCTAGGAAAAGTGTTCAATGAAACGAAAGCACGACCTCTTTACCTCGTTAGAGAAACAACAGAGAGAATACGAGAAACTGAAAAACGGAGTTGATCTTATGGAAAATTATATAAAAGAAACACCATGGGACAGACGGAATTTCAACATTAACACGTACGAACTCACCTCTACAACAGACGAAGCCCTAAAAAGTTCAGATAAACACCCCGGGCATTACACACTAAAAGTGGATCCTTTGGAAAGTCCAAAAAAACTCTTAAGACACGGCTTTTATTATGTAGACACCTTAATTGAACCGGTATGCACGAAGGAAAAACTGAACCTTTTTTCTAACGAAGACACGTTGATATCTAAGGAATATAATTCTAAAGACATCAATGAAATTGCTGAAGAAGTTTTTACGCATGGACGTTTTCACCGGGATTTCAACATTCCCTCGTCTATGGCCGATCTTCGCTACCGAAATTGGGTGAAGGACCTCCAGGCAAATGACCAAATTTGTGCCCTGTATTACAAAGGAGGATTAGCAGGCTTTTATGCGTATGAAAATGACAAAGTCCTACTACTCGGAATTAAAAAAGAATATCAAAATAAAGGATTAGCCAAAGCGTTTACAAGTCAGGGGTGCTACACCCAATTAAAGCTCGGCCATGATCAATTACGCACATCCATTTCTGCAGCTAATGTAACTTCTTTGAATTTATTTTATGCACTTGGATTCAGACTATCCCATACCATTGATGTGTACCATAAACTGAACCGAACTGCTCTAAATGGTGTGTAGCCTTGGGATATCTATTTATCTTCGGAACTATTTTATTCACGGTTTATGGACAGTTAGTGTTGAAATGGAAAATAGATGATTACGGCGGACTTCCAGAACCATGGGTGGAAAAGTTCACGTTTTTATTACAACTTTTATTAAATCCTTGGATTTTATCTGGATTATTCTCTGCTTTTATCGCAGCTTTGTTTTGGATGGCCGCCATGACAAAATTCAACATTAGTTATGCCTATCCATTTATGAGTCTGTCTTTTGTGCTTGTATTCCTCTTTTCCGCATTTTTATTCGGGGAGCCAGTAAGTCCACAAAAGGTAGTAGGAATCTCACTTATTGTTTTAGGCATAATCGTGATGAGGTGATAACGATTGATTCCTTTTAATAAACCATGTGTAATCGGCAAAGAATCACAAGCAATACAAGAAGCAATGACTCAATCCAAACTATCCGGAAATGGACCGTTTGGCCAAAAATGCACGAATTGGCTAGAGAAACATCTTGACTGCGAAAAGGCACTTCTTACACCTTCCTGCACAGCAGCACTTGAAATGACAGCATTGTTGACCGAAGTCTCAGAAGGTGATGAAGTTATTATGCCATCGTATACCTTCGTTTCAACAGCTAATGCTTTTGCATTAAGGGGAGCCTCCATTCGATTTGTTGATGTGGAACCATCAACGATGAACATTAACCCCGTCAAAATCGAAGAAGCAATAACGGAGCATACAAAAGCAATCGTCATTGTTCATTATGCAGGAATCGCCTGTGACATGCATGCGATTATGGATATCGCTTACCGCCACCATTTATGGGTTATTGAAGATGCTGCACAAGCCCTATTAAGTACGTATAAAGAAGAACCTTTAGGAACAATAGGCCATTTCGGTACCATAAGCTTTCACGAAACGAAAAATATCACATGTGGAGAAGGTGGTGCCCTCATTATAAATGAGGAATCCGCAGTCGAACGCGCTGAAATTTTACAGGAAAAAGGAACGAATCGGGAGCAGTTTATTAAAGGTATGGTCGATAAATATACGTGGCGGGACATTGGTTCTTCCTATTTATTAAGTGATTTGAATGCCGCTTACCTCCACGTGCAATTAGAACATGCAGAAACCATAAACCATGAACGCAAACTAATTTGGGAGTACTATGATTATGAATTGCAGCCATTATTTGATTCCAGGGAACTATCAGGACCTACTGTTCCGGATTCCTGTGAACACAATGGTCATCTCTATTATTTAAAAACGAGTTGTGAAGAGGAACGCAGCCACCTGATCGAGTTTCTAAACGATCAGGGAATTATGGCTGTATCGCATTATGTACCGCTTCATTCAGCCCACGCAGGCAAAAGAAATGGAAGCTTCTCAGGCGTTGACCAATATACCACTACCGAAAGTCAAAAACTCGTTCGCCTACCATTATATTACGGAATAGAAAAAGAGGATGTCGATCATGTGGTCAACTGTTTACACCAATTTTATTAGAAAACTTGGCATTCGCCATGCCTTTATAGCGAATGACCTAGTTGCACTTATGCAAATAAAGAAAGTTTTTATACTTTCTTATCTGCTTAGAAAACTTGGCATTCGCCATGCCTTAGTTGCGCTTATCCAGAAAAATAGATTCATATGGATGGCATGCTTCATTATCCTTGCCTATCTGATGCCCTACTATATATTAGGTGGGGATACTCATATCCGTGTTCATGATAATTTAGATTCAAACATCGTTTGGTATAAACTACTCATAGATAGTGGGCAACCATTTTCCCTAACAGACACAACACTACCAAACGTAATTAATGGTCTGCCTAGAAGTTCCCTCGCTTCCGGTCTTGATGTGATGGTTTGGTTGTATGTATTATTCGAACCAATGACGGCTTATACAATTGGCCAAACCATTATGCGCTTTGTTGCCTTTTTCGGTATGTACGTACTGCTGAAGAATCATATCTTTTACAGAGAAAAAAACGATTTTATTACCAGTGGTGTAGCTTTAGGATTTGCGCTTTTGCCTTTTTGGCCATCAGGGTTATTATCAATTGCCGGATTACCACTAGCACTCCACATCTTCCTTACGATTTATAGGAACGGGAAACATACACCGAAATACTATTGGATCATCCTGCTCCTCTTCCCTTTTTTCTCAAGCTTTATTTTAACGTTTGTATTTTTCCTTGGATTAATGTGCGTTATATGGCTTGTGAATTGGATTCGTAAAAGAAAAGCAAACTGGATATTCTTTACAGCAATTTCATGTATGACGTTCCTATATTTGGTCAAAAATTACCTATTAATTTATTCGATGTTTATAAATAAAGACAACACATCCCATCGTATCGAAAATGATCTGGGACACAAGGATTTAGCCGGTACACTCGAGTTATTTTTCCATAATTTTGCCAATGGCCACACACATGATATGGCAGTTCATACGACCATCTTAATACCAGTCATTGGGCTTGCTTTTCTTGTCGCTGCTTATCAGAACGTAAAGCCGAAACTATTACTCGGATTATTTTTCACAAACGTAATACTTTCGCTTTGGTATGCATGTTGGTACTGGGAAGGCATGAGGGTACTAAAAGATGAGTTCAAGATTATTAACACCTTTAATTTTAGTCGGATTCACTTTTTGGATCCTGTAATCTGGTATATATGTTTCGCTCTGGCATTGTTCATTTTATGGAAGTATCTGAAATTCGGGAAGATAGTGGTCAGCGTATTAATCATCGCACAATGTACATTGCTTTTTACCATGACTGAAGAAATCAAGTACAGCCATATTGGTACCCCGACATATAACGAATTTTATTCTGAAGGATTGTTCGAGGAAATCGAGAACTATATTGGTAAAGACCAATCTAAATACAGAGTCGTTAGCGTTGCCATGCACCCAACCATCGCACAATATAACGGATTCTATACACTGGATACGTATAACAACAGCTTTCCGCTTGAATATAAACATAAATTTCGGGAAGTGACTGAAAACGAGCTTGAAAAGAATCCAGCATTGGAAAACTACTTCGACACGTGGGGTGGCAGGTTGTATATGTATGTAGGCGAACTAGGTAAAAACTATCTGTTTAGAAAAGATAGTGAAGAAGAAATTGAACAATTGGATATCAATACAGAAGTACTCCAAGAGCTGGGTGGAGATTATGTCTTTTCAGCTCTACCGATAATAAACCATGAAGAAACAGGACTTCTGTATGAGCGTAGTTTTGAGAATAGCTCCTCACCGTGGAAAATTTATGTATATCGAATTGCTGGAGAAATTTAAGTTGATTTATGGTTCAATCTATAGTTATCCTAATGATATAGTATAAGATAATATAGAGAGGAGAGGGATCGATGAAAAAAATAGTTAAAGATGTCCTATTGATCCTTATCGGTTCCTTTATTTTTGCCATTGGTGTAAACTATTTTGCTATTCCTAATCGCCTGTCTGAGGGCGGTGTAATTGGTATAACTATTGTTACCTATTATTTATTTGAGTGGTCACCAGGTCTTGTCAATTTCGTGCTAAATTCGGTGCTTGTTGCATTAGGTTATAAGTTTTTCGATAAACGTGTGATTATCTATACGATCATTGCGATTATTTTCTCCTCTTTTTTCTTACATTTCACGGTTGATTGGGGCGAAGAAATTAATGGTGATACATTATTAGCAGCATTATTTGCGGGTCTAGCAGTTGGTACTGGCCTTGGACTCATCTTCCGCACAGGCGGTACTTCAGGGGGATCAGCAATTCTTGCAAGGCTTGCCAATCAACTACTAGGCTGGAGTATCGGAAAAGGAATGCTAATCATCGATATTTTGGTTATAGCCGGATCTGCTTTTATAATAGGACAGGAAAAAGCAATGTATACCTTGGTTGCAGTCTACATGGGGGCTAAAGTTATTGATGTAATCGTGGAAGGTGCCAACGAACGGACAGCTGTTACGATCATATCCAACTACCCTGACGAAGTGTTAGACGCAGTCACCACTAAAATGGCTCGTGGAATCACCGTACTTGAAGGTAAAGGTGGCTATACAAAAACAGAACGTGAAATCTTATATCTTGTCATTAATAAACATGAAATCGTTTCCTTCAGAAAAATCATCATGCGAATTGACCCAAACGCTTATGTCACCGTACATGGGGTTCAGGAAATTTTTAAAAAAGGATACAAAGGGAGATAGTTTTATCTAAAAATGGGCTGAGTCACAAATTAGCCCATCCTTATTTCTTATAATCCCAAAGCAATCTCCACTCCCCTTCTAATTTTGTGGCATATACATTCTGCACCAAGGTAAAGTTACCATATTTACCTTGATAATGTTGTGCTACGGTTACGTTATAGACTATATCAATTGCTTCTCTATCTTTGTCTATTTTCCAATTTCTGATTTCTTGTGTATCATCTATCGTAAAACTAAACGTCGTAACCCCAAGATGATTCATAAAAACATGGGCACGATCCTGTATGTAATGCGCCTTGTCAAACTTCTCCTGCATAAACGGATGAAACATTGCCCAGGAACTTGAAAATGCTCCGTCTTGTTCAAATGTATAAAAGGAATCAACCGCTTTTTCAGCTTGACGTTCTGGAGACAAGATATAGAGAATGTAAACGGTTGAAGCAATACCTACCATTACTACTAATAATAAGATAATCAGTCCTTTTCCTTGACCACCCCTCATATTACCAGTCTCCCTTAAGTTGCTGTTTGTACATTTTATTCCTCCGTTTGGGGAAATATTAGTAGGGCTACTATCAGCAGTATAAAAGATACATTTACACGTTGGTAGTACAGCATATCAAAACCTTGCACTTTCCATACGTAAATGAAATAATATACTACATAAATCCGAGTTAACTAATAAGAATTAAAAGTGAGTGATGGAGTATGAAACTAATGGAACTTGAAAAAACCGAAGAACGAATCAAAGCTTTACAAAAAACCGTTAAACCTTTCGCACAAAGAGCTCAAAAACATGATGAAAATGGAACATTTCCATTTGAAAACTTTCACGACCTAAAAAAGATTGGTTACCCTGCATTAACGATACCGAAACAATATGGTGGATTAGGAATATCACTGAACGAAATGCTTCGTCTTCAAGAAACAATAGCAAAAGCAGACGGTGCGACAGCACTATCCATTGGCTGGCACATGGGAATAACGATGTTTATGGGTGAAAACAACATATGGGATGAACACAAGTATCAAGCTTTCGCTACAGACGTTATGGAAAATGGATCACTACTAAATAACGCTGCTACGGAACCAGCAACAGGCAGCCCAACACGTGGTGGAAGACCAGAAACTGTAGCAAAACAAGTTGAAAGTGGATGGATAATTAACGGAAGAAAAAGTTTCACAACACTTGCTCCTATCCTATCTTATTTCGTCGTCAGCGCATCTATTGACGGCACAGACAGGGTTGCTAATTTTCTAGTGAAACGTGAAAATGAAGGCCTTAGAGTAGATGAAACATGGGATTCAATCGCCATGAAAGCAAGCGGCAGTCATGATATTGTTTTAGAAAATGTACATGTAGGTAAAGATGACCTAGTAGAAAATCTCACACCTGGTAAGAAACCAGCGGCTGGTTGGTTGTTACACATACCGGCATGTTATCTGGGAATAGCACGTGCTGCACAAGAATACGCCGTAAACTTTGCAAAACAGTATTCCCCAAATAGTATTGAGGGAACGATTTCTGACCTGCCTAATGTGAAGGAAAAGATTGGTGAGATGGAACTACGTGTATTACAAAGCTCAAGTTTCCTCTATAGTGTGGCAATTAAATGGGATGAAAGTGATGAAGCAACACGCGAAACCATGAAACCAGAACTGGGCGCAGTTAAACTTTCTGTTGTTAACCAGGCAATTGAAATAATTGACCTGGCAATGCGCATTGCAGGTGCAAGAAGCCTGTCCCAACAGAATCCATTGCAACGTTACTACCGGGACGTACGGGCAGGCCTTCACAACCCACCAATGGACGACATGACAATTATGCAACTAGCAGCAAAATCAATCAAACAAATCGACAAATTATAAAAACAGAAAGTGCTAAGGTTAACGGGTTCAGATTTAAAGCACAAAATCATCAATAGAAGGTAAAACCGCAAAAAAGTATTAACAACTGAATTGAACAGCAACATAACATTGATAGAAACACTCAGAGCTAAAAAAATCTCTGAGTGTTTCTTTTTTTACTATTGCTCCGTTACTTGAATAGAAACCACACTGCTTGAACATTAAGACTGCCTTCATTTTTTTGCGGACTCATTGGACCTTATTTCCTTTCAATGTGTAGATTTATCGCTGTTGTCGGACTCAGTGGACCTCTGTCAAGAAAGTGGACACCTAAATAACGAAAAAGTAATTTGGAATTATTATGTGGTAGGCCTTTCTTAACTTTTTAAAAGCATAGATGATGCCGTGGAAGCGTCAAGCCCAACCCGCTTGACCCATCCACTCTATCATCTGTTTTGTCGGCAAGTTAAGAAAAACCCACCACTTTGCCTGTTAATTAGCGCAAGTCATCATTTATGCTGCCGGGTTTAAATAAAACTGCTGTGCGTATTCAACGGGAGACATATAGCCAATGGATCCGTGTATTCTTTTGCGATTATAGAAGAACTCTATATACCGATAGATTTCTGTAGATGCTTCTACTCTCGTTCTGAATTTACCACCCCGGATTAACTCCTTTTTAAGAAGACTGAAAAAAGATTCTGCGCATGCATTATCGTAACAGTTTCCGGTGCGGCTCATGCTTGCTTCCATACCGTACTCCTGCAGCTTCTTTCGATAATCTTTGGAAGCATATTGTGTCCCTCGATCTGAGTGGTGAATTAGGTTTTTTTTCGGTTTTCTATCCTGGTAGGCATCGTCTAAAGCATCCATGACCAATTCTGTTCCCATGCGGTTGTATAAGCGCCATCCAACTATTTCGCGTGTACACAAGTCAAGAACAGTTGCCAAATATAAACGGCCTCCCCGACAAGGAATATAGGTGATATCGGTGACCCATACCTTATTAGGCGCTGAGACGTTAAAGTTCTGATTCAGCTTATTGGGTGCGACCGGATAGTCATGATTGGAGTCAGTGGTGTTCACTTTAAACTTCCTAGAAACACAGGAGCGCAAACCAAGCTGCTGCATATACTGGCCCACTGTGCGTTCAGTGATCTTGTATCCCTCTTTCTCCAGCAGCTTTGTAATCTTTGGACTGCCGTATATATTTTCTGAATCCTTATAGATTTCGGAAATACGCTCTTTGATCTCCTTGCTGCGCAATTCTTGGTGGCTGGGTTTGCGTTTCTTCCACTTATAATAACCACTCTGGGATACTTCCAATAGAGTGCACATCTTCACCACTGAGAACTCCCGGCTATGATCCTCAATGAATTGAAACCTCATGGCTTTGGTCTGCTGAAGATGTGCACCGCCTTTTTTACAATAGCCAGTTCTTCTTCTGTTGACGCTATTTTGCGTTCTTTCGCTCTCAACTGGTGCTCTTGTTTACGGATTTGCTGTTCCAGTTGGCGTATACGATCTTCACTTGCCACCGGTTCATTTTCAAATTCACGGTATTTCGTCATCCACTCATGAAGACAACTCAACGGAATTTTAAGCTCATCGGCTATATCTTTCATTGTCTTCTTTTGTTGGTGTTCTTGCGCAAATTTGACTGTTTCCCGTTTAAACTCTTCACTATATCTTTGGCGATTCTCACCCATGGAAACCCCTCCTAGTTATTATCATCTTACCTAATTCAAATAATCCGTTAAAGGGGTGTCCACTTTTTATTCTAACTTCACAGTGGACCTTATTTGTAACAATTCTAGATGTAAAAGCAGTGATTTCGTTGAATAAGATCCCCTGTGACCGCTTGACCTTAAAAATCACTACTTTCGACACAAATAAGGGCGCTGATGTCCGCTTAAAATTCGTTCGTCTATATTTCCCTCGTTTACACAAGAAGCAACAGCCCTTCTTGTGCAATCGTACCGTTTGTGAGATATTTTTGAATTCAAATAAAAACAAACAGTCCAATTTTGTGATAATTGGACTGCTAAAATGCTTGATATATTATATTTTGTGCTTTAACCGAAACGGGAAGTGACAAGCACCTCCCGGTTTTTTACTATATTTCTTTACTGCTATACTTTTTTCCAACATTCACCAACAAGTAAGCAATTGGTGTATCAATCAATGCAATACAAAGCTTAAATACATATTGTGTTACAATCATTCCAAGTAAAATGCCAGTAGGAACCATTCCCCAAAAGGCGATGGTTATAAAAATGGTCGTATCGATCAACTGACTAGTCATCGTTGATACATTGTTACGTAACCAAAGCTTTTTCTCACCATGTTTTGCTTTCAATTTATGGAAGATGGTCACATCAAGGTTCTGACTGGCTATATAGGAAATTAAACTAGCAACGATCACGCGAAAACTTCCACCAAGGATTTCCTCGAATTGTGCTTGAGATTCAAACACTGGTGCAGCAGGAAGCTGAATGGCAATAAACACAAAAATTAATGCAATTACCTGTGTTACAAAACCAGCTTGAACTGTCTTTCTTGCAGCGTCCTTACCGTAAACCTCACCAATCACATCTGTAATTAAATACGTTACCACATAAACAATTACCGCTGCTGGTAATATAAATTCCCCGATACTAAATAATTTAACTCCTAAAATATTAGCTAATAATAAAAGTCCTACAAATAATGCATTTAAATAGATAAACATACTAATCCTCTTCCTTCTCCTAGAAAAGGAACAAAGCTATACCCTCAAGATCAATTTAGCGATTATCAATTTTTTCAGGATACAAATCATGATTCATCAAACGATTCTCAGCCATTTGCTCAAATTTTGTTCCTGGCTTTCCATAGTTACAATAAGGATCAATCGAAATACCTCCGCGCGGTGTAAATTTACCCAACACTTCAATATAACGTGGATCCATTAGTTCGATTAAATCGTTCATAATAATGTTCATACTATCCTCATGGAAATCACCATGATTTCTGAAGCTAAACAAATAGAGTTTTAAGGACTTACTCTCTACCATTTTCACATCAGGTATATAACTAATATAAACAGCTCCAAAATCAGGCTGACCCGTTTTTGGGCACAATGTCGTAAACTCTGGACAGTTTAATTTCACAAAATAATCTCTGTTAGGATGCTGATTATCAAATGCTTCTAATACTTCTGGTGTGTAGTCGAAAGCATAAGTCGTTCCTTGGCTTCCTAGTAGCGTTATATCAGTTAGATCTTCATCTCGCCTTCCTGCCATTTGAATACCTCCTTACTTAAAATGTTTTTTAAAAAAAGGCTGTTTTCGTAAAGATTGTTGCTTTTGAGAGAATAGATATATAATGCGACGTAACTTGAGATGATGGTGGTGCTGTTATTCGCTCTGGAAATACACTTCGCTTTTCGCGCGCGGCTGGTGAGCTTCTTCATGCTAACGCATTTTTAGAATCTCACCTATGCCTATCCTCCTGCAGGACAAGGAAAGCTCCGGCAGCGTTACATCGCACGCAGAAAATTGGTCTGTATGTTCAAGGAGTCTTCGTGTATTCCGGCTGCTAATATAGTGCTATCTGATAATTTAATAGCAGCGTAGCGAGAAAACACTTATAATGCAGCTTTACCAGTCATGGTGAGCGAAGGGAGGTGACTCCTGCGGGAACAGCACGTGTTCGAAGACCCCGCAGAGTGGTTTTCTCGAGGAGGCTGAGACCGTGCCCGCGGAAAGCATCCTCCCGGAGCGATTCCGGACGGCGGCAATAGCACAACTTATAGAAATCAATCAAGCGTTATGTCGCATTATACATCAACTATGAAGGTAAAAAAGCAATAATGCGTGCGAAAGCAGCCTTAAAAAAAAAGAAAAACCATAGCCTAAAGGCACATGGTTTGTAATCGCATCATCTGTCCTTAGTTTTTTATAGAGGGTTAAAAGCTAAGAACCTCTCCCGTTATTTAACAGAAATATATAATCATTTCACTTGATATATTATATAGAGGAAGCTAGTAGATGTCAATATGAATTCACCTTCGTTACGTCGACGTTATTAAAATCATTCCGAAAAATAAGGTCATCAAGTAAAATAGTGAATAGATAAATATACGATGTGCCCACTTAAAATCATTCTTCGTATAGAATCCACTCACTCCCAGTACCAACCAGCCAACATTCAATAAGGTAGCTATCGTAATAAAGGTCACACCCAACGATGTTAATAAAAATGGCAACGGTAGTAAGCAAGCGATGTAGATCACGCTATGACGTTTGGTAACCCCAAAGCCATGAACAACTGGTAGCATCGCGACACCTGCAGCTTTATATTCTTCACATTTCTTTATAGCAATGGCAAATGTATGTGGCATCTGCCAAATCAATAGAATGATAAACAATACAATTGGAACAACATGGTTTAGAGAATCAACGGCAGCCCACCCAATTAAAGGCGTAACAGCCCCAGATACACTTCCAATGATCGTATTCCATGTATATCTTCGCTTAGACCACATCGTATACAATACAACGTATACAAACCAGCCTAAGAATGCATATAATGCCGCTTCCATTGTGGTAAAAAGAAGTAAAATAAGTCCTAATATACTAAGTCCAATCCCCATGAACAGCACCGTCTTCAGTGAAATACTTCCTGTTACAGTCGGCCTTTTCTGAGTCCGCAACATGATGGTATCAATGTCGACATCGTACCAATTATTTAGAAGAAGTGCTCCAGCCATGATAAGCGTGCTTCCAGTTAACGTTAATAAAAGTACATCCCAATGCGTTATAAAAGAGGAATTTGTATAATGAAGTGCCAACCAAAATCCAGTAAAGACAGGTAACACGTTAGAAATTAGTACAATTCCTTTAAAAAGCGATTTTAAGTCAGCGAAGAAGGAAGGTTTATCCTGTTGTGTTTGTGCAGTAGAATTTTCCAAAAAGTTCACCTCGCAGTCAATAACGTAATTGTAACACGATGAACAGTTCTTTTCATGGTAACAAGACCTAAAATTGCACTAAAATGTATTAATTTAATTTCCTTTAAATCAAACGTGAAAAGAGGTAACCCAATGGCTACCTCTTCTTCTAAATGCTTAATTTTTACTTTCCTTCAATATAACCCCACTTATATTGAATTCCACCAAGTGATGATACACTGATATCTTTCACGTAGTCTTTGTTAACCCACACGTTTGTGTAGAAGTAGATTGGAGCAATAGGCATTGCATCCATAAAGACTTGTTCTGCATCACGTAATATTTTTCTGCGTTCTGCTTCGTCTGTTTCTGTTCTTGCTTCTTCTAGAAGATTTGCATACTCTTCATCTTCCCATCTCGAATAGTTATTTCCGTCAGCTGTTTCAAAAATATCCAAGAAGTTACTTGCATCATTAATGGTACCTAACCAACCCATGCGCCCCATTTGGAAGTTACCTTCACTCATAGAGTCAAGATAGACATTCCACTCTTCATTATGAAGTTCTACATCGACATCAAGGTTTTCTTTCCACATGTCCTGGATTGCTTGTGCAATCGAAGCATGTGCCTCACTCGTATTATAGGATAATTTAATGGTTGGTAATTCATCCAACCCTTCTTCTTCCAAACCTTTCTGTAAATATTCTTTAGCTGATTCTACGTCGTTATCTTTGAAGTATCCCTCTTTATTCTCTTCAAAAATGGACGATGGTACTAATGCAGTAGCGGGCTGTTGTTCAGCTTTGGTAATGTTTTGAATGATTCCTTCACGATTAATGGAAAGTGCAAATGCCTTACGAATATTTTTATTTGTAAAAGGCTCTTCTTCTGTATTGAAGATATAATAGTAAACACCTGCTAATGAAGAAATGTTTAAGCTACCTTCTTCTTTAAGAGAAGATATTGCCGATAATGGTAAGTCACCTGTTGGCGAACCAGCCCAGTCAAGTTCACCATTTTCATACATTTGTAGTTCTGTATTTTCATCATCAATCATGTACATATTAATCGTTTCAAGTTGTACTGTTTCTGCATCCCAATAATCAGGGTTTTTCTTTAATACGATTTGGTCCTTATGCTTCCATGACTCCATTGTAAACGGTCCATTTGTAACATAGTTTTCTGTTTTGTCCTGCGCCCAGTCCTCAGCATTCTCCACCACATTATGATTAACAGGATAAAAACTGAAAAATGCTGTTAGTTCAAGGAAGTATGGAGTAGGTTGCTCTAGTTCAACTACTAAAGTTTGATCATCTTCCGCTGTAACCCCAACTTCATCAAGAGAAACCTCTCCTAATTTAGCCTGCTCTGCATTCTTTATTGGGTTTAAATAGTAAGCAAAGTCAGTATCTGGACTTTCTGGGTCCAGTATCCATTTCCATGCGTATTCGAAGTCCTGTGCAGTTACTGGATCCCCATTTGACCATGTAGCATCTTCACGAATTGTGAACGTATATGTCTTTTGGTCCTCAGAAATTTCATAATCCTCAGCCATAGCTTTTTCTACTTCACCATTTTGATTAACTCGTGTTAAACCTTCAAAAATTTGATCCAGTACAGCAGCAGATGTTGTATCAGTTGCTTGTCCAGGATTTAATGCTGGTGGTTCTGATTTAATGTTTACATTTAGAACTTGCTCAGAAGTGGAATCTCCATCTTCTCCACTTTCTTCCGAGTTTTCATCTCCTCCACAAGCAGCTAGGAAAATACTCATTGCAAAAACAAGTGTTAGTAGTAGTGACCATTTTTTTCTATTCATCATATGCCCTCCATGTTGATAAGTTTTGTATGTCTGTGTTGATTTGACAATATTTTTAGTAGATAAGTGCAACTTAGGCTTTCGCCATTCAGGCTTAGCGATAAGCCTAGTTTTCTTAAAATTTAAATTGTAGATCTTCTTCCATAGTTAAAACAAATGCTTTTACCAATTCCTTTGTCGCATGTAAGTCTTTCATGTTAATCATCTCCACTGGTGAGTGCGCGTTTCGTGATGGAATCGATAAAACACCAGTGGGTATTCCTTTGTCGGCAAGTGCCACTGCCCCACCATCCGTACCTATTCCATTAAAAATCTCCAATTGATAATGGATGGATGATTGTTTAGCTATATTTTTTAAATAATCCTTTACTGACTTTTGAACAATAAGACTTGCATCCATTACCTTTATCCCTGTTCCTGCCCCTAGTTCCAAGCTTTGATCCATTGTTTCCTCTGGTGTATCACTTACAACAGTTGCATCTATTGCCAGGGCTACATCCACTTGTAGTGGCTTAATGGCTACCTGTGCTCCTCTTAAACCAACTTCCTCCTGAACCGCAAAGAGAAATACCACTTCACCAGCAAATTCCATATTCTGTAGTTCGTTCAAAGCAGTAAGCAGGACAGCACATCCAGCACGATCATCAAGCGCCTTACCTACCATCATTTGATTTTCTTTTGGCCCAATCAACTTACTTGTAGTAGACCATGTAACAGGTGTGCCAACTTCAATCCCAAGATCCTCTACCTCTTGTTTGGAACTTGCCCCCACGTCAATATATAATTGGGTATACTTGCGAACTTTCTTGGGATCATCAAATTTCACATAATGGGCGCCTAAGGTACCAATCACCCCATCAATTTCTTTGTCAGATCCCAGCACTTTCACTTCCTGTGCAAGGAGAATACGTTCATCATGCCCGCCCAATTTTTCAAAGCGGATCAGTCCATTATCTTCTATCTTTTTAACAATAAAACCAACCTCATCCATATGAGCAGTTAAAAGAGTTACAGGACCCGGTTTCGTTCCCTTTTTCCTGGCAATGACATTTCCCATAGGATCGATATGTACATGATCTACTTTTTCTTTAACGTATGCCTCCATAAAATAGGCTATATTTTGTTCATAGCCACTCGGACCATTTAGTTCCGTCAACTGTTTTACTAGCTCGTCCATCTCCACAACTCCTTATTTATATGTACTGAAATGTATTTTTATAAATTCGCATTTGTACAATTGTATTAATACCAGTTACGTGCGGGAGTTCGGTAACCTTCAAAACGGTATTAGTAATTTCATCATGATCCGAAACATTAATTTGTACGAGAAGCGGGAATTCCCCTGAAGTTAATGTAATGTAGCGAACCTCATGAATTTTCTGCAGTTCCTCAATTACTTCATTAACCGAGTTTGGCTGGAGTTTAATTTGGATGATGGCACCCGCCTTCAATCCAAGTGCAATTGGATTAACAACACCAACGACCTCTAATGTATTGCTGTCGATTAGGTTGTTATATCGAATGCGAATGGTCTTCTCCGTTACGTTTATCTCCTCTGCCATTTGCCTGAAAGACATACGGCCATCAACGGACAATTTCTGAATAATCTTCCTGTCCAAATCATCAATTTCATATTCCATACATTCACCTCACTTCTGTTTTAAGATACTTAAACAGTTTTATTAGTTTGTATAAAATGATAAAACGATACAATATTACCCATTTAATATACTAAACACCTAATATAATACCTCTTTATGAAATTATTTATAATTATACATTACAGAAGTATCAGAAATCAACAATTTTTTGAATAATAAATAGAGTTTTTTATGGTAGCGCTTGCAGTTGTGTTCACAGAACAAAAGCGTAAGTACCCTTACAGGCTAAGTTCGCCACATCCTTGAAAAAGAAAAGCACTTTTTCTGCGTGCGGATGCTTTTCAAGGGAGGTTTCCTTATCCTGTGGTGTCATCGGCACTAGTACGTCCTCGAAAAAGAAGTTCGCTTTTTTTCGTACGATGTTTCGCTGTCAAAGCATTTCTTGTCCTGTACGTCGGAACTGGACATGGCATACATTGTTAATAAATTTTTCTAACACACAAAAAAACTATGCAAAACCATTATCGGCTTTACATAGTCTCTTTAACACTATCTTATAAAATTAAAAATTACGTTCAAACAAAACTTCTCCACCGATCATGGTAATCTCTACCTTAATATCCTTCACTTCTAATGGATCTACTTCAAGTGGATTTCGATCGAGTACTGCGAAATCAGCCCGCTTTCCCTCTTTTATGGTTCCATTAACATCTTCTGTTCCATTCAGTTTTGCACCATAAATAGTCATAGATTTTAAAGCTTCCAAAACGGATACCTTTTCCTCCTCACCTAGTACATGGCCATCACGCGTAATTCGATTTGCCGCAGCCCATACAGAGAACAGTGGTGAAATAGGTGTGATTGGACAATCGGAATGTAGGGTATATATTATTCCGTGATCAGCGACACTTGCAATTGGATCTAGTTTGGCACCACGATCAGGTCCAAGGAATATATCCCGGTGATCATCACCCCAGTAATAGACATGATTAATAAATAGTGATGTAGCAATACCGTATTTTTGCATCGCTTCTAAATCCTGTTTTCTTGCAGTCTGCAAATGTTCAATCCGGTGTAGATGATTGTCATTAGGTTTTTTATCCAATGCATTTGCATAGCCTTCTATAATCGACGCTATTGCAAGATCCCCATTTCCATGTGTGGTAATTCGAAATCCTTCGTTGTGAAACCGTTCGAAGTGGGTATTTAACGTTTCCTGGGAATGAATAAGTTCACCATTAAAATCTTCCTCCCCATGGTAACCATCCCTTAATGCAGCAGTACGCCCCTGAATAGATCCATCCTGAAAAAGCTTCACACTGTCTAAAACACCACGACCGCCGGAATCATTTCGAATTTGCTTATCAATGGCTTTAGCATCCATACCAGCAAATGCACCAACGTTATCAAACAAGTGATGCATGATCATATAGCGCATGTTTAGTGGGTTCTTTTGAGTACGAACAGCTTTCATATGTGCACGGTACTCATCCAAACCCATATCTAACCCAACTGCAGCATCCGTGCTCGTCGTAATTCCCTCTTTCAGATAATCATACGAAGCCGCTTCTAGCTGGTCTACAAGTTCATTCAATGTAGGCATAGGCATTAGATGCATGACACGTTCTAAAACAGGTAGTTCATATAACACTCCATCCAACTGGCCATTTTCATCACGACCAAAATGTCCCCCTGAAGGATTTTCGATATCCTCGGTAACCTCACAAATCTCCAAAGCTTTCGAATTGACTACCGCAAGATGCCCGGAAATATGGCGAATAAATACAGGATGATTTGGCGCAACATCGTCCAACTCACGTCGGGTAAGATGACGATTCTCTTTAAGTTTCGTATTATCGTAACCGGCTCCTACAATCCAATCTTCAGCAGATTTGCCTTCTATCTCTCGTTTTACAATATCCAATATATCGTCAATTGCTTTATTAGGAGGTGTCGAACAATTTAATTGTTGTTTTTGTCGTGCATACATAAATAAATGATTATGTGTGTCGATAAAACCCGGAATTAATGTACGTCCCTTTAAATCAAGCCATTGGTGCGCTTTTAGGTATGGCAATGCTTCATCAAACCACACCTTCGTAATGGTTCCATTTGTAAGTCCTACTGCTTTTGCTGTTCGGTTATCCTCTAGTGTAAGAATATTTCCATTATAGATGATTTTATCATAATCCAATCTCTTCTAACCCCTCTCATGGACATCGTTCTTCTGCTTTTTAAAGTCTTCGTAATATATCGCATTCACTTTTTCATTATTCGAATGACCAGTGAATAAGCTTACCACTACCATTATTATTAATGATGCAGAAAAACCGACAATAGTTTCATCAACTGGCGTATTTAAAAATGGCCAAATTATCGTTAATACTGCTGCTACAATCATCGATGATAATCCTCCAATGGCTGTTACACGTTTCCAAAACATAACGGCTAAGAACGGAAAAACAAGTGTAACTGCAGATAAACGAAGCGCCCATTGATACATATCAATAATGTTCGTAATATTATACGCTACAATCAATCCTAATACTGCAATTATGACAACACTTAAGCGTGATACCCGCATCATTTGACGTTCACTAGCATCAGGCCTGATTAATCTCGCATATAAATCTTTCGTTAAATTCGAACTTCCTTGCAAAATAAATGAGTCTGCCCCCGTCATAAGTGCTGACAATAAACCAACAAGAATAATCCCACCTAATGCAGATGGCAATAATTCAACTGTGACATAAGAAAAAATCAGATCCGGATTAATATCTGCAGGTACATATCCACGAGCTATAACGCCGATTGAATATGGCAAAATTGAAATTAACGTTGCAATAATAACAGCAGTAACCCCAGCTTTTGTCGCGACCTCTTCCGATTTTGAGGCAAAAATCCGTTGCCACGTTGATTGCCATATTAAATAAAACGGTCCGACAGACAACGCATAGATTAATACTGCTGCCACACCTTCTTGTCCAAATGGTGTTAAATAATCAGTTGGAGTCGAAGCTAAAATTTCTTTCAACCCTCCACCGTATACAATACTTGCTATAAAGAGCGCAATAATTCCAATCACTAAAATAATGGATTGGATCGCATCCGTTATGATGGTTGCAGGCAGCCCTCCTAAAATCGTAAATCCTAAAATAAGCGCAAATGCCATAATAATTCCTGCGTTAAATGACATATCAAATGCTAATGTAAAAACCGTTGACATTCCAACAATCTGAAGTGCAAGCGTCGGAACTGAATAAATAAATGCAGATAAGATAGAAGGGAATATCCCAATCTTACTACCAAAACGCTCACTGAATAAATCAGCTAATGTATATAACTTCTGTCGACGTAGTGGTTTTGCAAATAACACGATCAAAATCAGTGTAAATATGTACGCGGGCAATGCAAATTTAAAAAATCCTGACATACCGATCGTGAATCCCATTCCAACCCAACCGATAAAAACTGCGGCACCACAAAAAGTACTGATAATCGTTCCCACGATTGGCCAGAAACCCATGCTCCAGCCAGCAATCAAGTAATCATCAGAACTTTTCACCCGGAAAAAATACCAAAACCCCATTCCAAATAGAAATCCAAAATAAATAATAAAATAAATCAAATACCAACTCATGTAGTAAATCCTCCAAAGAATGCAGACTAGGTAACATTATAAATTAGATAAAAATAAATGTATAACGTAATGATGGTAAGGGTTTATTAGTATTTGCCATTATTTTATGGAATTTGGGAGTTATTTATTCTATGAGTTGAATTATTGCAAGAAGTGAGGAATTTTGCCGGAAAAGAAGAGATAACAAGTCAAATATAGTCAATGCGAAAAAGATAAAAAATTCTCGAGTCCCAAAGTTTAAGTCCGGTATAAAGAATATTTATTAGCCAAATATTATCATGTCAAAAATGCAACATACGAAAATAAGTGCATATATACAAATAAGGAACCTAATTAAACTGGTTCCTTTTTTATGCAATCCATAGTTAAATAGTATATAAATATTTCCCGTTTACCGTCTCTTTTTTACATTCTCCCCTTGCAACTAAATATTCGAGATGTGCAATCGTTTCACCGATAGCAAACCTTGTCTCATGAATCGTAAGTTCTTTTTTAAATAACTTTTGACAAACCTCATACACCGTACTACTTCCACGGACTAACTCCAAAGTATGCGCCAATCTATCGTCATGATGCGATCTTATCTCATCAATTCTTTTATTAGCTCCATAAAATGGGTTTCCATGAGAAGGGACGACAAAATCAGCATCCAGTTTTCTTATTTTATCCAATGATTGCAAGTAAGTACCCAATGGATTGGGATCGCCATGAAACCAGTAAGATATATTTGGTGTGATCTTAGGTAAAATATGATCGGTGGATAATAGCATGTTTTTCTCTTTATTATAAAAACTTACCAGACCATCCGAGTGTCCAGGTGTGAAGATTACTTCATATTCATACTTGCCAATCGGAAACTTTTCACGTTCTTCTAAGTAGTGACCCACTGTAGGGTATGGTGTAACAGAAGATACAAATTCCTTTGTGTTAACTATCATTTTAGTCGCTATATCTTCAGGGATATCTGCTAACATATAGTTATCTGATAGGTTATTAATGGTATTCTCTTGCCAGGCATTTGATCCTGCATCTGAATCAACCTTAGTCATGGAGACACATGCACTTGTTTTTTCTTGCAGTGCTCCCGCGTAACCATAATGATCTGGGTGGTAATGTGTAACGATAATATCTGATACCTTTTTCCCTACCAGTTCCTGTTCCCATCTTCTTCTCGTTGGAGTGTTATTCAACCCTGTGTCGATTACTTTCCAACCATTTTCTCCCTCAGCAATAAAACAATTCACATGATTTAGCCTAAAGGGAAGATCAAGCTTGATAAGTTTTAAACCATATTCTTCGAGCATTACTGTCACATCCTGCTTACCGTATTTTTATTTACTATTTATTGTAGCATTTGAGTAGGAAACGTGAAGTTCTTCTATTATTTCTGAAACAGTTTTAATTTTTTCAATTGACAGACCAATTAAAATCGATAATGTCCGCCTCCTTAAAATGTTTCCATTTATTTAATATTTCCGAATAGTCATTCTTCTCTTTCTTTTTATAGTAATAGAAACCTTATAGTTTTACAAGATAAATAGCACATCGAATAACGCTCTGTTATCCCATGTGTTATCCGTAGAAATGACGTATTATTCCCCTGGTTCAGGAGTCTCTTCATATAAATGCTTTTCCAGTTCCTTTCTGATATGATCTGGAATCAGTTCAGATTTTTGGTTACCCGTATGATAATTCACATATACCGCTTTTCCCTTGGCACAAAGATTACCGTTTTGACGGATTTCCTCATATAATTCCAAACTTGAATTCCCTAATTTCTTCACCCACGTGCATACTTCCACATCAATTCCAAAATAAACTTGACTCACATAGTCAATATTGATGTTCAGTATAATCATTCGCCAATTTTCAAATGAATCATCTGGTGTGAATAATTTAAAAATTGGGTTTCTCGCAGCCTCGAACCAAATTGGTAATGTCGTATTATTGATGTGACCGACTCCATCAGTTTCAGACACTCGGGGCTCAATTATTTTTTTGTACATAACGTTCCACCTACCTAAAAATTAATAATAATCCGGGAAGATTTTCCTTTACCTAGCTTGTCAAACCCTTCATTGATTTGATCTAACGAAATAATTTCTGTGGTGAGTTTGTCGATCTGCAATCTTCCCTGTTTATATAAATTAATAAACCTCGGGATGTCCCTCTCAGGAACACAGCTGCCGACATAGGATCCTTTTAAACTTTTTTCTTCTGCAGTTAAACTAACATAAGGAAAAGAAAAATGATGATCAGGATGTGGTAATCCAGTAGTAACAGTCGTTCCACCACGTTTGGTAATACCATAGGCGACTTCCATTGCAGGTACCACACCAGCCGTTTCAAATACGTAATCAAGTCCGCCTCCTGTGGTATTGCGGATTTGCTCTATAACATCTTTATCCATGGAGTTGAATGTCTCCGTTGCTCCTAATTCTCCTGCCTGTTGTAATTTCGTCTCATTAATATCCACTGCTACTACTTTACCAGCACCAGCTGCTACCGCACCAATCAGCGCACTTAATCCAACACCACCTAGTCCAACAATTGCCACTGTACTGCCTAATTTAATAGATGCCGTATTTACCACTGCACCGACACCCGTTATGACAGCACATCCAAACAGGGCTAACTCTTCAAAGGCTATATCTTTGGGTACTTTTATTAATGAATTCCTTGATACAACTGCATATTCTGAAAAAGCAGATACTCCTAAATGATGGTTGATAGATTCCTCACCTGCGTGCAATCTTTTTTCACCACCAAGTAATGTTCCAGCCGTATTCGTTTTTGCTGCTGTTTCACATAAAGCAGGACGACCTTCTTTACATGGTAAACAGTGACCGCAACTCGGTACAAACACACACACAATATGATCCCCGGGCTTTAGGCCTGTAACACTTTCACCGACTTCCTCCACAACACCAGATGCCTCATGACCTAATGCCATCGGTAGCGCCCTTGGTCTACTACCATTAACGACAGATAAATCTGAATGACAGAGACTAGCAGACTTTATTTTAATTAAAACTTCACCTTGTTTTGGAGCATCCAAGTCCAACGTTTCGATTTTGATAGGACGACTTTTCGCATATGGGGTTTCAAGTCCTAATTCCCGTAACACAGCTGACTTCACCTTCACATTACCAACTCCTCTGAATTTTGACTCTTTTTAATATTTTATCAAAGATAGAAGTGGAAAGGTGAATAAAACTAATATTAGAAAACTCGGCTTATCACCAAGCCTCAGTTGTTCTTATCTATAAGAAAAGCGCAAGCGCCCTGAAAGACACGACCGCATAAGCAAAACGGCTGGAGAAAGGTGGTTTTTCCTTTCGCAAGACGGATTGCTTATGTCGCGAGTGGCTGGGCGCTGGAGCTAGACATGGCTCTTGCTGACAAGAAACTTTATAGTACCAAAATTTTATACTTTCCTTACCTTTAAAAAAAGAAACCAGAGATCTCTGATTCCTTTTTAATAGCAGTCTTACTCTAAAATAATGTTAACCGCTTGCCCGGTTCGGAGCCAAACAAATCACAACGCTTTAACCATCCCACCATCGACCAATAGAGACTGGCCGGTTATATACGTATTAGCTCCCGAACATAGAAACACAACTGTCTTTGCGAACTCTTCTGGTGTACCATATCTACCGATTGGAATCTGTTTCTCTGCATCTGATTTTACCTTTTCCATACTAGCATTAAGCTCATCTGCTCGTTTAGAATTAAGCTGCAAGATACGGTCTGTGGAAATCTTTCCAGGTCCAATCGTGTTAATCAAAATATTATCTGCTGCAAGTTCTTGTGATAGACTCTTGGCAAGCCCAACAATACCAGTTCTAAACGTATTGGACAAAATTAAATGATCAATTGGCTGTTTTATTGAAGAGGAGGCGATATTTACAATATGTCCACTCCCTTGTTTCTTCATGTATGGTATCACTTCCCGAATGGTTCTAATAAAGCTAAGTAGATTGAGTTCAAATGCTTGTTGCCATGCCACGTCATCGAAATCCTCAAATGAACCAGCTGGTGGTCCTCCTGCATTATTTATCAAAACATCAATGGTTCCATTTGTTTCAACTATTGTACTAATCATTTGTTTGATAGAATCAGGGTTCGTAATATCACAAACAGCGTATTCAACATTTTTATTCCCAGTACCCTCCTGGATGTCCTTTTTAACTTTCTCCAGCGTTTCTTTATTTCGGCTTGATATAAAGACATTGGCTCCTTCTGCAGCAAACTGATAGGCCGTAGCCTTTCCTAATCCTTTACTGGATGCAAGTACCAATACAGATTTTCCTTTTAGACCAAGATTCATTGTTTTTGCCTCCTTGTTATCGTATATTACTTACATTATAGCCTGATTTATCATCTCCTTCATGTAAAAGGCATTTTTTATTTAAAGACATAATTAAGACGTTTTCTTTAAATCCAGAATTCAATATAATGAATTTAATCAATATTCTAAATAAATATTCAGGAGGGATTTCATGCAATCGCAACAAGCTAAAGATCATTCACCTAATATTGAAAGCGGTAACAAAGGTGGTAGCAAAAAGAATATTTTTAAATTCTTAGGCCCAGCTCTTATCACCTCTGCGTTAGTATTAGGACCTGGTAGTTTAACGCTCTCATCTACCATTGGTGCAGTTTTTGGAAATCAGCTAGTATGGATTTTAGTTGTAACTGTAATTTTCATGATGATTTACACAGAAATGAGTACACGAATTGGTTTAGCCTCGAAAATTAGTTTTATCCAAATCATAAAACAAAAATGGGGTAAGTGGGGGGCACTTCTCATTGGTATTGGTGCATTCTTGGTAACAGCATCATTCCAAGCCGGAAACTCGATTGGTATTGGTGTTGCTGCTTCAGCTATTGTAGGTCTGAATCCGGAATTTTGGGTTGTGGCATTTACTATTGCTGGTGCTCTACTATTATTTTCGAAAGACTTTTATAGTATTTTGGAAAAATTAATGATAGGTCTAGTAGCTCTCATGTTAATATCTTTTCTCATAACTGTATTCCTTGCAAAGCCATCTATTGGATCAATAGCCAGTGGCCTTGTCCCATCAATACCTACAGGATCGTTAGGTTTAATCATTGCACTAACCGCTACTTGTTTTTCCATCGTGGGGGCAAGTTATCAATCATACCTTGTTCAAGAAAAGGGTTGGACTAGAGACACTGCAAAAGAAGGTATGAAAGAATCCTATTTAGGTATCTTTTTACTCGGTTTAATATCTCTTTTAGTTATGATTGCAGCAGCTGCCGTACTTAAACCAGCAGGTATTCAGATTGATTCCGTAGCCGATATGGGCTTAGCGTTAGAACCATTATATGGAACTTGGGCAACAACACTATTTATGTTTGGACTTTTTGGAGCAGCATTTTCATCCCTAATGGGGAACGCAACCATTGGTGGAGCAATGATTTCAGATAGTGTTGGTTTTGGAAGTAAATTAAAAGACAAGAAAGTTAAGCTGGCAATTATCACGGTTATGTTATTTGGCTCTATCATTGCCATCATATTTGGCGGTGCTCCACTTAACTTGATTATATTTGCACAAGCAATCACGATCGTTGCTGTACCTTTTATTGCTATAGCTTTACTAGTTGTAGCAAACGACAAAGAAATCATGGGCGATCTAAAAAATACATGGTTCAAAAATATGATTGCTATTGCCGGTTTAATAGTATTGCTACTACTAGCATTTAATAATGTAAAAAATATCTTTTTATAAACTTAATGAGGTGATTACATGCAAACAATAGAAGAATTAGATGAAATAATGACAAAACCTTCACCCCGTTTAATAAATGATTTAAAACAAATTTCTGGTGACATTATGATTCTTGGGGTAGGCGGGAAAATGGGGCCATCATTGGCCAAATTAACGAAACGGGCAATTGATGAAGCAGCTTTAGAAAAGAAGGTAATTGGAGTTTCCAGATTCTCTTCAGGTCCCTTACAAAAGGAACTAGAATCATTCGGTATTAAAACAATTACTGCTGATTTGTTAAATGATAAAGAATTACAGGCATTACCAGATGTAAAAAACATTATCTTTATGGCTGGGAAAAAGTTTGGAACAATGGGAAACGAACATGTAACCTGGGGCATGAATACGTACTTGCCAGGTAGAGTTGCTGAGAAGTTTTCAAACTCTAATATTGTCGTATTTTCATCAGGAAATATTTATCCCTTTGTCGACATCACAAAAGGTGGCTGTACAGAACATACGCCAACAAACCCGATTGGTGAATATGCTCAATCTTGCTTAGGAAGAGAACGAGTTTTTACACATTTCGCTAAGAAAAATAATACACCTATTCTGTTGTATAGATTAAATTATGCAATAGACATGCGATATGGCGTGCTGTTGGAAGTTGCAAAACAGGTCTATGAGGAAAAACCAGTAGATCTGAGAACAGGACATGTTAATGTTATATGGCAAGGTGATGCGAATGAATTTGCGCTTCGGTCATTACTTCACTGCAGTACTGACCCAGCAATATTAAATATTACAGGTCCAGAAACAGCTTCTGTTCGCTGGTTGGCGGAAGAATTTGGTAGACATCTCAATAAAAAGGTTTCGTTTAAAAATGAGGAGGCACCAAATGCCCTACTCAATAATTCCGGGAAAGCACATAAATTATTCGGTTACCCGAGTATACCGTTACAACAAATGATTGAATGGACTGCAAAGTGGCTCCAACATGGTGGAGAAATTATGGAAAAGCCAACACACTTCCAAGAAAGACAAGGGGCGTTTTAAATGTTACAACAAGCTATTAAAAATCTGCTTTTTGAAGGAACTGTTATACCAGCTCACCCACTTGCACTTACAGAAGACAAAAAGCTAGATGAAAATAGACAACGAGCTTTAACCAATTATTATATGGATGCGGGTGCAGGCGGTATAGCGGTTGGTGTTCATACCACACAATTTGAAATTAGAGACAAAGAGTTTCAGCTTTTCGAAAAAGTTTTACAACTGGCTACTGAAGAAGTAAACAAACGTAACTTAGACCGTCCTTTCATTAAAATTGCAGGTATCTGTGGTTCTACTGACCAAGCCGTACGTGAAGCACAGATTGCATCGAATTTAGGATATGATTTAGGACTTTTAAGCTTCGGAGGACTTAATCATTTATCAGAAGAAGAGTTGCTGAATCATGCCAAGCAAGTTGCTGAAGTAATACCAATCTTCGGTTTTTATCTTCAGCCTGCTGTTGGTGGAAGAACGTTAAGCTTTGATTTTTGGAGAAGTTTTGCTGACATTGAAAATGTGCATGCGATAAAAATGGCACCGTTTGACCGCTATAAAACGCTGGATGTTATTAGAGCAGTGTGTCACTCCAATAGAGGAGATAAGATCGCTCTTTATACTGGTAATGATGATAATATTGTTATAGATTTATTAACTACCTATGAAATACAAGTCGAGGGCAAAACCATCAGGAAAAATATAGTCGGTGGACTGTTAGGTCATTGGGCTGTCTGGACCGAAAAAGCAGTAGAACAGTTCAAACATATTAAAAAAACACGTCTGGAAAATGGGGATGTTTCAACGTTTTTCCCATTATCTCATCAAGTTACGGATGCCAATGCTGCTTTCTTTGATGCACATAATAGTTTCAAAGGCTGTATTGCCGGCATCAATGAAGTCTTAGCACGACAAGGATTACTTAGAGGTAACTGGTGTCTACTTGATAAGGAAAAACTTAGTCCTGGACAATCAGAGGAAATCGACCGTGTCTATTGTGAATATCCTCACCTGAATGACGACGAATTCATAACAAAAAACCTAAACAAATGGCTGAGACGAGATTGATTTAATTTTAAATATAGATAGAATATAGTTAGTACACGGAAACACTACGCATACAGTGTTTCCTCTTTTCCTATTAAGGAGTTGTTAAGACATGATTAGAATCGGAATTATAGGACCTACCTGGACTAATGAGCGAATCAAACGCTCCCTGAAAATGTTCCCAAACTTCGATCCAATATATAAAACATCGAACAACATATATGACGCTTCTGATTTTACAAAGGAATTAAAAGAAAAATGCGATGTGCTGCTTTACTCTGGATACATACCTTATTCCATATCCAAGGAGCATATCCCTATCAACCTACCAGCACATTTTGTTCCTATAAAAGGGGCTTCCTTGTACCGGGCTTTTTACAAACTTCACAAAAAACTTACAAACTTTACTACCATATCCATTGATACATTGTCCCTGCATGAGATTAACCATTTAAACAATGAACTGGATGAATCCATTAAGAGCATACATTACGATTCCAGACTGTCTCTTGCTAAAACCGATGAAATTGTGAACTTCCATGTGTCAAACTATAATCAAAATAAAACAGATTGTGCCTTAACTGGTTTAAAGGTTGTGTCAGAGCAATTAACCCAAAAAGGAATACCAAACGAATGGATATTACCAACAGAAGAGGATATTATTGTGACCCTCGAGAGAGCACTTTTATCAACAGAGCAACGACAAAAACTAGAATCACAAATCGTTTTTGGCATTGTACAGGTCGAAAACTTCGATCAGCTAAAGCGACAGATAACATCTGAGCAACATATCCAACGTCTCTATTTAGATGTTCAAAAGACAATCTTAGATTTTGTTGAAATTGTAGAAGGCTATTTAACAGTATTAAATGGCAATGAGTATATGTTTGTTACCACAAGAGGAACCTTTGAACGAGTAACGCAAGGGTACAAATACTTCCCCCTCATCGCAGATATGAAAAAGCAGCAAAAACTGAGTATCTCAGTTGGTATTGGATTCGGATTATCCGCGAATGAAGCAGGTACTCACGCAAGGATGGCACTATCTCAGTCTATCGATTTTGGAGGAGAAAAGTGTTTCATTGTAAAAGAGGATCGTAGTGTGATTGGTCCGATTGAGAATAATCCACCACTGACATACCCACTAAACATTACGAATAAAGAGCTATTGAAACAATCAGAGGATACGTCTATATCCCCCTATTATTTAAGAAAGGTCATATCAATCATTGAGCGGCAAAATATTGATACATTTACAGCACAAGAATTAGCTGCATCGTTAAGTGTAACGACAAGAAGTGCCCACCGCATTCTTTTATCATGGTTAGATGCTAACATTGTAGAAATTGTTGGCATTGAAAAACTTCAATCGAAAGGACGTCCCCGTCAAGTATATAAAATGTTATTAAGAGGTGAAAAATAATGAGTTTGAATATTGGTATGATTGGTTTAGATACTTCCCATGTAGAGATATTCACAAAGTTGCTCCATGAAAATAAATATCAACTTAGAAATTCAAAAGTCATTATAGGCTGTCCTTACGCTGCTGAAGATTTGGATTTGAGTATAAACAGGGTGAATAAATATACTGCTGTTTTGCGGGATGATTATGGGGTAGAAATCACTCCATCTATTAATGACGTAGCAGAAAAAGCTGATGCTATCATGATTACTTCAGTAGATGGCAGAAAACACCTAGATCTGTTTAAGAGAGTTGCATCCTATAGTAAACCTATATTTATTGATAAACCTTTGGCACTATCGGAGCTGGATGCAAAGGAAATCCTTACATTAAGCAAAAAGTATCATTCACCAATTATGTCATCCTCTTCGTTACGTTACGCTGATTCACTCCAAAAACATCTAGCAGATTCACCTGGACAACTTAAAGGCGCATATTTATCCGGACCGCTTCCATTTATAGAAAAGATGCCTTATTACTTTTGGTATGGTATACATATGGTTGAATTGTTGTTCACCATTATGGGACCAAATTATAACCAGGTAACTGTTTCGGGCAACAATGATTATGATGTGATTTCTACAGAGTGGGCTGATGGCCGATTCGGAATAATTCGCGGGAGCCATAACTGGCATGGAAATTTCGAGGCAATCCTTCATTATGAAAATGAAACAGTTCACCTGCCTATCTATAAAGATGAGAAACCTTACTATGCTTCTTTACTAGAACAAGTCATTACGTTTTTTGAAACAGGTAATAATCCAATTCCTGAGGAAGAGACATTAGCAATCATTAGATTTATAGAAGAAGCGAATGAAAAAAGAAAAATCTAACGCCATCATTAAAATCTCCTAATAACAATTATTAGGAGATTTTTTATACATTTTCGACAAAATCCGCTCAAAACCGGAAAATAACAGGCCCCTCTTCTACTGTTTTCTGGCTGATTCGGTAATGCTTAGTACGTCCTTACTGAGTTGTTTTAGTTCTTCGTATCTTTGTTGGTCGTTGGTTTTGATTATGTTAACGAAGCTTTGTATCTCATAGATCATGTCTTTATCATCTTGATCCTCATTTATAGCCGTGGTACTCCCGTCGTGGATATTTGTTAACTGCAAGTTTGTTAATCTTCCAGGATCATCGATCGTTATAGTCCCCTTCTCACCGTGGATCTCAGAAGCAAGATAGGAAGTAGTAATCTTGGAACAAATAACGGTACATGTAAAGTCCGTATAGTTTAATATAAGTGTTCCGCCGCCATCTACCCCGGAATCTAATAAGACTGGAAAATATGTACTTGTTTCTGGTTTTCCGAACAACGCCACCGCCAAAGAAAGTGGGTAAATCCCTAAATCTACAAGTGCTCCCCCAGAAAATTCAGGTGAGAAAACATTCGGATTTTCTCCATTTAAGTAGTCCGTATAGCGTGATGAATATCGCACGCGGTGTAATATGGAACCACGAATTTTTCCGATATGATCAAGGTTTTCTTTTAATGAAGTGAAATTTGGAACATGGATGTTTCGCAATGCTTCAAATAAATATACATTATTATCCGCAGCTATCTGATAGGCTTTTTCCAATTCAACAGTTTTAGAAAATATAGGCTTCTCACAGATCACATGTTTGTGATTTTTTAAGAACATTAGTGCCTGCTCAAAGTGTAAAGAATTCGGTGACGCAATGTAGATACAATCGATAGAATTACTTTTGGCCATCTCCTCTAAGTTGGTAAACGTATTTTCTACTCCATGAGTACTTGCAAATTCGTTCGCTTTTTTCTCTGTTCGGGAGTATACAGCAGAAAGGGTTAATAGACCTGTTTCCTTTGCAGCTTTTATAAACTTACTTGTGATCCAATTTGTTCCTATTGTACCTAAGTTCATTTCGAATCTCCCCTTCCTTTAGTTAGCTTGACTTAATCATTTTTCTCATCTTACTAGCTACTTCTTTAGGATTTTCCGACTTTGTTATAGCACTTCCAACTATTACAGTATCCGGCTTTTCCTGAATAATATCAGGCAGTGTATCTAAATTAATGCCACCTGCTACGGTAACCTCAAAATCAAGACCTTTTACCAAGGAAAATAATTCTGTATCAAAGTTTCCTTCTTGTTGTTTATCCTTACCAACATGTAGGCTAACCAGACGAACATCTATTTTTTTTAGCTGTTCCATTCTATCTCTTGAAGAAACTTCCAATAAATCAACCATAACTTGTTTCCCATACTGCTGGGCAACTTGTAACGTATCTTTGATGGTTAAATCGGATGAAAAAGCCATAACCGTAACGATATCAGTTCCCGCCTCAAATGCTTGTTTTGCTTCATGGCCTCCAGCATCACACGTCTTCATATCGGCTACAATTGCTTTGTCTGGATAAAGTTCTCTCATCTCACGAACAATAGCCATTCCATATTCCTTTATAACACCTGTACCAACTTCAATAAAATCAATTTCATCTTTTGTTTCATCAACAATTCGAAGACATTCTTCTCTGGTTAACCGGTCTAGAGCAAGTTGTAAGTTCATGCTAACACTCCTTCTTTATCGTTCGATTCGTTCAATTTCACCTAGTCGCCCCTGCACATCTTCATAATATGGCAATCCTTCATTATCACCAACAACACTAACTACCATCGAACCAATCGTATTAGCAAAGTGCAATGTCTTTTCCAACGGCCAGTCCTTTAAAATACCATAGATGATACCTGCATTATATCCATCTCCCGCGCCAACTGTATCAACCACTTTAGAAGGTTTGACTGGTGGAGATTCGATAATTTCTCCGTTATGATATCCAACAGACCCTTTATCACCTTGTTTAACAGCTATAAAGGAGATGCCTAGCTCCTTCGCTTTTTCAATAATGACTTTTGGATCTTTTTCTCCGATAATAATATCCATTTCTTCATCACCAGCAAGCAGTATATCAACATGCGGCAGGATTTTAGATAATACTTCTTTTGCTTTTTCTTTACTCCACATACGCAAACGAATATTAGGGTCAAAAGAGATCTTTAATCCATGTTTCTTCGCTAATTCAATGGCTCGATCATAAATTGCAATATTTTTTGAATCAATGGCAGGGAAAATCCCAGTTATATGCAACACTTTAGCTTGTTGAAAATATGCTTCATCCAAATCAACTGGTGTCATCGTTAAAGTGGGTGATTTGTCACGATAGTAAAATGTTCGTACACTTCCATCTTCCATAATTTCTTTAAAGTTCAATGAAGTAGGATATCCATCAACTAAATCAACTTGGGAAACGTCAATCCCCTCACCACGAGCAAATGTTTGAATATGTTTACCAAATTCATCATTACCTAACTTGCTTATATAACCTGATTTAAGTCCAAGTCGTGCACAGCCAATTGCTAAATTGAGCTCTGCACCTCCTATTTTTTTCTCAAAACTATTTACAAACTTCATCGGACCTGTCGAACCAGGACTAAATGCGATCATCGCTTCTCCGATTGTAATGACATCGTTCATTCTTACTCCTCCTAGCTGAAATCATGGTGCATGTAAATTTCGATTCTTTGATCTACGCTAATTTAATTAGTTTGCCATTTTTAGTACTAATCACATTGGTCGTCATCCCAACAAATAATCCCGTTTCCACGACTCCTACTAATAATTTTAACTTCTCGTGTAATGTTGCAGGTTCTTTAATTTGACCAAAATCACAGTCCAAAATGTAATTCCCATTGTCTGATACAAATACATGATTGTTTGTTTCCCTTAATGTTGTAGAACCACCTAGCTTTGCAATACGGCTAGCAGTTACTTCCCAGCCAAACGGTACGACTTCTACTGGTAGGTAAAAAGTACCCAAGTGAAGGACTAGTTTAGATTCATCGGCAATAATAATAAGCTGTTTCGCTTCAGCGTCAACAATTTTCTCCCTGACCAATGAACCACCACCACCTTTAAGAAGATTTAAGTGTTCATCAACCTCATCGGCTCCATCAATAGCCAGATCAATCTGCTGTATATCGGAAAATTCAAGTAGAGGAATGTGAAACTCCTTCGCTAATCGCTCTGTTTTTTTGGAAGTTGGAATTCCCTTTACATCCAATCCTTCTTCCACACGCTCGCCTAGTTTTTTTAGCATCCAGTAGACAGTTGACCCAGATCCCAGGCCAACTGTCATACCATTTTTAATATACTTTGCTGCCTCTTCACCAATGATTTTCTTATTTCTATCCAATTCGTTCATGGGTTAATCCCCCTTTTTCACTCATCAAAATAGAGCCGGATTGATCAACTTCGGTACATAAAAAGCAATATCCGGGAAGAATGCTATAAACACGAGTACTGCTAAAATAATAACCAGATACGGTAGTACTGCTACAAAGGACCTTTCAATCGACATGTTTCCGATTTTGGCTGCAAGTAATAAACATAACCCATAAGGTGGTGTAGTAAGTCCTACTGCCAATGTCATAACAACTACTAAGCCAAGGTGAACTGGATCGATACCAAACTGCAGGGCAGTTGGTAAAATAACGGGTACAAATAATATCATGGCTGGAATTGCATCCATAAATGTACCTATAAAAAGGAAGAATGCAATAATGATGATAATAAATAACCCTTTGGTTCCTACGTTATTCGTAAAGAAATCTTGAGCAATTACGCCTAATTGGTAATAACTCATTAGTTCACCCAGTGCACTTGCTGCTGCTAATGCAAAAAGTGATAGCGAGCTTAATGAAAGTGTATCAACTAGGATTTTAGGCAAATCTTTTATTTTGATGGTTTTATATAGAAACATACTTATTAACAACGTGTACAAGGATGCTATCGCTGCTGCTTCTGTTGCCGTAAAGAACCCAGTCGTGATCCCTCCAATAATGATGAAGATAGTAAACAGAGCCGGGAGTGTTTCAACTAATAATTTTAGAAATTTCGTAAACTCTACTTTCGCAGATTTAGGATAATCTCGTTTAACAGCTAAAATATAAATGAAAACCATCATACCGATTCCAATTAATACTCCTGGTACAATTCCACCAAGAAATAACGCACCAACTGAAGCGTTGGATAAACCAGCGAAGATAATCATGGGGATACTTGGCGGGATGACAACCCCGACAGTTGAAGATGCAGCGGTTACTCCTACTGCTGTTTCTTTATCATATCCTTTTTTAATCATGCTTGGTATAAGGATTTTACCAACACCAGCTGTATCTGCTTGGGAAGCACCGGAAACCCCTGCAAACATCATGGATACTAATATATTTGCATGTGCTAATCCACCGCGTATAGGTCCGACAATCGCTAGTGCTAGATCAATTAATTTCGTTGATATTTTTCCGGAGTTCATTAAGTTGGCAGCTAAAATGAATAAAGGAACTGCTAATAGTACAAAGGAATTCAGTCCATTAAGCATCTTCATTGGAACGGATATTTCCGGAATGTAAGGAATATCAAGAATACCAACCAAAGCAACAATTCCAATTACAAAAGCAATAGGAATCCCAACAAACATTAATACAATAAATATACCTAATAATAAAAATCCCATTATTCATTGACCTCCTTTACTTTTAGCGCCTTAATGTTATGAATAAGATGTGCTAATGAATAGATAACCATCGTTATAGCCATAATTGGAATCGAAATCCAAACATACCCCATCTTCATTTCTGGTAAAGCAGTCCAATTGTAATCCCAAAAACGTTGTACAACCTGTAAACCAAAATAGAAAATGGCTACGTTAAATAGGATTAGGATAACATCGTTAAATATTTTTAATGATGTATTTGCTTTATTTTTTAATTTTCGTTGTAGAAAATCAAAGTTAAAATGATCTCTACGGTTAACCGCTACCGCTGACCCCATAAAAATCGCCCAAATAAAGGAATAATTCGCAACCTCTTCTGTCCAAATGACAGATATTCCTAAATGTCTTGTAGTAATTTGAATTACGATTGCAACAAAAAATATCGTTAAAAACAGTACACCGACTGTTAATTGGACTTTTTCAAGCATCCGAATAAAACGATTCATGTTTACCCTCCTCCTTAGAAAACTTGGCATTCGTTAAAGGGATTCTTGGTAAGCGTACTTTGCTTTCTTAGAAGCCCTTATGCTTTGGAGTGCAAGCCTTTATGGCGAATGACCTAGTTGCATTTATGCAACTAAGAAAGTTTTATATTTTCTTATTTGCTAAAGAAAAAACATTGAAAACTTGGCTTATCGCCAAGCCTAAGTTGCACTTATCTACTAAAGGAAAGGACACATCAAAGTGTCCTTCTCTTTTAGTGGTTGTTATTTTTTACTGTTGTCTATTGATTATCTCTAATTTTTTCTAGTAAATCTTCAACACCCATATCCTCAGCTGCTTGGTCCTGGAATGGTTTCGCTAGGTCGATAAATGGTTGTCTGTCAATTTCATTAACTTCTGCACCATCATCGATCGCTTGTTGTTTATATTCATCTTCCTGCTTATAAAGTGCTTCTCTTTCTGCCTTTACAGATTCCTCAGCAGCATTCAATAGGATCTCCTGTTGTTCTTCTGTATAATTGTCAAATTCATTTCCGTTCACTAATAAGAAACGAGTTGTGTAATCATGTCCAGTTTCTGTGATATATTTTCCATTATCCGTGGTGTGATGATTTTGCTGTACAAAATACGGATAAGCGTTTTCAGCAGAATCTACAACATCTTGCTGTAGTGCTTGATACAATTCACCCCATGCTACTGAAGTTGGAACTGCACCAGTTTCTTTCCAATAATTTGCCACAACACCAGATGTTTGCGTCCTCATGGTTAATCCATTTAAGTCATCCATCGATTCAAGTGGTTGCTTACCATAATAATGTCTTACGCCAGCTGACCAGTATCCAACAATCCTAAAGTCATTATTTGATTCTTCATTAATAATAGTTGCCATTTCTTCCCCAACTTCACCATCAACTGTTTGTTCCCAGTGGTCATAGCTAGTAAATAGATAAGGTAGAGCGAATAAATTCACTTCATCAATACCTGTTTGAGTCATAAATCCTGGTGATACAAGCACTACATCAGCGCCACCAGTTTGTAGCTTTTCAACAAGTTCTGATTCTTCTGTACCAATTGTTCCTGCATGTACTTCTACTTCAATCGCACCGTCAGATTCCTCTTCCGCTACTTCTTTAAATTTTAATAGCCCGTCCTGATATGGGTTTTCTGGAGATGTTTGGTTATGGGCAGCGATTATTTTAATACTGTCCTCACCAGCACCACCTTCATCCCCGTTACCTCCACAACCAGCAATAACTGTCATAGCAACTAATAGTAATATAAAAGTAAATTTTTTCATGTTGAACTCTCCTTTTTTGTTTTAAAATATATGGATTACTTATGTGCTCGCTAACTTGTCCACAAATCGTGTTGCCTCAACCGTCAAACGCTCATAATCAGCCTTTGTTTGAAGTTTTGAAACATTTACCAGATTACTTCCAATTCCTACAGCCTTACTACCTTTTGAAATGTAATCATTCATGTTATCTAGTGTGATACCACCAGTTACCATTACTGGAATGTGTGGAAGTGGTCCTTTAATATTTTTTATATAATTAGGTCCAAAAGCATCTGCAGGGAAAACCTTCACCATACTCGCTCCATGTTCATAAGCAGTTAAGATTTCTGTCGGAGTAAGAGCGCCTGATATATTTAGGATTCCATATCGATTTGTTACTTTAATTGTTTCTGGATTCAGTGTAGGTGACACGATAAATTCAGCTCTCGCCATAATGACAGCTCTAGCGGTTTCTGGATCTAAAACAGTTCCTGCACCAATTGCAACTTTTCCTTTAAACTCCTTAACTGCAAGCTCGATTAACGTTGTTACGTGTTGCGTTTCTGCAGTTATCTCAACGGCTTTAACACCCCCTTTATATAAAGCATCAATAATCGAAACAATGTTATTTTCATCTGCCTTTCGAATGACAGCTATAATTTTATGATCATCTATCGTTTGCATAAGCGACATTGTTCCACTCCTATTCTAAATTGGCATGTTTTTGATTTAATTTTGCATTATTTTTCTCATCCTGTTGTTGCAAAAGGTAAACAACGACTGCATCTAATAACAAATGTGCAGATTGATCAAATTGACTACCTAGTGGCTGAATGGTGTCCGGCTCTTGATCCAGACGTTTCTTAGTTGCTGCCGGAATCTGAACAATACAGTTACTAAGTTGACCTATTGCAGAATTTTTATTTGTGGTTACTAAAGCAACTTTAAAACCAACATCTTTTGACTTTGTTGCGTATTCTTTTAAGGAACTAGTAGATCCTGATCCCGAAATGATAAGTAGTAAATCATTACTTTCAATACTTGGCGTTATCGTTTCCCCAACCACATAAATTTGATAACCACTATGCATCAAGCGCATGGCAAACGTTTTCCCAATTAACCCTGAACGGCCAGTCCCTGCAACAAATATTCGATTAGCCTTTTGCAGCGAGTCAGCCAATTCTTCTGTTTCACTAGGATTTACGTGGCGCAATACTTCACTTACTTCATTAGCAATGACATCCGTTATTTTTTTCATTATTTTGTCCACCTCTAACCATATTAGTTCCACTATTTTCATACATTTATGAAATAAATATCTTTAACAAGAAGATCTCTTGATTAATTGAGGTTCAAACCGAAAAATTTCTGCCTCAACTTCCGATTCTTTATTTGATATTCTAGTTAATAATAATTCAGCTGCTTTTTTACCCATTTCAAATGCAGGTTGGGCAACAGTTGTTAGGGCAGGACTATAAAAGTTAGCAAATGAAACATCATCAATTCCTATAACAGCTAAATCTTCTGGAATTCTAATTTGATGTTCTTTCGTATACTTTAGAATTTCAAACAGTACTCTATCATTCAATGCAAGTAGGGCTTGTGGTCGGTTTGGTGAACCCAGCATAGTTTCTAAAACCGATTGAATGTGCGGAATCTCTGCGCTAACGAGATATTCTTGTTTAAAAGGAATTTGATGATCCAGTAAAGCGTTTTTATAGCCATTAATCCTTTCCATCCTAGGCGTAATGCATTTACCTAAAGATGGGCTGATCATTCCAATTTGGTCATGTCCTTTTTGTAAAAACGCATCAACAGCTAGCTTAGAAGCCTTTTCATTGTCCAATAATACGGTGTTAATGGGTAACTCAGGAATCATTCTATCCATAAATACGATTGGGTATTTTTCACTAACCAGTCGTTTGTATAAGTCAACATTACCGCCAGTAGGAAAGGCAATAATTCCATCTACCTGTTTCGCACGTAGCATGTCGATATAGCGCTTTTCTTTAACAGGATCATCATCAGCATTACAAACAATTACGTGAAAATTTGATTCATTACAGAAATCCTCAATAGATCGAATAACCTGTGTTGAAAATACGTGTAAAATATTTGCAACGATTACGCCGATTGTCTTCGTCGATTTCATTTTTAAACTTCTTGCAACAATATTAGGGCTATAACCTAACTCCTCAATTGCAACCTCAATTCGCTTTTTTGTATCTTCTCTCATATAATCAAAGCGTTCGTTCAAAAATTGAGATACCGTACTTTTGGAAGTTCCTGCATGCTTTGCCACGTCTGAAATTGTAACTGCTTTCATAATTTGTCTCCTATGTATTAATCATTTACTAAATCGATTTAGTAAACCGATTTAGTAATAGTATAAAATAGATGTAAGCGTTTTACAATAGGAGATTTTATATAATTTTAGAAAACTTGGCTTATCGCTAAGCCTTAGTTGCACTTATGTAGATAATAAAATTTTTTACTTTCTTATCTACTAAAAAATACTAGATCCAATTCACATTATCTCTGTGACTGTTGGACCCTAGTATTTTGTTTACAATATATTTATTTAATGATTAAAACTTATCGGGGTCTGGACCGCTTCGGTCATCACAATTTAAGCTGTTGATATTATCCATATCCGATTTTGTTAACGTAAAATTAAATATGTCAGCATTTTCTTTAATTCGATGTTCCTTGGTAGATTTCGGAATGGTTATCACACCATTTTGTAAATCCCATCTTAAGATCACCTGTGCTGTAGATTTTTGATGCTTTTCAGCAATTTCAACAATAATGGGTTCATGTAATAGCGCACCTCTTTTTAATGGAGACCACGCTTCGAGTTGAATATTTTCCTTTGTACAAAACTCCTGAAGGTCAACTTGTGTCAGATGAGGGTGATATTCAACTTGGTTAATCACAGGTTTAACATTACAATCAGCCAAAAGATCCTGCAGGTGATGGATATTAAAATTACTTACCCCAATCGCACGCACTTTCCCGTCTGCATACAATTTCTCAAGGGCTTTCCACGTTTCCTTAAACAACCCCTTTACAGGCCAATGAATTAAATAAAGATCCAAATAATCTAAATCTAGCTTCTTAAGGCTCGTTTCAAATGCTTGTAGAGTGCTATCGTAACCTTGTTCATCATTCCATACTTTTGAAGTGACAAAGATTTTCTCTCTTGGTACATCAGACTCCTTAATGCCCTGTCCAACTCCTGCTTCATTCTTATAAAGAGAAGCAGTATCAATACTTCGGTAGCCGTTATTTATCGCTGCTTTAACAGACTCTATTACTACTTCTCCATCTTCAGCTTTATAAACACCCAAACCAAATCCAGGCATTTTCACACCATTATTTAGTGTAACTGTATCTTGTAAACTCGTGATCATATGCTTACCTCCTTCATTAATATTTATGCTTTCTATCATATACTACATATTCTAGTGAGTGAATTATTTAAATTTGGCTTTCTTCCTATAATAATTTTGAAAATCTTAAATAACTACTGTAAAAAATTAATCTTAGTATGTTTTTACTCGTTGGAAATCAACTTATAAGACAATGTGAGCTTATTTTGGAAATTGCACGAGAACTGAGATGGTGGTATATTTTTAGTAAGAAAAGGTTTCATCAAATAATAAAAACGGAAAGGAGGAAGAAATAATGCATGAACAATTACAACAGATCCTAGCTGAAATTAAAGATATTAAAGGTACCATGGCAACCAAACAAGACATAGTGAACATGGCCACTACAGATGACCTTGAGAATATGGCTTCTAAAGATGATATTTCGAACATGGCTACGAAAGATGACCTTGCGCTTATGGCTTCTAAAGACGACATTTTGAACATGGCTACAAAGGATGACCTTGCGCATACTGCTTCTAAAGATGACTTCGCACTCATTAAAGATGAACTTAAGCTTATGGCAACAAAAGACGATCTCGCGCTTATGGCAGCTGGGATCAACGCTCACTTTATGCGAATAGAAGAAAAACTGGACAAGCATACTTCACAAATTGATAGGAATTTCGAGCAGATTGTTCGCAATGCTGAGAGTTTAAGTGAATTAGGTGATAATCATAAACGTCAGGAGAAAAACCTGGAAACACTTGCTTTACGTTCCATTGAACAAGAAAGTGTATTGCGGGATCTAAAATGATAGATTCAAATTCGAATGTTCAACAGTCTAAGCTATTTTCCACTACTAACCCTGTTAAAACGCACCCCATTTAAATAGAGATCACGCTTCGAGTTGAATATTTTCCTTTGTACAAAACTCTGAAGTTCAACCTGGTTAATCACAGATTTAACATTACATTCAGCCAATAGATCCTGCAGGTGATGGATGGCAGAATTACTTACCCCAATGGCACGCTACTTGCCCGTCTGCATACAATTTTTCAGGAGGCTTCCACGTCTCTTTAAACAATCCCTTTACAGGCTAATAAATCCAAATAATCTAAATGTGATGGACAAAAGCGAATTTATATTTCTCTTCGTTTTCTAGAAGGTGGAATTTTTAATTCTTCTCGATATTTTGCAACAGTACGGCGTGATATCACAATGTTTTGCACCAATTTTAACTCTTCTGAAATTTTCTGATCCGAAATAGGCTTCCGCTTGTCTTCCTTTTGAATTAGCTCTTCAAGTAAGATTTTAACTTTTGTCTGGGATGTTGTATTTCCATTTGTTGAACTTAATTTTGTTGTAAACAATTTGCGTAGATTAAAGGATCCTATTGGAGTCTGAATAACTTTATTCATGGTTGCTCTACTCACGGTAGACTCGTGCATATTTATTTCATCAGCAACCTCTTTTAATGTAAGTGGCCTAAGTGCACTAAATCCCTGGATAAAAAAATCCGACTGCCTTTTCATAAGTGAATGTGTGATTTTAAGAATTGTATTTCTGCGTTGTTCTAAACTATTCTGCAGCCATTGATACTCTTTATACTTATCCTGAACATATTTATATGTCTCATCTTTATTGGTAGTCATTCCAAAATATTGGGTATTGAGGTTGATACCAGGCAAAAATTTATCATTTAAATACACTTCGTACCCACCTGCTTTATTTTCTATAATAATATCGGGAACTAAATATTCAGTAGCAGTAGTTGAGTATAGCGTACAAGGTTTAGGATGGAGTGTTTTTATAATGTCATATGCCCTTTTTACTTCGGCTAACGTAACTTTCTCTTCTTTTGTAATAATTTCCCATTTTTTATCCGCGATATTATCTAGATGATTACGTATTATTAGTTGTGCAGTCGTTTCTTCTGGGTAAAAGTGTTTAAGTTGCAAAAGGAAGCATTCAGATAGATTTCTGGCCCCTAATCCAATCGGCTCCAATTGTTGAAGCAAGGAAATCCCCTTAGTAACACTGGATTCGTCGATTTGGAGTTCAGCAGCAATTTCCGCTTCATTTATATCCAAATATCCATTTTCATCCAAATTAAGAATGAGGTATTGAACGATATTACGGTCATATACAGATATATCTAACCAGTTTACTTGCTGAAGTAAATTTTCATGCATGGACGCTTCCTCATTGGCAATATAATCAAATGGATCATTTTCATATTGTTGTGGCCCCTTAGATGTCCCAGTACGGATAGGAAAACTTTCTTTATAGGAAATCGTCTCTTCGTTTTCTACTAATTCAATCAATGGATTTCCCTCATACTGCTGTAAAATATACTGATATAATTCATATGTTGAATATTGAAGTAATGATATAGCCTGTCTCAAGTCTGCCGTCATTACAATATTCAGATTCTGCCTTTGCTGTAGTTGCATTTCCATACTAGTTCCCCCTATGAAACTTACTGCCAAATGCCCTTACATTCTATTATAATACGATTTTACCAAATCATCTATGAAATATTAAATAATTGTGATAACTTTCTGGATTCTCTATACTCAAAAAACCACTAGTGCGCCCTGTACGTCGGAGCTGGACGTGGCTAATTCTATAGATAAATATACATAACTTTCAAGTTATATAGTTTCTTTACATATTAGAAACCTTGGCTTATCGTTAAAGGGATTCTTAGTAAGTGTACTTTGCTTTCTTAGATTCCCTTATGCTCTGGAGTGCAATCCTTAATGGCAAAAGCCTTAGTTTCACTTATGTAGATAAGAAAGTTTTCCTATCTATTAAAAAAATACGGCTGTCCTTATGAAAGGACAGCCATAAAATGTTATTTAATTTTCACTAAGACACTTTTCACTTCGGTGTAGTTGGCCAAACCGTATTCGCCACCCATTTCTCGACCAATTCCAGATTGCTTATAACCACCAAATGGCATCGTTTCAAGCTCCAGGCCGAAATCATTAACCCAAACAGTACCAGCTTGCAGTTTACCTGCAATATAGTGTCCTTTTCGAATATTCTCCGTCCATACACTGGCTGCCAGACCATATTCGCTATCATTTGCTCGTTTAATTACTTCTTCTACCGTATCAAAGACGAAGACAGACATGACTGGACCAAAAATTTCCTCGCGTGCGATTGTCATATCGTCTTCAACATCAGCAAATATAGTTGGCTGCACGAAATAACCTTTGTCGAATACTTTTTTTCCGCCTGCAACTAAGCGTGCTCCCTCTGCTTTTCCTTTTTCAATGTAATCGAGAACTGTCTTTTGCTGCTTAGCAGAAACAAGTGGTCCCATTTCCGTTTCCGGGTCCATGCCTGGGCCTAGTTTCGTTGCATTTGCGCGTTCAGCCAATACTTCTACAACATGGTCATAATGCTTCCGGTGTACAAAAACTCGTGTGCATGCACTACAGTTTTGCCCGTGATTATACATCGTACCGTCAAATGCGCCTTGGATTGCTTCTTCTATGTTTGCATCCTCCAAGATAATGGCTGGTGATTTTCCACCTAGCTCCAATGTAATCCCTTTAATTTGATCTGCAGCTTTTTTCATCACTTTTTTCCCTACAGCCGTTGAACCTGTAAAGGCAACTTTTGCAACATCCTCATGGGTCATAATCGCTTCACCGGCAACACTTCCTGAACCAGGAACAACGTTGACAACGCCATCGGGAAATCCAGCTTCCTTAAACAGTTTTGCTGCATATAGAAGGGATAAAGGTGTTTCACTTGCAGGCTTGATAACTACTGTACACCCAACTGCTAGTGCTGAACCAAGTTTCCAACCTGCCATGGCAAGCGGGAAGTTCCATGGTATGACTTGTCCGACAACACCTACAGGCTCATGAACAATGTAGTTAAAATAATCTGGTGATACATTAACCGTCTGGCCTGTAATCTTTGTTGCCCATCCAGCGTAATAACGGAAATGTTGAACGGTTCCGTCTACATCATCCTCAAGTGCAACCTCATACGGCTTTCCATTGTCTAAAGCTTCTAGCTGTGCAAGTTCTTCCCGGTTCTCATCCAATAGGTCCGCAAATTTATAAATAAGATGGGAGCGTTCAGCTGCTTCCATTTTCGTCCATTCGCCTTCTTCAAATGCCTTTTTGGCAGCTGCAACTGCAGTATCAATGTCTTCTGCTTGTGCTTCACTTACTTTTGCAATCTCTTCTTCTGTAGCAGGGTTATAAACGTTAAATGTCTTTTTGCTACTTGCCAGAACATAATCCCCGTTAATATATAACCCTTTTTCTCCTTCTAAAAATGCTTTTACTTTTGGTTTTAACTCAACTTCTGTAGTGTTCATGTAATCATCTCCCTTTTATTTTTAGTAGATTATACAGTTTTTAAAATTTCTTGGAGATTCTTGTCTTCCTCTTCTGTTAATGGAAGTCTTGGTTTACGAGAAGGCCCGCCTGCCAAACCTTGTAGGTCCATTGCTCGTTTTACGATTTGAACATATTTACCTGAACCTTCAATAAAGTTACATAACGGTAAAATATCATCATACAACTTCCATGCCCGGTCCATATCATTCTCTTTTACACTATTGTACAAGTCCGTTACGAGACCTGGTGCTATATTTCCTGCAACAGATATCCACCCTGTCGCACCAACTAAAAACGACTCGAGTGCTAAATCATCAGATCCGCAGAATGTTTGTAAAAATCCGCTTCCTTGTCTAGTAATATCACGAAGTTTACTAATGTCGCCACTAGATTCTTTTATATGGGTAATATTCTCTACGTCTCTAGCTACGTTTAAAATGGTTTCAGTCCCAATATCCACACCAGATGTGAAAGGGTTGTTATAAATCATAACAGGGAAACTAACTGATTCTGCAACGGCTTTAAAATGCTCATAAACTTCCTCATCTTTTGGGTGTGCATAGTAAGAATTAATCAATAAGGCAGCATCTGCCCCTGCACTCTCGGCATGCTTGGTAAACATTATTGCATCCTGCGTTGTTTCTGCGGCAGTTCCAACAATTAATGGAATACGTCCATTAACTTGTTCAACAGCTAATTCGGCAGTTTTAAATTTTTCTTCCTTCGTGAGGCTAACAAACTCACCTGTGCTTCCGTTAACTACAATTCCTGCTACGTTCTGCTTAATGTAATACTCAATATTCTCTTTTAATCCGTTATAATCAACCTCTTCATTCTCATGCATTGGTGTAATCAGTACCGGAAATGCTCCTTCTAATTGTTTCATTTAAATTCCTCCTTAAAATTATATGATACTTTTACAAATTTACTGCTTCCTTTTGGTTATCTGCATGATCATCTTTTTCTTTTGTATACCAAATGAATTTGTTGGTAAAACCATAGATAATGGATATGGCTACTACTAAAAAGTTAAACCAAAGAAAAGGTACATAGGCCAGAGTGGAAACACCTAGAGTAGCAGCCATAAAGACACCGCCATCCGACCATGGAACCATTGGTGTGGTTACAGTACCACCGGCCTCCGTATTTCTAGAAAGTACTCTGCGATCAATGTTCAAACGATCGTAGTTTTCTTCTGTGATTTTACTAGCAGTAATGATAGATACATAGGCAGCTCCACCAAAGAAGTTACCAAAAAAGCCCGAAATAATCGTTGTTAGCGTCGTCTTTCCTGCATTGTCAGCCCAGGCAAGCATTTTCAGACAAATAACTCTTAGAATTCCAATCTTCTCCATTAACCCTCCAACACCAAGAGCAAATAAAATTAACACGATCACATTCAACATGAAGGTAATTCCTCCACGGTTTAGTAGATTATCAATGAATTCTACACCGGATGCTATCTCCCCACCAGTGTATAAAATATTGAATGCTTGCAACGGTGCAACACCTTGAAATAGAAATGCCCAAACGGATCCTAACAAAGCACCAAACAGAATTACTGGTATGGACGGCATCTTCAACGCAAGCATTGCAATTACTACAATGGCTGGAATGATCATATACCAACTGACATTGAAGTAATCACTTAATGCAGACATGGTTGATTCTGCTTGTGACAGATCCCCACTACCATCAATAAAGATAAATCCTGAAATTAAAAATAACGTTCCTGCTATAAGAAATGCAGGTCCACTAACAACTAGCATAGATTTAATATGCTCTATCAAATTGACCTTTGACAGCGAGGCAGTCATTACAGTTGTATCAGATAAAGGTGATAGTTTATCCCCAACATAACAACCAGATATAACTGCACCTGCAACTAATGCAATAGGAAGTCCAAAACTTGCCCCTATTCCCATCATCGCTATCCCTGCTGTACCAGCAGAACCAAAAGACGTTCCGGTTGCGATGGAGGTTATTGCACAAATAATAAACGCAGCCAGCAAGAAAATATTTGGATGAATTATGGACAGCCCATAATAAATAATACTTGGAACGATCCCACCAGCTATCCAAGTACCAATCAACGCTCCGACCGATATTAATATAAGAACGGCTTCTGAACCATCGTAAATTCCTTTCAAAATTCCATTTTGCATTTCTTTATAGCTATAACCAATTCGTAGCCCGACTAACATGATCAAAAACCAGGTTGTCAGTAAAGCTAATTGGATCGAAATTTCAAACTGCACTACAAACAAGTACATAATCAGTGTAAAGGAAATTAACACAAACGATACTTCTGGTAGTGTGGGTAATCTTCTGTCTTTTGTCATAATACTATTTACTCCTTATTCTTGAATTTATAATCTAAAACGAAATCGCTTTCAATTATTTAAAACCCTAATCCCCCCTTTTATTTTAATAAAAAGCCATTTTCCAATGGATCTGCTTGATCATAAATAAACTGATGCATACCTGTTACAAAAGCTTGCGATTCCATTGTGAAGCAAGTATTACTATCGTTAATTGACTTACTTGTCAAGGTACTATCAAAAATACTGTAATTCCTCAGTTGATCAACTGGCTTCTTATTTAATAACGTAGTGTGAATGGCAAATGTACTATCTATACCAGGTGAACGAACTATACTTCCGTCCCGCTCGAACGTAACAGAGCGAATGGTATCTACTGAATTGTCAACACTATCGGTGATAATGACCCCAGCAAATGCTGTATTTTCATTTCTCATTTTTTCTGTGATGTTTTTCCCCCATTTCATAACAGAGGACAAATGATCTAAGTGCAACCCCGGTAGTGATGCTGGTAAGGAATAGACATAGTATCTCCGTCTGTTGTCCACATCTACCAAACTATATTCAACATGTTCTTCTAGTAATCTGCATTCGTTACTTTTAAGTGACACAGCCGTTACTTCATTATTTTCAAAAGCTGCTTGAATGGTAAAGATCCCTTCAACCGTTTCTATTTCATAGCGATTGTTTTCGTTGACAGGTATATTCCCAGTTTCTAGTAGTGCTGTTATGGTCGTAATAAGCCCACCATATTTAAACTGAATTTCGCTTTCATGGTTGAAAAATAATAATGCATAATCCGCTACGGAGGATGGAATTACCATACATCCATTCATGCCTCGATGACCTCTTGGCTCATTTAATAAAAATTGCTTCTCATTTTGAAAATTCCTTTGTAGCAGTTCATGGTTACCTAAAATATCGTTCTCATCTAATGTGATCGATGATTGAGTAACAATTCTAAACGCCTCTCCTGCAACATGCGTATCGATTGTGGTAAACATCTTCTGAATGTTCATTCCATAGCACCTCCTTTAATGCCCTTCCATTGGCGGAATAAGTAAATAGCCTTCTTTAAGTAGATCCTTTTCGTTATAGAAAAACCGGTGCATTCCCATCAACCAAGCAGAACCAGTAACCTCCGCGATAACAGCATCGTATTCCTTCACCTTCAATGTCTCTAGAATTCTAGCTTTAAAAAGGGAGCCTACTATGCTTTCATGTACAAATAAGTCATGTTCCCCTATTTGATGATTGCTGTACAGTACCGCTAATTTTGCTGATGTACCTGTCCCACATGGCGACCGATCAATTCCACCTGGTGGTACGACAACTGTATTTTTAACATCTGCATCTGGGTGAACAGGATCCGTAAAAAACTCGATATGGGTAAGTCCATTTATAAATGGATACTCCGGGTGTACGATATCTTCTACCTCATTAATTTTATTTCGAATTGTGATCGCTTGACCAATGATTTCTGAGGCATTTTTTGTATGCAAATCCAATCCCAGTTTTCGTGCATCGATAATTCCGTAAAAATTACCTCCATAAGCAATGTCACACTCTACAGCACCAATCCCCTCTACCTCAACATCAATTGTTTTCAGTAAAAAGGCAGGTACATTAGCAAATGTAACTTCTTCTGCCTTGCCATTATTAATCTTAATAGTAACGTTAACTAACCCGGCAGGAGTATCTAACTTGACATGTGTATACGGCTCTTTTGTTTCAATTAGCCCCGCTTCAACAAGGGCAGTACAGCAGCCGATCGTATCATGACCGCACATCGGCAAATAGCCACCAGTTTCAATGTAAATAACACCTAAATCGGCTTCAGGATGACACGGTTCTACGAGTAATGCACCTGACATCACATCGTGACCTCTTGGTTCATTCATTAGAAATTTTCGTATCCAATCATAATGTTCTTTCATATAAAGCATTTTTTCAGACATCGTATTTCCTTTTAATACAGGGAGTCCGCTTATGACGGTTCTTGTCGGGTTCCCGCCTGTATGTGTATCAATCGTTGAAAATAATCGTTGAAATTGCATTTTATGATGTCACCTTCTCTTTAAAACGATCATAGTGAAGGGGGGCTATCGGAATCGATGTCGCCTCACCTGAGATCATTTCTTCTATTACCTTGCCTGTAATTGCTGCTAAACTGATCCCATCTCCTTCATGTCCTGCCGCCACATAAAAACCTGGCACTTCATCAACATGGGATACAATTGGCAGATGATCCTCTGTCCATGGTCGCAAACCGGAATATGTTCTAATCACTGTCATGTCTGCCATTTTCGGATAGAATCGTACTGCTCTCTTTGCTATTGCTTTGGTTATTTCATGGTTGACCTTTACATCAAAGCCTGTAAATTCCCGACTACTTCCTATTAAAAAGTTCTGGCTTTCAGTCGGTTCAAATACTAACGCTACCCCGTATTTCTCTGTTGCCTGATCAACCTGTCGCTCTCCACCGAATTTTGAAATAAGATACCCAAATTCCATAACCTTTCGTAGTCCTACAGGCTTTTGTCTAGAAGCAACAATGAGTTGACCCTTTCTAGGCTCAATAGGAATATCAACGTCTAGCATTTCTCCAATAAATGGTGCCCATACCCCACAGGCGTTAACTACTTTATTGGCAGTAAACGTTCCCTTACTCGTTTCGATGACAAAGTGGCCTGATGGATCTTTTGATAGATTTTTCACTTCTGTTTGGGTATGTATGTTAGCCCCAAACTGTTTAGCACTATGAACCATAGAATACGTCAGCATATATGGATTAACGGTAGAATCAGTTTCACACTCTAACCCACCATACAAATCATCTGCAAAGTAATCGGATTCGTTTCGCAAATCTTGGCGATCCAGCATATTAAAAGGAAGTCCTGCATCCACTTGCTGTTGAACCCACCTATTTGCAGCTTCCATTTCTACATCATTTTCACAAACTAAAATACTTCCTGGGTTCCGGTATTCAAATGGTATCGCTAACTCTTTACTTAATTCATGGACCAATTGTTGGCTTTTTAATGACATTTGACTATCAAAACCAGGGTCCTTATCTATTGCCAAGATATTCCCATCACACCTGGAAGAAGTTCCACTTGCAATTTCGTTTTTTTCCAGAACGGTTATATCAAGTCCAGCCTTTGCACAATAGTAAGCTATAGCTGCACCCATGATTCCTCCTCCAATAACAACCACATCACGATGCAAGATATTCATAAAACCCTCCTTTCTCATGTAGCTCTCCTAATATAATATGCAAATTTTATGCCAATTTACGAATAGGTATATTAATCAAAATATTATTGCTTTTTACTATCAAATGTGTAAAAATAATTATAAAGTGTAAAGAAATTTATACATGATAGAAGAAGGAGGCGATGACATGCAACTATCAGTTAAAAATGTTATGAATGACCACTTTATCCTGCTAAACAGAGAAACTGTAAGCGATGCCGAAATTGGCTCTATCCTACACGCTGAATATCCTAAAAAAACGTTTCTGGTTGTTCATCATAAAATTCATCACGTCAAGCCAAAAGAAGAGACGAATCATTTCCATCTACTTGATTGTGGTGAGCAATCAATTGATGATGAGGTCTCCATTTTAATAAAAGCTTTAGAAAAAAATGAAACCGTTATCATTAAAGATAAACAAGGAAAAATTATTGGTTACGTAAACGCTCAAGTGCTTTGCGATAAAATTTTCACTAAATACCAGCATGTAAACGCCTATACATCTACTATACTAGAAACGATTGACGGCTCATGCACTGTCATTGACAACGACAAGCGAGTACTGGTTTGGACAAAAGGTGCTGAACAAATTTTTTCAGTAAAAAGAGAAGAAATTATCGGGAAAAAAATTACGAATTTTTTTAACAAAGATCGATTGGAAATATTGAGAACACTTGAGGATGGAACAACCGTTCATCACAGCCAGCATAAAGCTAGAGAAAACCAGGTTGTATTAATAAACTCCAATCCGGTTTACTTACATAACAAAATAATCGGAGCAGTAGTCTCAGAAACGGATATCACCAGTCAAGTGAAATTAAATAAAGAACTCTATAACACCTCTGAAAGACTTTTCAGCTTAGAAAAAGAGGTGAATAAGCTTACTGCTACTGATAATCCGTTTATCAATATAAGAGGGAATAGTACTGGACTTAAACAAACCATGAACAAAATTAAAAAAGCAGCGTCAACCGATACGAATATATTAATCCATGGAGAAAGCGGTGTTGGTAAAGAGCTTTTCGCAAAATCTGTTCATCATATCCGCGAAGGACAGCCAGCACCATATGTAGCTATAAATTGTGGTGCCATCCCTTCTTCTCTATTTGAGAGTGAAATTTTCGGGTATGAAAAAGGCGCATTTTCCGGCGCAGATCAAAAAGGAAAGAAAGGAAAAGTAGAACTTGCAAAGGGAGGAACACTCTTTTTAGATGAAATCGGCGATATGCCATTGGACATGCAAGTCAAGCTCCTGCGTTTACTGCAAGAACGAAAATTTTATCCAGTCGGTGGAACAAAGGAAATGGAAGCAGACTTTAGACTAGTCGCCGCAACGAATAGTGATCTACAAGAACTTGTAAAGAAAGGAAAGTTTAGAGAGGACTTATACTATCGATTAAATGTGGTAAGTATTGAGGTCCCACCGTTAAGGGATCGCCCAGAAGATATTATTGAATTAACACATTATTTCCTTTACGAAGTATCCATTAAATACAATAGACCGATACATGGAATCTCCCAAAGCGTTATGCAGGCACTACTGCAGCATCAATGGCCGGGAAATATTAGAGAATTAAGGAATGTTGTCGAACGATTAGTTGTTTTCTCAGAGAATGGCAAAATAAAAATGGATGATCTCCCTTTTGAAGCAAACGTAACCAACAAACCAGAAGGGATTTCCCCAACTCCTACCGAACATGAAAACCTATCTTTGAATGAACGAATACAAGAATTCGAAAAGGAAATCATTATCAAAGAATTAAAGAAGGCTAACGGAAATAAATTGCTATGTGCAAAAAACCTTCAAATTACTAGAGCAACACTCTATAACCGGATAAATAAATTAGGCATTCAAGCTTGAATCTAAGTTTGGCATCATTCTTGCATAACAAATGATAGGTACACACATTAAAGTAGGAGTGATCCAATTGGCAGAAAAGGATATGATCATTTGCAGGTGTGAAGAGGTCACATACAATGATTTAGCAGAAACAGCAAAAAACTATACATGTTCTGCACGAGAATTAAAACTAAGAACAAGAGCTGGCATGGGATATTGTGGCGGAAGAACTTGCCGAGGGATGGTTGACAAGATGGCTACCGAGTTAAATCGTACAAAACACTCCCAAATCACATTAAAATACCAACCACCAATACGCCCTATTCGTTTTGAAGATTTAGGGGGGAACGATCAATGAACCGTCGAATTTTAAAACACCCCGTGCTTGACAATGTAGACGAAAAGAATAAGGTTACTTTCACTTTTAATCATAAAACCTATGAAGGTTTGGAAAATGAAACAATTGCTGCTGCCTTATTAGCTAACGGAATACGCACTCTTCGCCATCATGAAGAGAGTGGTTCACCTAGAGGAATCTATTGCAACATCGGGCATTGCTTTGAATGCAGGGTAAATGTAAATGACCAGCAAGGTTACCGTGCATGCCTTACACCAATACAGGAAGGTATGATTGTAAAGAGTAGCGACAAACTTCCAACACCAGTAAGGGATTGGGGGGCAGAAAATGAATAAGGCCATTATTATCGGAGCAGGTCCCGCAGGCTTATCCGCCGCTATAACCTGCGCCCAAAAAGGTCTAGGCGTATTAATACTGGATGAATACATGAAGCCTGGTGGAAGACTTTTAGGACAGCTTTATGAAGAACCAGACGGCTCATGGTGGAATGGTGTTAAAGAGTCCCATAATTTATATAATCAAGCTATAGAGTTAGGGGTTCAGATTCAGTTACATACATCGGTCAATAATATCGAAAAAATAGACAGAGAATGGATGGTATATACAGAAAAAGAGACCATTCAAACTAACCACTTATTAATAGCAACTGGAGCAGCAGAATCACCCGTCCCAGTGCCCGGCTGGACCCTACCGGGAGTCATGTCTGTTGGAGCAGCACAGGTTATGACAAACGTTCATAGAGTAAAACCTGGTGAACGAGGCGTAATCATTGGCATAAACGTGCTTTCCTCAGCTATAGCTATGGAACTAAAGCTTGCAGAAATTGATGTAGCGTGTCTAACGTTACCCAAAATGAATGAACTAACACTTGATGCAGCACATCCAAAAAAAGTAATGAATTCCCTACTCCACGTTTCCCATATGGCTCCATCACCACTCGTTAAGTTTGGTAGTAAATTCATGAAAAACGAGTTCATGAAAAATATTGGAGTTACCTTTTACCCTAAAAATGGGGTGAAAATGTGGGATATTCCGATCCAACTTCGAAAGGCTGTCATCGAAATATATGGTGATGCTCAGGTAGAAGGAGTCTTATTAGCAACTGTTGATAAAAACGGTGAAGTGATCAAAGGAAGTGAGGAACGAATCGCTGCAGATTTCGTTTGTATTGCCGGAGGATTATACCCACTAGCAGAATTAGCAGCAGTTGCAGGATGTCCATTTTATTTGGTGGAAGAATTAGGTGGCTATGTTCCTCTACATAATGATCGGATGGAAACAACATTAGACGGTTTATATGTCGCAGGAAATATCACCGGTATTGAAGGGGCAAAAGTTGCTGCAGCACAAGGGGTTACAGCCGGACTGTCAATCGCTCATCATTCCGGAGTCGAAGGAGTAGAAGCAGAAATAACGGAATCCATTCGAGCGATTGAGGATAAAAGAGATAATGCTTATATTCAGTTCCATCCAGATGTAAAGAAAGGAAAGGAAATCATTCAGGAGAAATGGGGGGAATATGAAAAATCTGCAAATGACTTCTTATTTAAATAACCATATTAGTTTTTAATGTCGACATCACATATTCATTTCAATACCCGATTAATACCTTGCAATTAATAAAAAGGAGAAGGTAGTATTTGTAAATCTACCTTCTCCTTTTTATTATTTTTATAAATTGTGTACTAAGCTCTTTTTAACATTAATAGAATATTACTTTCACCTATTTTTCAGCATTTATTTGTAAATATTTAGTTAAAGTATTTATACCCTTTTCTAGGTTCCTAATTGAGGTAAATTCACCTGGTTGGTGGCTAATTCCATCTTTGCAAGGGATAAAAATTAACCCAGATGGCCATTTTTTTGCCATATTCATCACATCATGTCCTGCCCCGCTATCCATAGTATAAGTGTAATATCCGTTTTCATTACTTGCTTGGATCAATTTTTGCTGGACGTCAATGTCGAGTATTACTGAATCATTATCTACTAATGTCTTGATTTCAATGCTTACATCATTCTTATCTTCAATACAATTACAATATTCCCTAATCGTATCTGCAAATCTACGCTTAATTTCATCATCAACACTTCGTATATCAACACCGAGTTCAACTTCACCTGGGATGACATTCATAGAATTTGGCTTTAAATTTATGGTGCTTACTGTTGCGACAAGAGAATGTGACGATGATTTATTTATTTTTATAGCTTCATCACTTATAAAATTTACTAAAGGCGTAATTGCAACAAATGCATCACGACGCTGATTCATCGGTGTTGTGCCTGTGTGATTAGCCATGCCATACACAGATATTTTTAATCTTACTGGACATGAAACACCATTTACCACACCTATATCAGCATTGTTTTTTTCAATTTGCATCCCTTGTTCAATATGTAATTCAACAAAGCTTTCTAACTTATCAACTGGGAGTTCAGGCTGATCAATTTCTTCCCAAATAAGTCCGTACTCTTCCATCGCTTCTTTTATTGTAACCCCATCAATATCTGTAACAAAGGACATTTCGGCTTTGTTCAACATTCCAGTAATAGCCTTACTCCCTATAGTTGAAATGCCAAATCTTGCGGACTCTTCTGATACAAAACAGATAACTGCGATGTTTTTCGCTGGTTGATACTGACTATCTTTTAAATTTTTTATTGCTCCTAGTGCACATAAAACTCCAGCTACTCCATCATAACCTCCACCACAAGGGTCTGTATCAAGGTGAGAGCCTATTGCTATCGTTGGTACTTCTTTATCTACTTCCCAAACTGCCCATTGGTTACCCACCCCATCCTGGTAAGTGAAGAGCCCCAGTTCTTTAGCAACTTTTTGAAAATGATTATGTGCCTCTGCTTCTTCTTTTGAAAAACTTAAACGTGTAAATCCCTCTGGAACATCCATTGTATCGGTAACATTGAGTTCGTGCAATTTTGTTTGTATCCATGAGGCTAGTTTTGTCAATTAATAAACCACCTTCCATTAAACTTACATAGCGCTGATCCATTAGTAAAAACTTTCAATAATTTATTGGTGTATTGCCCGTTTGAAGTAGGAGCTTAAAAACATACAATATAAAAAGAATAGTTTGATCAAATAAATATTAATTAATTTTTCATCTTCGGATCAAGTGCATCTCTCAAACCATCTCCAACTAAGTTGAAACCGAGAACAACTAATATAATTGATACGCCAGGTACAATTAGAGTCCAAGGAGCTATTTGAATAAAATCACGTGAATCAGCAAGCATTTTTCCCCATTCTGGTAAAGGGGGTTGTGCACCTAGACCTAGAAAACCCAATCCAGCAGCTTCTAAAATAGCTGTGCCAAAACCTAGAGTTGACTGAACAATGATTGGCGCTACACTATTAGGCAAAATATGATGAAATATAATACGTCCGTTTTTCATCCCCTGAGCTTTAGCTGCCATAATATACTCTTCTTCCCGTAAACTAATTACCTTAGATCTTACAAGCCTCCCAAAAATAGGGATATTGATAATTGCAATAGCTATTAGGGCATTTTCTAATGAAGCACCCAAAATTGCTACAACAGCAATTGCCAGTAAAATACTTGGAAATGCTAGTAATATATCAAAAATTCGTGATATGATCATATCAAGTCCACGCCCAAAGTAACCCGCAACAATTCCTAGTATAGTTCCAAAAATCAGAGCACCAGTAACAGCAAAAAATCCAACTTTTAGAGAAATTCGTGCTCCAAAAGCAATTCTAGTAAATATATCTCTACCTAGGTCATCTGTTCCTAACCAGTGTTGTTCTGATGGAGGCTCTAGGCGATTAACCAGATTTTGTTCATCGTAACTGTATGAAGAAATTAGCGGAGCAAATATACCAAGTAAAATAAATAATATAATAATAATTAACCCCGACAATGCAAAGCGATTTTTTCGTAATTGTTTTAATGTATCTCTCCAAGGAGAAATAGCTTTAATTTCTTCCTCCTCAAATTGTTGATTAGCTAAATTGGGGTTTTCTAATTGTTGTTTAGATTTTTTTTGTTTTTCTGTAGTCTTCATCTTCACAGCCCCCTTAGTATTTGATCCTTGGATCTATATAGGTATACAGAATATCAACAATTAAATTAATAATTACAAAAATAAAGGCAATTATTAAAATACCAGATTGTATTACTGGATAATCACGATAGTTTATTGATTCAAATACATAACGACCTATTCCAGGCCAACTAAATATTGTTTCTGTTAGTATAGCCCCACCCAAAAGAACCCCTGTTTGTAAACCAATCACAGTTAGAACGGGTATAGTAGCGTTTTTCAATGCATGCTTATAGACTGTTAAAAGTTGTCCTGAACCTTTTGCCCGTACAGTTCTGATATAATCAGATTTCATAACCTCTAACATACTTGATCTAGTCATTCTAGCAATAATTGCCATAGGAATAGTACCTAAGGCTAGACTTGGTAGTATTAAATGCTTAAGTACTGTTAATGTTTTTGCAAATTCCATATGAAGAAGAGTATCTAAAACAAAAAAATAAGTAATTGGTTCTATTGGGTCTTTACTACTTTGTCTTCCAAATGCGGGTAACCACCCCAACTCTTGAGAAAAAAACCATTGTTCCATTAATGCTAACCAGAAAACCGGAATAGATACACCTATTAGTGCAAAAAGCATAGCTGAAAAATCAAACCATGAATTTTGTTTCCATGCACTAATTATGCCAGCATTAACTCCAATAAAAACTGCAAAAATCATTGCAAATAATGTCAGTTCAAAGGTGGCCGCTACGTATGGCCATATTTCAGTAGAAATATCCGCTTTAGAACGTAAAGAAGTCCCTAAATCACCTTTCAGTAAGTCAGTTATATAAATACCATATTGTATAGGGTATGGCTTATTTAAGCCCATACTCTCTTCCAACTCCTCTATAGCCGACTCTGTACCAGTTTCACCGAGAATGACTTGCGCGGGATTACCGGGTATAAGGTGCACTATAGAAAAAGTAATTATAGTCATCCCAACCAAAACAGGAATTAACATAATTAATCGTCGCGTTATATAGGTAAACATATTTCCACCTCATTTCTTTTGTATATATCGATTTCTAGTTGTTAAATGTACAAAAAAACAATTTTTTAGTAGTAGTAATTGTTTTTTTCTAAATGGTGTTTTAGGCATAATTAAAGTTTTAGGGTAGTAGAGGATACTATGACTCTACTACCCTTTAGCTTTTCTATTTACTTAATTCAACTTCAGCTAACGATTCAGTAGTAGCTGGGTGCGGCTTATAATTTTCAACTTCTTTTCTTGCTGCTAATACAGGTGTAGAATGCACTAAAGTAACCATGGGAGAATCTTCCGAAATTAATCGTTGTGCTTCTTTATACAATTCTGCACGCTCATTTTGATCGGTTAAAACCCTTGCTCTATCAAATAGATCATCTACCTTTTCATTCTTATAAAAGGTACGGTTAGTACTTCCAATATTATTAGAATGTAGTAAGTTATTTAGAAAGTTATCCGGATCTCCATTTGTTCCTGACAATCCTAGTAGGAACATATCGTGTTCACCTTCAGCAGTCTTTTCCAAATATGGTGCCCATTCTTCTCGGACAATATTTACAGTTATACCGACTTCGGATAAATCATTTTGAATGATCTCAGCTACCTTTTCTGGATCTGGCATGTAAGGTCTGGCCACTGGCATTGACCATAAATTAATTTCAAATCCATCTTTATAACCTGCCTCAGCAAGTAAATCTTTTGCTTTCTCTTTACTGAATTCATAACCTTCGATTTCATCATTATAACCTAAATAGCCAGGTGGTAATGGATTAACAGCAGAACTTGCATAACCAGCGTATAAAGCATCTGCTATTGCTTGACGATCAATACTATGGTTAATTGCTTGACGAACAAGCTTATCATCTATGGGTTCTTTTGTTGTATTAAATCCTAAATAGCCAAAGTTGTTCTCACTGCGAGTATATAATTCTAAATTATCTTCAGCATCAACACCCTCCGCGTCATCAGGATTCAACCCATCTATGATGTCCACTTCACCTGAACGTAGTGCAATTAAACGTGCCGAATTATCTGGTATTACTTTAAAGATAACTTTATCTAGTTTAGGCAATCCTTCTTTTCGATAATCCTCAAACTTTTCTAAAATAATAGAGTCATCCTTGCTCCAACTAACAAATTTAAATGGACCAGTACCAACTGGATTCTGGTTTAACTCTGTTCCAAACTCTTCAAATGATGCTGGTGAAGCTATCGCAAAATCATCCATTGCCATGTTCTGCAAAAAGTAACCTAACGGTTCCTTTAATACAAATTCAACTTCATGATCCCCTAACACATTAATTTCTTCAATAACGTGACCTTCATCCCCTTTAAAACCTCCAAACATGGTTCCATATATTGTATGGAAATAGCCATCATCTGCAAAGGAATATTCATGGGCTGGATCTGCCCAGCGTTCGAAATTTGTTTTTACTGCCTCAGCATTAAAATCAGTACCATCGTGAAATTTAACCCCTTCTTCTAAATAAAAGGTGTATACCTTCCCATCATCTTCTGCTTTCCAATCATGGGCTAGACCAGGAATAACCTCAAACGATTCTTCCGAAAAAGATAATAAACTCTCAAAAACTTGCCGTGTCACACGAGAAACCTCGCCATCATTTGTACTAGCAAAATCTAAACTCTCAGAGTCTGCACCACGTGCAAATACTAAAACTTGTTCATCAGTATCTTCCGAACTTGTATTTTGATCATTACTACACGCCACTAGACCTAAAGTGAAAGGAAAAATAAACATACAAATAATTAAAAACTTAGATTTCATACTCTTTACCCCCATTAATATCGTATTATCAATACATATTTTCTAAATAAATTAACAAATCAAAGAATTAAGATCCCTTGGATAATAGGTTAGCATCTCCATACCATCTTCCGTAACAAGTACTGTATCTGAGTGACGAAAACCACCTAAACCTTGAACAAATATTCCTGGTTCTACAGTAAAGACCATTCCTGGTTCCATTATAGTGTGATCACCAAGGTCGAAAAAGGGAGCTTCATGCATCATCAATCCAATTGCATGCCCTGTATGGTGTGGAACATAGCGACGTATACCACTATCATCAACAAACCTTTGTACTTCCTCATCAACACTCGAAGTAGTTGCACCTGGTTTAATATTTTTAAAGGCAATTTCTTGTGCTTCATACATTAAATTAAAATACTTTTCCTGTTCAGGACTTACCTCCTTAACAAACATCGTTCTTTCCAGTTCACTTTGATAACCCCATACATCAGCTGCACCCCATGTAACAAGATTATCTCCTCTTTTCATCGTAGCGTTTTGTGTAACTACGTGAGGATATGCTGACAACTTACCAATTTGGCCTCTGAATCCAGCAAAGGCAGTCTTCCCATGGGGCTTATAATCTGACCCTAATGCATCAACCATTGCTAATGTTGCATCATGACTTGCCTTACTTGATACTTCGACTTCACTTAAACCTTCCTTAGAATACTTCTGTAAGTATCTGTGTGCCAAGTTTCCCCAGCGACATGACTCCTTAATTAGTTCAATCTCTGTAGATGATTTAATAAACCTCATCTCCTCAACCCAGGCATAAATAGATATAAATTCAGCATTAATTACTTCACTCAGTCGCGGACCACGATACCCGTAAGGTGAACCATACCCATCAAAGTCAAAACCAACATTTTTATCCTCAAATCCAGCATCAATAAGAATATCTTTAAAAAATTCCATTGGATGACGAAGTCCAGGAAACTCTGGGTATATATGAAACTCATCCACACATGCTAGTTCTGCTGCATAATCTTTTTCCAATGCAGGTACAAAAAGGTGTGTTTTCCCTTGTGGATCAATGAAAAAAGCTGTTGGGCGCTCAGTAGGAATGAAATGAAATCTAGTTAAATAAAAAATATCAGTAGAACTAAACAGAACTGCACAATTGATTTGTTTATCTTGAAGTTTTGAAAAAAAGCGTTGTTGTCTTTCTAGTGTTTCCTCAACAGAAATTGAAAGTTTCATTATTAATATCTCCCCTATTTAAAAATTATTTTTTAAGTTACTTTATTAAAGTTCCTGTCCAAACCACCTCCTTGATGTAAAGTTTATATATCTTGTACACATACAAATGGGTAAAAACACTTTATATAGTTCTATTACTCCACATGAGGAAGACCAATAGAGATGTAATTTTCTCTTGTATTTCTTAAAAAATCCTATAACTGGCGATACCTCAATATCTACTTGCTTGTATCATATATAAATCTATTTATATCTATTTTAGATATTTTTCCATAAATTGAACTATCATCGTATTCATTTTGATATGATTCTTTATTTTCACTGTTTGATGCCCTTCATCTTCAAAAACAAGCAGTTCAACCTGCTTACCTTGTCCTTTTAGATTTGCTGAAATTTGCTCTGCTTCGCTAACTGGAACACGAGTATCATTTCTTCCATGAAATAGCAGTAGTGGAGCGGAAATACTATCAGTATGGTTTAATGGAGCAATTTGCTCAAAATAATCTTTATTATTTTCTAATTTGCCGTATTCAAACTCCCTTAAATTCTTTCGCCATGGCCCTGTATTTTCCAAAAAAGTTTTAAAATGCGAAATCCCAACAATATCTACCCCAGCAGCCCAAATATCAGGATAATGTGCCATTGCTGCTAGTACCATAAAACCGCCATAACTTCGACCCATAATTCCAACTTTTTCTGGATCAACGCTTTTACTTGCTATGAGATCTTTAACAAGCCATGTTAAATCAGCAACTGCATCCATCCTATTCTGTCCATCGTCTAATTTTACATATGTTCGACCGTACCCCATACTGCCACGAACGTTTGGAGCTACAACCCCAAACCCTTCTGAAGCTAAAAACTGAATAACTGGATGAAACTCTGAACGAGTTTGATGCTCTGGCCCGCCATGAACATACACTACAATAGGCTGGGATAAATCTTTCTTTCCGTAATAAAAGTATGGGATTTCTTGGCCATCAAAAGAATAATAGCTACACAAATCTGGTTCTATCCATAAATGCTCAACCTCCTTTTCCTCTCCAATAGATGTAATTCGTTCTATGGTCATACTTTTTATAGAAATTTTCCATACATCACCAGGAAGCACAGCACTTTTTAAACAAAATATTAGCTCATCGTTATTAAGCCAAGAAAGAGAACTGACTACACCAGTTGGAAGTTCATTTATTTGTTGATGTGTCTTGGATTCAAGATTATAAATACCCAGCTGGGAAATTCCACCTTCATTAATGGTATATGCTAGTTTCTTTTCACTCGGGGATAACTTTATTTCTTCGATATCCCATTTTTTTAACGTAAATACTTCTTGTAATATATTAGGGTTTGCAAAAGAAAATTTAAATACACCAAGTGTTTCTTGTTCTTCATCTGTTAATAAGAATCCACCTTTTCCATCATTAGTCAACTCTGGTGGTTGGTACGTATCAGTAACAACTTCTAACCATTGATACCTTGCGAGTGTATTTTTTCTACCAAGTTGAAATAGGTGGCTTGTATTTACATCTAAAACATACAAAGTGTTATCAATGTTCGTGTCTGGCATACTCAAAATGATTTTTTTGCCATTTTTTGTCCAACATAGAGGTATACATTTCCCGTCATTTTTAAATACAATTTTTGTCGTATTTGTATTAAAATCGAATACATACACATCAAAATAACCCGGATGGCGACGATTACTAGAGAATGCGATCTTCGACTCATCAGGTGACCACCCTCCAAAATAATGAAAATTACCTGGAGAAACTATTAGTTCTTCAATTTCCCCTTTATTTGTTAGTAAATAAAATTGTTGTTGTTCATTTCCATCTTCATCCATTCCAATGATTACTTTTTCTCCAGATGGTGAATGGTATACAGAAAGAACTCGGTCATTTAAGTTTGTAAGTTGCTCTATTTGCAAAGTGAGATTATCCCATTTCCAAACTTGAGGAGATCCCGATTTATTTGATATAAAGGTAAGCATATCTTTCTCGGGAACAGCTTTTGGAAGATACGCACTATGTACATTCAGGTACTTATGCAATACTGAGTTACTATTTAACATCAATTCCTTCTCCTTACTATTTCTTCTTTTTTTCGTAGTTTGTAAGACTTAATTACTACTTAACCTGTTTCCATATAAATGACAAGCAACATAATGATTATCTTCTATTTCTTCAAAATGTGGTCTAGTCTCTTTACAAATATCCATCGCTTGTGGACATCTTGTATGAAACGCACATCCACTTGGCGGATTTGACGGACTTGGTACATCTCCTTGTAAAATCACTCGTTCTTTCACAATATCAGGGTCCGGCAATGGTACAGCCGACAACAGTGCTTGAGTATATGGATGTTTCGGTTTATCATAAAGTTTGTCTTTTTCTGTTAATTCAACCATTCTACCTAAATACATCACACCAATACGATCACAAATATGTTTCACCACACTTAAATCATGAGCAATAAAAACATACGTAAGACTAAACTCGTTTCGTAAATCTTCCATTAAATTAAGGATTTGTGACTGGACGGATACATCTAAAGCTGAAACAGGCTCATCACAAATAATTAGTTTAGGGTTATTTGCCAATGCTCTGGCAATTCCAATTCTTTGTCGTTGTCCTCCACTAAATTGATGAGGATACCTTGAAGCATGATATGCACTTAATCCAACTATCCCCAATAATTCTTTAACTCGTTCCTTGCGTTCTTTAGAGGAATTGATACCATGTACCAACAATGGTTCACTAATTATTTTCTCAACTGTATGCCTAGGGTTTAGTGATGCGTATGGATCCTGGAAAATAATTTGCATATTTCTCCTTAATTTTCGCATCTCTTCAGAACTTATATTTGTGATATCTTTATCTTCAAACTTCACTTCACCGCCAGTTGGCTCTATTAGTCGTAAAATTGACTTCCCTGTTGTAGATTTTCCACAGCCCGATTCTCCTACAATACCTAATATTTCACCTTTATTTACAGTAAATGAAACATCATCAACCGCTTTTACTGCACCAGTTTGACGTCCTAAAATCCCTCCTTTAACTTTAAAATACTTTGTCAAACCCTTAACTTCCAATATGGGCTTTTGCATGTTACGTCACATCCTTTTCTTGGTCATCATGTAAAAAGCACCGGCTGCGACGACCACTATTTAAATAATATAATTCAGGATTCTCTTGGAAACATCGGTCAAATGCGAACTCGCATCTTGGAGCAAAACGACAACCAACCCTCCCTTTTTTGGGTTTAGGAACCGTTCCTGGAATAGAATATAATTTTGGCTCCCTTTCATATATTTTAGGTAATGAACGGATAAGTCCTTTCGAATATGGATGCTGTGGAGATTTTAAAACATCCCTTGTAGTACCCTCCTCCACAACTTGACCAGAATACATAACAACAACCCGGTCACAGATTTCAGCAACAACACCTAAATCATGAGTAATCAACAAAATTGATGTGTCTTTTTCTTTATTTAATTTTTTCATCAAATCTAATATTTGTGCTTGAATCGTAACATCTAACGCTGTTGTTGGTTCATCTGCTATCAACAATTCAGGGTTACATGACATAGCCATCGCTATCATAACACGCTGTCTCATCCCACCAGATAGTTGGTGTGGATATTCGTCAATAATAGCTTCGGATCTTGGAATTCCAACCATCTGCAGCATCTCTATTGATTTTTGACGTGCTTCTTTCTTAGATATTTTTTGATGAATGCGAATCGCTTCCATTAATTGATTTCCGATTGTAAATAGAGGATTCAATGATGTCATAGGCTCCTGGAAAATCATGGATACTTCATTTCCACGGACTTTCTTCATACGTTTTTCTGAAGCATTAACGAGATTCTCTCCTTTAAAATTAATCTCACCACCCACAATTCTACCTGGTGGACTTGGTACTAATTTCATCACAGATAAAGATGTTACACTTTTTCCACATCCTGATTCACCTACAATTCCGACCACTTCTCCTTTATGTACATTTATACTAACCCCCTCTACCGCAGGAATTTCGCCATTATCTGTAAAAAAGTAAGTATGTAGATCATTTAGTTCCAAAACAACGTCTGACAATTTCTTTCACTCCTTTGTTTTTTACACTATTAACATTTATAATTTTTTAAAAATATAATTTCCTTCAAAATTGTCAAAATTTGAGGAATATTAGTCCTTGTATATTAAATTATGCAATTCTTGTGCCAAGTTTGTATATTTAGATATTAATATTTAAATATTTATTATAAATAATACGTTCGTCATGATTTTAAATTTTTGAAGAATATTTTTATTGAATTATGCAATTCATGTGGCATATTTGCATAGTTAGATTTATATATATATTTCATTTATTCTGTAAATTATTTACACAAAACTTAGAAAACAAATTATTTGTAAATCTAAATAATTTTTTTATAAATGTGGCCATTATGAGCTTTTATGTGTTGTCAAACTTCCTTATACAATTGGTCGAAAATAGGTTCAAGTATATATTGGTTTATTCTGTTTCCTTCATAATACTTTCAATATAATCTCTTAAAATATGAACTGCCATGACACAATCATTAAGCGAAGACCATTCATTCGGATTATGACTTATACCGTCCTTACTCCTAACAAACAACATCGCAACCGGGAATTCTTTACCTAATACCATTGCATCATGTCCAGCACCACTAGGTATGTAAGTAGGTGAAACTTCAAACTTGGAAATTGACTCCGCTAATTTATCCTGAAACCTTTTTTGTATAGGAAGAGGTTTTATACTAGAGTTATAATTAATATTGACATCTATATCTCTGCTTTTAGCAATATTCTCTGCTTCCTTGTAAATTAACTCTAATAATTTATCTCGCGTATTTTCGTGAATATCTCTTATATCAACAGTCAATTGAACATCTTGTGCAATAACGTTTACCCCATTTGGATAAACGTCTAATTTCCCTATTGTTGCAACAGCAGTATTACTAACTATTTGCGGAAATTTCTCTATAGATTCAATGAAGATGGCAGAAGCAATTAAAGGATCTTTCCTACCTGGCATAGGGGTATTTCCAGCGTGTCCTGCTTCCCCAATAAATGTAACTTCTAACCACGCAGGTCCCGCAATACCACTGACAATTCCAACGGGTTGGTTAACTTTTTCTAATATCTTTCCCTGTTCTATATGCACTTCAACAAAATTCATTATGTCTTTATTATTTTTCATGTTTTTAAAATCCTCAAATTCTAATCCATATTCTACTATGACTTCATTAAACGTTTTTCCTTGTTCATCTCGTAGGTTAGCTAATTCCTTCTGATCTATTTGACCCATAAAAGCCCTACTACCGATCAACCCACTCCTAAACCTTGAACCTTCTTCATCAGAAAAAATTACTATTTCAAAAGGGTTTTTTGGAATATGTTTATTACTATTCCAGGATTCCACTACCTCCAAAGCAGCTATAACACCTAAAGTTCCATCAAAATGTCCACCATTAGGAACACTATCAACATGGGAACCAGACACCACAGAAGGACTTTCATCTCTACCTTCTATTTTTCCAAAAACGTTTCCTGCTCCGTCTATAGTAATAGTCATTCCCGCTGCCTTCATCCATCCTATTACAAGTTCTTTTGCTTTTTTCTCTTCAATTGAGTAGCCTGTACGATTAGCTCCCCCCGAATCGGTAGTACCGATTTTAGATATTTCATAAAGTCTAGATGCAATTCTATCTCCACTAACACCTGAATGATCAAGTGTAAAATTATAATCTTTAATGATTCTACTGTAAAAATCTTCTTTTGTTCTTTGTTCCATCTAAATCACCCCTTTTTAAAATGTTAATAAGGTCATATCTAGAATTAAATTCGGATATGATTTTAATACTAGAAATAGTATAAAATATTCTGTGAAAATTAAATACATCTATAGTAGACAAAAAAAATAGGTCACTTTTGTCTACTTAAACAAAAATGACCTGTTTAAAAAGGTTCTAGTTTTTAATGCTAGATTGATTTCAAAGGTGATATCACCATTAAACTCTGTAATTCCCATAATCTTCTTTACTTTATTTATTCTGTATTTAATTGTGTTTTCATGTAAATACATTTTTTCGGCAGTTTTTCTTATGTTTTGGTTAAAATATAAATATAATTCAAGTGTATTAACTAAGTCTGCTTTCTGTTTCAAATCGTAGTCTAAAACTGTTTGAAGTTTAATCTCAAGGAAGTTATCCAATTCCTTAGGTTCTATATTTAGAAGAAGCCTATATGCTCCCAACTCTTTATAACTCATAAAATCATGCTCAACATCTATCATTTTCATAAACTCAACACATTTATTAGAATCATTTATTGATGAGTTTATTTCTGACATTTCAATGAAACACCTTCCCATGCCAGCTAAAATAGATAACTTTGATCTTTTTTTAATTTCTTCTAACATAACATATACTGATCTATGAATTTCCTCTTCATAGACCTTTTTATTAATTAAAAATAATATTGAATATTCCATTGAGTCTTCATAAACTAGTGACCGATATTGGAACATACTTAAATAATTATATAGCAATCTTGAAAAACTCTGCTTTGTTGCATGTATTTCCTTAAATTCAGTTAATTCATTTACTATTTCTATCTTTAAAATCATATATTGGTTATTCTCTTTATAGAACCTCTTACTTTTCAATATGCTTACGCCCTTTTCGGGATTATTAATAATACCTTTCATTAAATACCCTTCATAATTGAAGTGATTTGATATATATTGGTTTCGGGACTGTAATTCTAAAGCAAAAACGGTAGTGGCTTGTTCTACCGCAAATATATCTAATGAATCAAGCACTTCATTTTTATCATTAATCACCATTAGAACACCTGTAGTTTCATTTTCAATATTTATAGCAAACAAACTAATGTCATAATACGAATCATTTAGAGAAATCGTTCTATAAGCAAGATTTGTTTCAGAGAATAACTCACCCACCATTAACGGTTCTTTTTTCCTAAGTTCTTCAACTATTTCTTTAGCAGAATCATATGTATACGATAATAAGTTAAAAAATTCATCACATACGCATATTTGATTGTTTATGAGACTAGAAAGTGTCCTTGTTATTCCTGTAAGCCCTTGATGAGACATGTAAATCTTTGTTAGTTCATTATGAATGCGATTAGAACGGTCATTTTGGGATAGAAGAGTTGCATTTTCAATCGCAATCATAGCTTGGTTAGCAAATGTCTGTAGTAACATTAAATTATCTTCAGTAAATTCTATACTATTAGAATAACTATCTATTGTTAAAACTCCAAAACATTCGTCTTTCTTCATTAAAGGAGCAGAAATTGCACTTGTAGGGAATGTCTTTTTATTTTTTAGAGCTTTCTTATACAACTGAAAATTTTTTTTCGTAACATTCGACATTCCTTGAGATGTGTCATCACTTGATTTATAAAGCTGAGCTTTTTCAAGGCTAAAAGCTTTACCAGACATACCTTCGTTAGCTTGCAAAGTTAATTTATCCAAATAATCCATATCAAATCCTACTGATGACTTTGCCTTTAGGTGTTTATTGTGTGAATCCCACAAGAAGAGTATACTTACATCTGCCCAATTAAAAACACTTAAGACTTCCTTAATTAGTAGATGTAATACCTCGTCTAAATCTCTAGTAGATGTTAATACTTTCGTTGCGTTTATCAAGCTAAAAAGTTGTTTATCGACATTCATCTTCCTTCACCTCTTAAATAAGTATTCGATTAAATAATTTCATATAGCGTATTGATAAACAGATCATTTTATATGGTCCCTAGCCCCTACTTAGTATTTTAAATCCCCTTAAGATTACAGAGAAGGTCTAACTTTGACTTTTATAACCATTTTAACTTTTGAACATTCTGATTGAATAAAATAGTGCGGTATTAAATTTTCATCATGAGTTTTGAAAAATCATACCTTGTAATTAAAAAGAGATCTTGTATTGCTTCTTAATATTTAGTGTCAAAAAAATTATACATGTATATTTTTTTTGAATTGTTAACCATCAAGATATAAATAAATAATTGATTTAATCTTATAAAAATAACTAGACTTTCGCAGCTCGATAAGTGTAATAAGTTTAACTAGATACATGTCTAATAGCTATTTAAGTCTAATCCTTGACAATGTATGAAAAAACACCTCAATGTTTAGTATAGTAATTTGTCGAAAATCACATAGAGATGTCCCCTATATGATAGCGAATAATGACCAAAATAGAAACGAAATTGACTATTTACAAGAAGCCGTTAATATCATAGAGAAAGTAGAGGGTATTAAAAAAGTCAAAATCGGAAATGACCGAGGCAGAACTAGCTGCAGAGTTAGAATTTCTCATGAAAAATTTTGGTGTTGTTGGTCCATCCTTTTCAACTATCGTACTTGCCGGTGAAAAAGTGGCATCGCCACACGGGGTTCCTGGAGAACGTGCATTCCAAAAATGGTTACTTTTTATTAATTGATTGTGGTGTATAGAAGGCTTGAAAGATCCAACCGTAATAACCTGTTTGCCCTTTCAATCACAAGGATCCATATCGGGTAAAACAGGAGTTTGCGATGTTGTTGTTGTGATAATTATATCTGATTTCTTAATTAACTCAGGCAATTTTGCCTCTTGAATAGTTAAATCTGGAAATTCTTTTTCTGCTTTTGAAATAAATTCTTTTAATTTTTCGTTGCTCCGATTATAGACATAAACGGAGTCAATGTCTCGGATAGTACACGCAGATTGCAAATGGCTCAAGCCTTGAGTGCCTGTCCCAAACGATTCCAACGGACGAGGCATTTTGATCTGAAATATATTTCATTCCTAGACCACCAAGTGCCCCAGTACGCAACGCAGTAATTGGCATAGCATCACAAGTCATAAGAGGCTCAAGTGTTTTTCGATCATACAGTACCATCAAACCATGAATCGTTGGTTTAGCTAGTTTGTTATTATTAGGTGCAACACCGATTAGTTTAGTTGCATAATAGTCACCATAAAAAGCAGGCATTAATAATGCTGTATTTCCCCCATCATCAATATGCATACGATCAGGAGAAATTTTATTAGTGTCTTCATTTTGCATATAATAGTCTTCAATGGAGTCTATTACTTCCTGCATAGTAATCATCTTATTTATCTCATTTCCGGACAACAAATTCATGTAGTATCCTCCCTTGATTTTATTTTTTTATTCCAGAAAAGTGTTCAAATAAATCAGCCAGAACGGTTATCGTTGACCCGCTTTCACCTACTAAGATTTTATAGGAATCCTTCCACCCTTTATAGTTCACCACGAGTATGTAATGTAGCAACTCTGGCGCTTGTTCCTATAACCAGGTGAACGGTCGATTTGATAATCAGCAAAATCGTCACATTTTTTTAAAATCAGCCCTTCAGTAGATGGATCGCCCCAATAGATTACACCTCCACTTTTTATCACTAAATTCTAATGCAAATTATATGCCAGGTTTGATTTTTGCTTATAAATGTCAGTGTTATTCAACTGTAGGTTACTACAGTATTAATAAACAAACGGAGGGTTCAAATGGAAAATATTACTATATGGTTATTTGGTTTTCTAGGTGCGAAAGTTGAATAAATTACTAAATAGCTCACTATTCACTTGTGAAATAAAAATGGAAAGATATTGTATGGGTTATTATTTTAATATGTCTACTTGTTCCACTATTTTGGAATATAAAGGCTAAGTTTAACTTTCAATCCACACCATAGTAGCGAATCCCTCCACAAAAACATTCACTTTAAGCATTTTGGCATAAAACTTGCAATTATTAAATTTAGATTATACAGAAAAATAAAATTATACATAGGAGGTATTTAATGAAATTTAATTGTCCATCTTTTTTCAAGAACAACTAAGTGCAGTCTGAGTGAAGGGGCCTGCATGCTTAAAGGAATTTCTTGAACATGTTATGTAGCATACTAATTAACGACGGGAGAGATTACTGTGAATTATATTATTAAAAACGTTCAGTTGTTCTACGGTGAAAATTTAGAACTAAAACTGGATTCCGGTGTTTGGGTGAAAAATGGTTATATTTATAAAGTTTTATCAAAGGATAAGTTTCCTAATGATGTTACTATTTTAGATGGAAAGGGAAATTATTTATTTCCAGGGTTAATTGATTTACATGTCCATATGATGTGGGATGGTTCACTAGATCCAGTTGCAACATTGGAGGCAGAAGGCTACGAACAAATGCTTATTAGAGCTGTTTCGTATTGTAGGGAGTACTTAAAAAATGGGATTACCACTGTTAGGGATATTGGTTCAGTCGATGATATCGCCTTACATGTAGCAAAAGCAATTAAACGAGGAGTAATTGATGGACCTGATTTGATTGCGAGCGGGAGAACATTAACTATGACAGGTGGACATGATCCTTTCTGGGCAAGATTTGTCGATGGGAAGGATGAAGCATTAAAAGGGGTAAGAGAGCAAATTTTTAAAGGAGCTGAAGTAATAAAGCTTAGCTCCACTGGTGGTGTTTACGGACGCACAGAAGGTGAAGCAGTTGGTAATGTAGAGCTAAATATGGAAGAACAGCAAGTCATTTGTAATGAAGCTCATAAATTTGGATTAAAAGTGGCTGCACATGCTATTGGGAGAGAAGGAATTAAGAACTCCATTCAAGCTGGTATAGATACTATTGAACATGGGCAATTTTTAGATGAGGATTTAGTTTCCATGATGGAAAATAAAAAAACTGCTTGGATTCCTACACTATATATTTACCAACGAATTACCAAACAAGAAGGTATTCCTGCATACGCTAAACAAAAAGCATTGGAAATTGTGGAAAGACATGCCCAAGCTTTTAAACAATTCTTTAATCGAAACTTACTAATAGGTGCTGGTTCTGATGCTGGTTCTCCAAGTACACCACATCCTGCATTAACGGATGAGTTGTTAATGATGCACTCAATTGTAGATGATAACAAGCAAATTTTAAAGACAGCTACTGTCAATGCAGGATCAATTTTAGATCGAAAAGTAGGGAGAATTCAAGAATCCTATGTAGCAGACTTCATTTTACTTGGTTCAAACCCACTAGATGATTTAACAAATATAAAGGATATTAAGGCAGTATATAAAAAAGGAAAACGGTTTTAATGAACATACCCATATAAAATACTCGCCTAATAACAATATATTTTTCTTAAATTAACGACTTTATCTTACAAGATTGGTTTTAATTAAACTCTCTAAAAAGCCCCAATAAAATACTATTACTATTTTGATATTTGAGGTTTTTTATCTTTATAATTGATCAATGCCCTGATTGTTAGAGTTAAACTTCAGTATCGATTTTTACCGACACTCAATATTATACCAAAAAGGATCTGTAACCAACCTAGTGGTATACGCAAACCTTTGAATAAGTACATTCTTTTGTGAAACGTGTTCAGAACGAAGTACAAATGCAGTTTGATTCAGAAATCGATAGATAGAATTTTTGGGTGACATTGCAGTAATTTTATTTGCTTTCAACCGGTTGAAACCAGTTTCCATTCTAAAAGGTCGGACAGAAGATCAATTGAAAAAGATAAGAAAAAACCAAAAAAAATGATAATAACTACTTTATGTAAGCATTTTAACACTAAACATTTTTTAAACTTGTTTTAATTCATTTAGTAGATACTTTTTTAGTTTTTTTAAATTAGATAATTCAAACAGAGGAGGGAATTATAAATGAAAAGTGTCACAAAAAAGGAATTGATAGTTGATAATTACCATGGTTTAGAAGTAAATGATCCACATCGATGGTTGGAGCATCCTGAATCAGTGGAAACTAAAGAATGGACAGAAGAACAAAATAAAACTACCAGAGACTATTTAAACAATTATCCCGAAAGAAACAAAATCAAAGAAAAAATAACTAGTTTGATGAATTATACTAAATATTCATTACCTCAGAGAGAAGGTGAATATTATTATTTTCACAAAAATGACGGTTTACAAAAACAACCTATTTTTTGTCGTACCAAAACTATAGATAATCTTGATGAAATAGAACCTGTAATAGACCCAAATACAATAAGTGAAGAAGGTACAGCAGCCATAACCAATACTAGCTTTAGCCAAGATGGATCCATGCTAGCATATGCAATTTCGTATAATGGTAGTGATTGGCAGGAGATTAGGATCAAGAATCTAGAAACAGGCGAGGTTTTCCCTGAACTTATAAAATGGTGCAAATTTAGTAACATTGCATGGAGTGAAGATAATCGTGGTTTTTTCTATAACAGGTACCCTGACCAACAATCAGCATCCCTACAGGAAGAAAGTTTTTTTAATAGCGTTTATTGGCATATGGTTGGAACATCCCAAGATGAAGATATTTTAATACATCAAGACCAAAAACATAAAGAGCTCTCTTTCCTACCACAAATATCTGATGATAATAAGTATATAGTCCTAAAAGTGTATAATGGAACAGAACCAAAAAGCAGAATTTATTACCGTAGTTTAGAAAGTAATAGCGGGTTTATTCCTCTAATTAACGATGGAGAAGATTATTACTCCTTTATAGGAAATGAAGGCGCTGACTTTTATATCTACACAAATAATAACGCACCAAAAGGCAGGGTAATTAGTGTTAATATAAAACATCCCGATAAAAAGAATTGGAAGGAGATCATCCCTGAAAAAGAAGATACCTTTTCAACTATTAAAATGCTTAACAACCATTTCGTAGTTTCCTTTATGAAAAATGCTTGCGATCAACTCAAAATATATGACAGCAAAGGGAATTTACATAAAGAGTTGTCACTGCCGGAGTTTATTACGATTACAGATATAAAAGGAAAAAAGAATAATTCCGAAATGTTTATCGGTTACACTTCATATCTTTACCCTTCCAAGATAGTAAAATATGATCTTGATGAGGATCAACTGGATTTAGTTATGGAAACAATGCATGATTTGGAATCAAATCAGTTTGAAACGAAACAAGTCTTTTATCCTTCTAAAGATGGAACTAAAATCCCTATGTTCATTACCCATAAGAAAGGGCTAGAACTGAATGAAGATAACCCTGTTCTCCTTTATGGATATGGTGGTTACAATATCAGTTTAACCCCTTCCTTTTCACCATCTCAGTTGATGTGGCTACAGGCCGGGGGAGTTTATGTGGTAGCCAATTTACGAGGTGGAGGAGAGTTTGGGGAAGACTGGCACTTAGCAGGAATACTTGAAAAGAAACAAAACGTGTTTGATGATTTTATTTCAGCTGCAGAGTGGTTAATTGAAAATAAGTATACCAATTCCAAAAAACTTGCGATTATGGGTGGTAGTAATGGTGGTTTGCTAGTTGGTGCTTGTATTACACAACGACCGGAACTATTTGGCGCAGCACTGTGCCTTGTCCCAGTTACCGACATGCTAAGGTTTCATCTTTTTACAGTTGGACGTTTTTGGACTACAGAATTTGGAAATGCTGAAGAAAACCCAGATCATTTCAAATTCATGTATGAATATTCACCATTGCATAACGTAAAAAAAGGTGTAAAATATCCACCAACACTCATTACAACTGCAGATACAGATGATAGAGTCGTTCCATTACATGCAAAAAAGTTTACCGCAACATTGCAAGAAGCACAATCTGGAGATAACCTTGTTTTTTTGCGGGTCGAAAAAAATGCAGGCCATGGACTAGGTAAACCTACATCTAAAATTATTGAGGAGCAAACAGATTTGTATACATTTCTATTTAAGCAATTTAAGATGTTTGTCTAGTAACTTATCATATTAGATTTAAAAAAATAAGAATGCCGATAAATAAAATCGACATTCTTATTTTTGTCTACACACAAAACCTACTAATTTATTTTCTTATTACTTTTGAATACAGTGCATCTTTCAAATCAAATAACTACCAACTCTTTTGTCGACGGCGTTAAAACTTCACAGCCTTTTTCAGTGATTAGAAGTACATCTTCAACTCTCGCTCCGCCATGTTTTGGAATATAGATGCCAGGTTCTATTGTTATCGTCATACCAGCTTTTAACTCTTTTTCATTCATAACAGAGAAAAGTGGCTTTTCATGAACCTCTAAACCGATTCCATGTCCTGTTCCTGTGCCTGATTGTTCATTGTACCCCTTTTCGATAATATGTTCACGCATTAACAGATCGACTTCCTGGTCCTTAAGACCTGCCCTAATATTATTTACACAGTTTTCAAATGATTTCAGCACCACTTCTTGTATCTCCTTCATTCGTGGATCTGGAACACCTAAGCAGACAGTTCTTGAGATATCCGCCCAGTAATCCTGATAATTCGCACCAAAATCTATCGTGATCATTTCTCCTTTTTCTATTTTCTTATCACTAGCCCTCCCGTGCGGCAGTGATGAACGAACGCCGGAAGCTACAATTGGTAAAAATCCTGTACTTGTCCCCCCATTTTTTTTGATAAACCCCTGCAGCTCGTCCGAAACTTCAAGCTCCGTCATCCCCGGTCTAATATAGTCAAGGATATGTAGATAGGCTCGATCAGTAATATCCGAAGCAATTCTTAGCTTTTCAAGCTCGGCCTCAGATTTAATCATTCGAATATCTTCTACTAGATCAAAAGTAGGTATTAAATCTGTGTGCATTAACTCCTTCACCTTACAATACGCACCATAATTGAGATGTTGCTGTTCAAATCCCAATTTATTTATCCCCATTTTATTTACTTGTTTCGCGACTTCAGTAAATATTTTATCCTTATGACCTGTATGTTCAGCGTGTAGAATAACTTCAAATTCTGTTTGCATTTTAGCTTGCTCCACATAACGATAATCTGTAATTAATTTTTTCTCATTCTTTGTTATCAAGAGAACTCCATTACTCCCAGTAAACCCTGAAAGGTATCTCCTGTTCCAAGCACCCGTAACCATAAGTGCATCTATATTCTCCGTGTCCAATTTTTCCATTACTTTTTGTTCAAATACCATTATAATCCTCCTAATTTAAATAAAAATTTAACTAATAAAAGAAAAAAGAGAAAGTGGTCGAGACGATTAATACAAACCCACCAATACGTAGCAATCTTAAACCAATAGAACTTTTAAACAGTGATTTCTGAGTGTTAACTCTGTCTTCTGACATCTCTGTGACATAACTCTCTAATTTAGAACTATTCTTGAAGAATAACTGAAAACTATAAAAGACATTATTAAAAACACCCTTTTCTATCAGTAAAAATGCACCACCTAACATAAAACATAGCAAGCCAACAAGGAATACGTTGTCCCAGAATACGATTGACACATTTCTGGTCAATGTTACTAGAGGTATTGTTCCAATAGACAGTATCATTATTTGTTTTTTTCGCTTTATAAGCATTGAAATTCCCCGTCTTCTCCCAAAATGTCATGTAGTAGTAATTTGTTCATTAATATCTTTTTGTAATTTTTCAAATTCACTTTCGGTACATGCAACCCAATGACCTTTTTTAACTTCCCTCAAATCAGATGAATTGAGTTCACGAGCCCACTTTTCTATTGTATTCTTCTTTCGGGCTTTTTCTATTTTCGGATCAGGTAATGGAATAGCACTAAGCAATACTTTCGTATAACCATGTAGAGGATTTCTGTACAACTCATCACTTTCAGCTATTTCAACTAATTTACCTTGGTACATTACACCTATTCTATCGCTGATGTGCTTTACCATCGAAAGATCATGGGCAATAAATAAAAAGGTAAGTTCTTTCTCCTTTTGCAACTTCCGCATTAAATTTATAATTTGTGCCTGAATAGAAACATCAAGTGCAGAAATAGGCTCATCAGCAACAATAAATTCTGGTTCAACTGCTAGTGCGCGAGCAATCCCTATACGCTGTCTTTGTCCGCCACTGAATTCATGGGGGTAACGGCTAGAATGTTCTCTCTGTAACCCAACCGTTTCAAGCAGTTCATAAACTTTGCTTAACCGTTCGTTTTTGTTATGATATAAACCATGTATATCAAGCCCCTCAGCAATAATGTCGGCAACTGTCCACCTCGGATTCAAGGAAGAATAGGGATCTTGAAATATCATTTGAATCTGCTTGTTCAAGTCTGTTTTACTTTTTTGATGTATATCTTTTCCTTTAAACAGAATCTGACCTGAAGAAGCATTATATAAGCGCACTAGTGTCCTGCCAGTTGTTGATTTTCCACACCCAGACTCACCGACTAGACCAAACGTTTCTCCTTTACGAATATCAAACGTAATGCCATCAACTGCTTTAATGATATTTTTTCTACCTGTTTTGAAATGTTGTTTTATGTCTCTAACTTCTATTAACTTCTCATCGTTAATGCTCGATTCAGCAGTATAATCAACTGTATCTTGTTTCTCAATCCATTGCTGCTGATAAAACTCTTCTGCTTTCTTCGTCGCTTTCTTATGCAGTAACCATGTTGCTGCGTAATGCGATTGAGACACTTTAAATAATGGTGGTTCATATAGATAGTCAATGTTCATTGCTTGGCTATTACGTTCAGCAAAAGCATCCCCAACTGGGGGTGCTAATAAATTTGGTGGAGCACCAGGAATAGTCGCTAATTCCTCTAGAGCGTTATTTAAATTTGGCATAGCCTTTAACAAACCTATTGTGTATGGGTGTTTGGGAGTATAAAATATCTCCTCTGTTTTTCCAACTTCTGCAATCTTACCTGCATACATTACCGCCACTCGGTCAGCAATGCTCGCTACTACTCCTAGGTCATGTGTTATAAATATGATGGAAGTCCCCATCTGTTTTTGAATATCTTTAAGTAAATCCAATACTTGTGCTTGTACTGTAACATCAAGCGCGGTTGTTGGTTCATCAGCAATCAATATCTCAGGCTTACAAGCCAAAGCCATCGCAATTACAACTCTTTGTTGCATCCCCCCAGAGAATTGATGTGGATAAAGGTCAATTCGGGTTGCAGCATCTTGAAGCCCGACAAGTTCCAAAAGTTCAACTGCTTTTTGCGTTGCCACTTTTTTCGATAGATTCTGGTGAGTTATCATTCCTTCTATTATTTGGTTTTTTACTGTCATAGTTGGATTTAAGGATGTCATAGGGTCCTGAAATATGATAGATATTTCCGAACCTCTTAACTTTCGAATTTCATTTTTGGACATGTTTACAATATTACGATTCTTATAATGGATGCTTCCAGCAGTGATTTTTCCTGGCGGTTCGGGAATCAACCCCATTAAGCTTTTTGACATCACCGATTTACCTGATCCAGATTCGCCAACTACTGCTAATGTTTCACCTTTATATAGGTCAAAAGAAACACCTCTTACAGCTTTAACCTCTCCTTCGTACGTATCAAAAGAAACATTCAAATCCTCTACAGTTAGTATTTTTTCCAAGCTGATCACCTCTATTTCCTCATTTTAGGATCAAATGCATCACGCAAACCATCACCTACAAGATTAAAACTAATCATAATTAAACTTATTATAATAGAAGAAAATATCAGCGAATGCGGATATATTTTAAGTAATTTAAAACCATCATTGATTATTGTTCCAAGAGATGCAGCAGGAGGTTGAATTCCCAATCCTATGAAACTGAGAAAAGCCTCTGTAAAAATAGCGTTTGGAATTGTAAACATCGTGGTAATGATAATCGGCCCTAATGAGTTAGGTATGAGATGCCCCCACAATAACTGTTTATCTTTGGCCCCCAACGTTCTTGATGCCAATACGAATTCTTGACCTTTTAATTTTAAAACTTGACCCCTTATAATTCTTGCCATATTCACCCACCCAGTAATTACCATCGCAAGCGTAATTGACATAATACCGGGTTGTAAAATCAATATTAGCAAAATAACAACAATTAAATTAGGTACACCAACCAACACTTCTATAATACGTTGCATCACATTATCAACTTTTCCACCATAGAAAGCGGAAATGCTGCCATAAGCAACACCAATTATTAAATCCAATAATGCTGCTAGGAAAGCTATATATAATGATATCCTTGTACCTTGCCAAATTCGACTCCAAACATCTCTACCCAAATCATCTGTTCCAAACCAAAAATTTCCTTCTACACTTTTTTGCTCATATTGGTTCTTACCACGGATATCTACACCATCAAACCCAATAAATGGTATTTCTTCCAATAATGGAACTTTAGCGGGAAGGTTTGCTCGCGATAAGTTTTGTTCTTCATACCCGTAACTGTTCATCATCGGTCCCAGAATTGCCATCAAGATAATTATAATGATTAAAATCAGACCAACTACTGCCCCCTTATTTTTTCTTAAACGGAGCCAGGAATCCTTCCAGTAAGTGGCTGGTGGGCGAGTTGTTTTCTCCACTTTTGTATGGTCGTTACCAGCCTCATCAAATAGGTCATCGGTTAGTTTATGTTCAGGTATGCCCATCTTTTCCACCTCCTGAAAGCCGTATCCTTGGATCAATTACACCATAAAGAAGATCGACTATAAAAATCACTGTGATAAAAAGTATACTAAAAAATAACGTAACACCCATTATTACTGGATAATCATTTGTCATGATTGATTTAACAAATTGTTCTCCCAGACCAGGTATACTGAATATTTTTTCGACTACTAATGTTCCAGTCATCAGGTATACAACTAAGGGACCCAATATTGTAATGATTGGTATCATTGCATTACGCAAACCATGCTTGAATACAACTACCGAATCACGTATACCCTTTGATCGAGCAGTATTAATATATTCTTGCCCTAATACATCCAGCATTTCCGTTCTCATAAATCTTGCAATAGTGGCTACAACAAAAGCGGCTAACGATATTGTAGGTAAAATCGAATACTCAAAACCTTCCCAAAAAGCTACTGGCAGCCATTGTAACCTCACCCCTACCCAATATTGGAGAAGACCTGCGAACACAAAGTTGGGAATGGATAAACCAATTACAGCTAAAATCATGGATCCATAATCCATATACGTATTATGTTTGAGTGCTGCAATAATGCCTAACAATAATCCGATAATCGTACCAACTATAAGTGACTGTGCACCTAATAGTGCAGATGCTCCAATTCTTTCGGATATAATATTAGTGACAGGTCGACCCTCAAACTGAAATGAAACACCAAAATCACCTTGTATAATATTCCCTAAATACTTTACATATTGTATGGAAACTGGTTCATCTAGACCATATTTTTCATACATAATTTCTTGTTGAGCGTCAGTCATTCGCTCATCGTTAAATGGTGACCCTGGAAGCGTTTGCATTAGAAAGAATGTAAATGTAGCGATTAAGAGAAATGTAAATAACATGTACGCGAGTCTACTTACAATATATTTCTTCATATGGACACCTCTAAGTTCGAGTATAAAAATCTGTAATCAACTACTTTAATAGTTATGGATTGTATCTCCCTATCACCCTATAAGACGATAAGAAGATACGCTTTTATTAATAACTATTTATCGACTTTAACCCATTTATAGCTATACGTAGAATTTGAATGTGCAATAAAATCCTGAACGTATGGCTTTATTAGTCTTGCAGATCCAGCCTGATACATCGGTGAGATAGCTGCTTCTTCTTCAATTAGGATACGCTCCGCTTCTTGCATGTCCTTAAACCGCTGCGTAATATCCGAAAAGTCCGTTTGCGCCTTTTTTACCAATTTATCATATTTTTCATTTTTAAAATTTTGCCAATTATATGGACCATCTGAAAGAAAAACGGACAAAAACTCTACAGGATCGTTAACATCATTTCTCCATCCTGAATGTGAAATATCATAGTCAAGGTTGTCCTCCAATGCCAACTTTTGTTTATTTGGCTGCTGGTTAATTGATACTGTCAACCCTGGTAGATTGGTTTCCCATTGATTTTTAATATACTCAGCAACAGATTTCCGTTGACCGTCATCATAACTTAATAATTCAAGTGAGACTTCATTGACGCCCAGTTCGTCCATTCCTTTTTTAAATAACTCTTGTGCTTTTGCAACTTTACCTGTGTTCATATCACCGAATTTTTCTCGGAAATCTTCGCCAGATGGTGATACATTAAATTCATGCGGTACAAGGTAATAAGCAGGCTTAGAACCATTTTTTAGTATAACATCCGCAGCTTGTTCTTTATCCCAAGCCATATCAAGTGCTTTTCGAATATTTGCGTTACTTAAAAATTCATTTTCCTGATTAAAGCGGAGAAAGTACACTTCTGACTTAACAGACGTATCATAGTCATCATCATCTTTGAATACATCAACAAATTCAGAAGATAGATTAGCGATATCGATTGTATTTGCCTCGTACAAATTTACTTCAGTAGAAGTATCTTTAGCTACCTTGAAATTAATTTCATTCGTTTCTACTGCCTCAACATCCCAGTATTCTTTATTTTTCTTTAAGTTCCAGCTCTGACTGTGATCCCAGGATTCTAGAGTGTATGGTCCATTAAAGATAAGATTTTCTACTTCAAGTGCATAATCCTCACCTTGTTCCTCGACAAACTTTTTATTTTGCGGATAAAAAACAGGATGCGTTAACAACTCGATGAAGTAAGGGACACCGTTTTCCAATGTAACCTCTAATGTATGTTTATCCACAGCCTTCACCCCAAGCTTATCGACCTTCCCATACATATCATGTTCCGGATTCTGAATTTCGGTAGCATTTTTTATCTGCGACATTAGATAAGCATGTGGGGAAAACGTGTCTGGATGAAGTGCTTTTTTCCAAGCATATATAAAATCGTTTGTAGTAACCGGATCTCCATTTGACCATGTTGCGTTTTCTCTTAAGTAAAACGTATATTTCTTCCCATCCTCACTAGTTTCGTGATCGCTTGCTATACCTTCTATTGGGTTACCATCTTTGCCGATTCTAAAAAGCCCTTCGAAAATGTTTTGAACAATCGTTTGTGATAGCCCATCCATTGTTCCGTTTGTTTTTAAAGTAGGTATTTCACCAGTAGTTGCAAGGTGTAATACACTTTCAGTTTCGCTTGCCTCCCCTTCTTTTTGTTTTGGTTCTTCAATTGATTCACCACTACCTCCGTAACATCCTGCCAAAATAAGAATAGTAGAAAGTACGATCCAAACAATACTAACCTTTTTTATAGACATTCTTTTTCCTCCTTGTATTTAAAAATAGTATAAAATTTTATACACATATAGAATTACTGTCTGAAAATTTATACATATTCCTTCTGTGCACATACCTGTTTCACAACAAAAACCCCTCCGGCATGGAATCTCTCGTGTCTACCACGAACTGATGAAAGCCAGTTATGCTTGCTGTCCCTGCAACTCTTGGAACGACTGCGTCATATTGATTAACATTTGTTTCCTGTAGTACTTCACTTTGAAAAACGCCGTCCGTAATACTTTCATGAAGGAACGATTCACCCTTTTTCAATTCACCACGAGCATATAACGTTGCAACTCTGGCGCTTGTTCCCGTACCACACGGTGAACGATCGATTTGATGATCAGCAAAAATCGTTACATTTTTCAAATTAGCCTCTTTATTAGACGATTCACCTGAAAAGATTACACCGTAAATATCTTTTAAATCATTTTGAATTGGATGCGTCACATCTAGGTTTTCTTCTACATAATGTTTTATTTTCATGCCAAGTAACTGCAATTTTGGTAAATCATCAAAATTCAACTGTACATTTACTTTGACACTGTCAACAATAGCGTAAAATGCTCCTCCAAATGCGATATCTACAGGGAACGTTAATCCATCTACTTCTACTATAAAGTCCTTTTCATAGATAAATGAGGCTACATTTTCAAACGATACATCTATCACTTTTTGGCCCTTACACCTGGCATAGGCTATTACTTCACCGGCAGGGCTATCAATAATGAATTTTCTCTGATTGCCCTTCACTTCAAATTGCCCCGTTTCAATCACCATGGTCACGACGGCAATAATTCCATGCCCACACATCGTGCTCCACCCTTCATTATGCAAAAACAAGACTCCAAAATCAGCGTGCTCTGAAGCTGGCGGAGTAATAATACACCCATACATTCCGTGATGACCCCTTGGCTCATTCATCAATGTTTTTCTCAGACTATCTAAGTGCTCTACACAGTACAATCTGCGCTCAGGTTGTGTCTTACCTTGAATTTCCGGTAGTCCACCAGTGATGATGCGTAGCGGCTCACCTGCTACATGTAAATCAACCGTTGATATCATTCGATTAAAATCCAATATTCCACCTCCATTTTTCTATTACTCAATATATTGCAATTTTTATGCCAAGTTTGAATTTTCATCATATAGTAGTGGCATAACAATTGCATGTTACACTGGTATAACTTAAATAAATGGAGGGTTCAATATGACAATTGATTACTACGAAAGAATATCTGTGCTTCTCGATACATTAACAGAAAGAAATATCGATGTTGCAATGATTACTGCTCCGGCAAATGTTTTTTACTATACTGGTTTTAACTCTGATCCACACGAACGATTTATGGCATTAATTTTGGATGGTAGGAATAAGGAATTAACACTATTTGTTCCGGCATTGGATAAGGAAATCGCTGAAAATGAATCCTTCGTAAAAAATATTGTTCCGATTTCCGATGAGGAGGATCCGTTTGTTAAATTAAAAAGTAAATACGGACCAAGTTTGCAGCATATCGGTTTGGAGAAAAAAGAGGTCAGTATGTTCCGTCATAACCAATTGCAATTGGCTTTCCCACATGCTTCCTATGACGATATACAACCTACAATCAACTTCCAGAGAGGGAAAAAATCCAGAAACGAAATTGACTATTTACAAGAAGCCGTTGATATCATAGAGAAAGTTCTTGCTGAGGGTATTAAAAAAGTCAAAATCGGAATGACCGAGACTGAACTAGCTGCAGAATTAGAATTTCTCATGAAAAAGTTTGGTGCTGTTGGTCCATCCTTTTCAACTATCGTACTTGCCGGTGAAAAAGCGGCATTGCCACACGGGGTTCCTGGAGAACGTGCATTCCAAAATGGTGACTTTTTATTAATTGATTTTGGTGTCATAACCAAAAATGGATATTGTTCTGATATTACACGAACATTCATTATTGGAGAAGCCTCGGAAAAACAAAGAGAAATCTATAACATTGTACTGGAGTCTAATCAAGCTGGTGTAAACGCTGTTAAAGCAGGTGTTGCCCTTAAAAACTTTGATATAGCAGCAAGAAAAGTGATTGATGATAGCGGTTATGGAGACTATTTCAACAATCGTGTTGGACACGGACTTGGAGTTGAAGTACATGAAGAACCATCCATCCATGAAAATAATGATGAGATAGCTGAAAAAGGATTATTGTTTACCATAGAACCTGGGATTTACATACCAAATTATGGTGGTGTACGTATTGAAGATGAGGTTTACATCAATGAAGACGGTGAAGTCGAAGTATTGACGTCGTTCCCAAGGGAAATACAAGTTTTATAATTCCAATAGAAAAACACCTCTATGAATTTTTTCTGCTCATAGAGGTGTTTTTCCTTATAGTATATTAAGGTAAGTATTCAGAGTTTCAGAAAAGCAGTGCACAAACTAGGATTATTTACGGATCTGACAATTGATTTAGATCCGATTAATTTTCCCATCTCTATTTTTTTCATAAATAATCTTGGCCGTAATTAAATCGAATATACCTATACCTACCGACTTAAATAATAAAGTTTTATCTTGTATATTTTCTGGTCTATGTTGCTCCTTAATCATATTTTCCAACGACATGGTATCCGTTTCATTCGCACCAAAACATTTTGCACTAATCATATCTCCCGATTCATGGAATGCACTATATGCATCCACATAAAACTCGTCTACTTCGGATAAAAATGTATTTGGCAGTTCCTGCATAGAAGGCTTAAACGATCCAACCGCAATAACCTGTTTGCCCTTCCAATCACATGGCTCCATATCGGGTAAAACAGGAGTTTGCGATGTTGTTGTTGTGATAATTATATCTGATTTCTTAATTAACTCAGGCAATTTTGCCTCTTGAATAGTTAAATCTGGAAATTCAATTTCTGCTTTTGAAATAAATTCTTTTAATTTTTCGTTGCTCCGATTATAGACATAAACGGAGTCAATGTCTCGGATAGTACACGCAGATTGCAAATGGCTCCAGCCTTGAGTGCCTGTCCCAACGATTCCAACGGACGAGGCATTTTGATCTGAAATATATTTCATTCCTAGACCACCAAGTGCCCCAGTACGCAACGCAGTAATTGGCATAGCATCACAAGTCATAAGAGGCTCAAGCGTTTTTCGGTCATACAGTACCATCAAACCATGAATCGTTGGTTTATCTAGTTTGTTATTATTAGGTGCAACACCGATTAGTTTAGTTGCATAATAGTCACCATAAAAAGCAGGCATTAATAATGCTGTATTTCCCCCATCATCAATATGCATACGATCAGGAGTAATTTTATTAGTGTCTTCATTTTGCATATAATAGTCTTCAATGGAGTCTATTACTTCCTGCATAGTAATCATCTTATTTATCTCATTTCCGGACAACAAATTCATGTAGTATCCTCCCTTGATTTTATTTTTTCATTCCAAAAAAGTGTTCAAATAAATCAGCCAGAACGGTTATCTTTGATCCGCTTTCACCTACTAAGATTCCTTCCACCCTTTATAGTTCACCACGAGTATGTAATGTAGCAACTCTGGCGTTGTTCCTATAACCAGGTGAACGGTCGATTTGATAATCAGCAAAATCGTCACATTTTTTAAAATCAGCCCTTCAGTAGATGGATCGCCCCAATAGATTACACCTCCACTTTTCATCACTTAATTCTAATGCAAATTATATGCCAGGTTTGATTTTTGCTTATAAATGTCAGTGTTATTCAACTGTAGGTTACTGCAGTATTAATACACAAATGGAACCTGGAATCTACATACCAAATTATGACGGTGTTCTTATGTAAGACGAGGTATCCATCAATGAGGATGATGTAGCTGAGGTACTTCCTCCGTTTCCAAGGAAAAGTCATTTCATTTTTTATAGTAACATTCTAAGAAAGAAACCTGTATAATGAGTTTATTCATTATACAGGTAAATAATTTATTTCACTCTTACTCCTCTTAATTATTCTCTAGTTTTAAATCATTTTCTTTAAATTCGTTTACGACATCCTTCGTAAAAAGGTCCATCCCCACTAAGAAAAATCATTTTATTTATTATATTTAAACCCGAATTATTCATACCTTTGAATAAAAGCGCTGGGTACAATTATTTTTCTGTTGTTTTTTTAAAAAATGTGGTGTGATCAGAAAAGTTATAACAAGATACAACCACAAGTGCTGAAAATTGGCCATTTTTGGACACACTTCTCCCTTGGTCTTGATGGGGCTTTTAAAAATGAGAAATAATCGATATATATGCTTCATTCCAGTTTTAGAGCTTGAATTCGCTGAAGTACATTTCAGAAAAATCGTTGATACACGAAACTGGAAGATAATTTAAAATACAGCGAGCGTCCTGACTTTACTAATTTACTGGCGACCTTAATAACTTTTGATCGTATGGTCTGAATTTGCATGCTTTTCTGTTCTTCCGGAAAGCAGAGTGTGCGCAACCAATTGGTTAAGTTATACGCCAACAGGCTCAGCGACATTCTTACTTCATTCGACTGATAGGAATGGCTGCTCATTCTGTCCAGATAGAAGCCATCTTTCGCTTCCTTGATATAATTTTCCATTGCCGGGACTGCAAAACCACTGTCACCGCGCACAAATGGTGTCGTCTCCGGGAATTCTTCATTGTAATGGGTGATAAGAGGCTTCACAAAATCCACGACACCATGGATGTATAGACATTTCCCGGTCGCAGGTCAGCCTTCAGAAAGTCAGCTGTCACGCCATCAAAAGCTACCAATGGGTGGAAGCCGACAGTACCATAATGGGTATTAAAGGCTTTTTCCTCCTGGTCACCGTAGGCATCTGCATGGGTGGAATCCAAATCAATGATAAGTGCCTCAGACTCCCTGTATTGATGGACTTTATCCAACAATTCCTGGTTCGCCTGATTTATTTGTTCCATCGATTCATCATCAAATCGTGGGAACAAACGGGATAAACTGGGTTGGGAAGCCAATGCATCGGTTCCAATGATTTGCATGAAAACAGGGTCATGTGTCAATTGATCGGCCGCGTCATCTTCGGCATATCCGGCAACCATTTGATAAACCTTTTGACGAAGCAAATTTTCGCTGGAATGAGCATAATACTGTCTTTCGTCTTTTAGCTTCAAATGGTTGAACAATGTATCGAAAAAACCGATTTTTTCATCAAACTCTCGAAATAAGAACTCGCCTGTATCGGAGGAAAGAGCGCCTCCATCGTTCGACAATTTAACTTGACGATTGAAATCCATCGTTATTTGCGGTAAAGTAGCCATTATAAGAATCCTTTCTGTTGGTTATTTGTTCGCACTTTAACCCTACCAGAAATGGATTCTTTTTTCATTTATTTGATGAACTATCAAATCAAGAGTGAAGCTTGACAGACAAGTATTATTCGGTGATTCAAAGAGTATCTATGAATAATTCAGGTTAAAATGTTTTAATATAACAACCATGCAATTTACGGATCATAGACATCCAATAGCTCAAACCGTATAATAAACTATAAAAAGTAAATGGGAGGTAATACCATGCAACACAAACTACATAATTTTACTGAAAAACTCTTTAACGCCTACGATTCTAAAAAACCCATATCTAAAGAAGACATTCCAGCTGATATTGAAAAATCAACTGCTTACGAAATTCAGCATCAAATTACGGATAGAAAAGTGGCAACTAATCAGGATAATCTTATCGGTTACAAAATTAGTTTAACAAGTCCAGAAACACAACAATTGTTTAATGCAACAACACCCCTTTATGGAGCTTTAACCGACACGAGTCTTTCTAACGGTACGATTGAATTAGATAAGATGCTTTCTCCATTGATTGAAATTGAGCTAATGTTTATTGCCAATGAGAATCTATCTATCACTGATGACCAAGAGACAATTCTTCAAAAAATGAGGATAGCACCTGGTCTTGAAATTCCTGATTCCCGTTTCACCGACTGGTTCCCTAAGGTTAGCTTGGGGCAAGTTATTGCCGATAGTGCAGTTGCAGGTAAAATAGTTGTAGGAGAATCTGTAAAGGGAATAACATTCGAACAATTAAACTCTGTGAACGCTATTTTAAAGTTGGACGGAGAAGAAATTGCTCAGGGTCCCTCATCTGAAGTCCTTGGAAATCCAGTTCATGCAATAAAATGGCTTATGGAAGAACTAGCCAAAAGTGGACGTAAGATCGAAAAAGGAATGATCATTTCATCCGGTACATTTATTCTTCCTAAAGTGCTGGAAAAAGGGAAATATCAAGTAGAATATGAAGGTATTGGAAACGTTAGCCTTCACGTCATTTAATAGTTTAGCTAACATCCCCTAAGGCTTTAAAAGCCTTAGGGGATGTTCTTTTTAACTAGAAATACCATTCAACAGGATATGACATAAACCGGGAAGTGACAGGCACCCTCCCCATAAAAATTCTGCAGTTGGGAACTATAAAAAAGTAGCAATTTATTTACTTTACATGGAACTCCATGTGAGGTTATAATCAAACTGGCATTTAAATCCCGATACGATTACTTGGGTTTTGTCCCTAATAAAATAATTGGAGGTTTTGACAACATGAAAAAAGGACTATGGACATTAATGATTGGACTTATATTAATTTTAGCAGCATGCGGAACAGGCGATGGAGAAGATTCCGCTTCAAATGGGGATAACGGAGATAGTGAAGAAACAAATCTTCATGATCAAATTATCGAAGACGGAGTTATTTCAGTAGGCACAGAAGGTACGTATGCTCCTTATACGTTTCATAACGAAGAAGATGAGTTAACTGGGTACGATGTAGAAGTGATGAGAGAAATTGCAGATCGGATGGGAATTGAAGTTGATTTCGAAGAGACACAATGGGACTCTATGTTCGCTGGTTTAAATGCAGAGCGCTTTGATGTCATTGCTAATCAGGTGGGTATTAATCCAGACCGCCTAGAAAACTATGATTTTTCAGATCCATATACCGTATCATCTGCTGTAGTTGTAGTGCCAGAGGCTAACACAGATGTAACTTCTTTTGCAGACTTAGAAGGAAAGCAATCAGCCCAATCACTAACAAGTAATTTTGCTACTATTGCTGAAGAAAATGGTGCTGAACTTGTCCAGGTAGAAGGGTTAGCACAATCCATTGAATTAATTAAACAAGATCGTGTGGAACTTACTGTAAATGACAGATTAGCAGTACTTGATTATATGAACCAACAACCTGATTCAGGTGTTAAAATTGCCGTACGTGAAGGAGATGCATCAGAAACAGCTTTCGCATTTAACAAAGGCAACGCGGAATTAGTAGAAGCTTTCAACGAACAATTAGAGGCTATGAAAGAAGATGGAACGTTAGCGGAAATCTCTGAGAAGTGGTTTGGCGAAGATGTATCCAAGTGATCTTTTATTAACGATAACAGCTGATATGGGAGGATGGGAGTTATTCAAAAACTCCCTTTGGCCCATGATTCAAGGGGGAATTAAATACACGATTCCGCTTACCTTAATTTCTTTTACACTGGGATTATTTTTAGCGTTAATCACCGCTATCATGCGTCTTTCCAACCGTATTTACTTTACATTTCCTGCTAGAGTCTTTGTATCAGCCATAAGGGGAACCCCATTACTTGTTCAACTGTTTATTATCTTTTTTGGATTGGGTAGCATTGGATTAACAATTGATCCATTTCCTAGTGCGATCATTGCTTTTTCACTTAATGTAGGAGCATACGCATCTGAGATTATTCGGGCATCTATCTTATCTGTACCAAAAGGGCAGTGGGAAGCAAGCCATACGATTGGGATGAGCTATGGTCAGGCTTTAAAGCGGATCATTTTACCGCAAGCAACCAGAGTATCTATTCCACCACTATCCAATACATTTATAAGTTTAGTAAAAGATACCTCACTTGCTTCTTTAATTTTAGTGACTGAATTGTTTCGAAAGGCTCAGGAAATTGCTGCAAGGACGTATGATTTTATGCTGCTCTATATAGAAGCGGCAATCTTGTATTGGGTATTATGTTTTTTCCTTTCCATTATTCAGGATAGGATTGAAAATCGTTTGGAACGACATATTGCTCGGTAACCAAGGAGGGATGAAAAGTAGTGTTTTTATCAGTAAAAAGGTTGACGAAAGCCTTTGGTGAATTAGAAGTTTTAAAAGACGTCGATTTAGATATAGATAAAGGTAACATAGTAACGATCATTGGCCCTTCCGGTTCAGGAAAAACAACATTGCTTCGGTGTTTAAATGCACTGGAAATGCCTAATGATGGAGTTTTTGCCTTTCATGACGGAATAGAAGTTGATTTTAGTAAACAACCGAGTAAAAAAGAAGTAACAGCTCTGCAACGCAGGTCTGGTATGGTTTTTCAATCATATAATCTGTTTCCGCACAAAACCGCATTGGAAAATGTAACAGAAGGACCCTTGATTGTTCAAAAAAGACCTAAAAAGGAAGTTCTGGAGTTAGCGGAAAATCTTCTAAATAAAGTAGGCTTAGGAGATAAAATGGATCTCTACCCTCACCAGCTTTCCGGTGGACAACAACAGAGAGTAGGTATAGCCAGAGCGCTGGCAATACAACCTGAATTAATGTTGTTTGATGAACCGACATCCGCTCTTGATCCAGAATTAGTTGGCGAAGTACTGAAGGTAATAAAAGACCTAGCAAACGAGGGATGGACAATGGTGATTGTGACGCATGAATTAAAATTTGCTGAGCAAGTATCAGATCAGATCATTTTTATAGATGAAGGTAGAATTATCGAACAAGGCCCTCCGGAAATCGTTCTAAAATCACCTAAACAAGAAAGAACTCAACAATTCTTACAACGAATATTAAATCCATCTTAATACAAGCAGATGATCCCATTGTAAAGTAGGGATCATCTGCTTTGTTTACTATTAAGACAATTAAGCCGGGTGATGAAGCTTTTCAGCGAGTCTTTGAATTTTTGCCATCGTTCCAATATCCATATTGCCGCCACTGACAATGATGCCGCAATGGTTTGCCTTAATATTATTATTATGTGTAAATAAAGCTGCTAGTGCTGCTGCTCCTGCCCCTTCCATCAATGTCTTATTCCGCTCCAACATATAGACGATAGCAGAAGCAATTTCCTCATCTGTAACGGTTACAATATCATCTACATATTCCCGAATTAACGGAAGTGTGTTTTCACCAGGCTGCTTAACAGCTATCCCCTCTGCAATAGTAGAAACTGATTTAAGTCTCTTTACCATATTTTTATGAAAGCTTTCATACATAGAGGATGCACCAGTTGCCTGAACTCCAATTATTTTAATATCTGGATTAACATACTTTGCAGCAATTGCTGTACCACTTATAAGTCCACCACCACCAATTGGTACAATAAGTGTATCAAGCTGATTCTCCTGCTGCAGCATTTCCATTGCTATTGTTCCTTGACCAGCCATGACATCAAAATCATCAAATGGGTGAACATAGACAGCACCAGTTTGGATTTGTTTTTTTAAAGAAGCTTCATATGCCTCTTGAAACGTTTCGCCTATAAGCACCACTTCTGCCCCATATGCTTTTGTCGCTTTAATCTTTGCAAGTGGTGTTCCTTTTGCCATGAATATCGTCGCACGGGCACCAAGCTTTGCCGCTGCTAGCGCAACGCCTTGGGCATGATTCCCTGCTGAGGCAGTGATGACGCCTTTTTTTAATTGTTCCCCTGACAACTGCATGAGTTTAAAACTTGCCCCTCTAAATTTAAAGGCTCCTGTCTTCTGTTGGTTTTCCATTTTAAAGTAGACATGTTTCCCAACTAACTCGTTGGTTGTCGCTGATGTTAGCAATGGTGTTCGGTGGACGATGGGTGCTAATCGCCCCATCGCACCACTTATTGTTTCACCCGTTAAGCAATTCCCAATTAACTCACACTCCTTAATTATTTTGTTCGACATCATTCGCTAAAAACCGAGAAGTGACAGGCACCTATTCGTATGCTGCTATCTTCTCTTCATGTTGCATGGTCAGTGCTATCTCGTCCCAGCCGTTTAGTAGTTTTTCTTTGTGGTATGCTGGGATATCGAAGTGTACCTCGTGTTGAGCAGAATCCACGATCAATTGTTTTTCCAAGTCAACCGCTAGCGTTAACTTTCCTTCTTCTGCTCGTTTCATCCACTGATTCACTTGTTCTCCATTCATTTGAATAGGTATAATCCCGTTTTTCAATGCATTATTATAAAAAATATCTGCAAAACTTGGTGCTATGACAACACGAAATCCATAATCCAGTAATGCCCAAGGCGCATGTTCCCTAGAAGAACCACAGCCAAAATTTTCTCCCGCTACTATGATCGAAGCATTGTCATATGCTTTCTTATTTAAACTAAAATCATCCCGTTTATTCCCATCATCATCAAATCGCCAATGATAAAATAAAAATTGGCCAAATCCAGTCCGTTCAATTCGTTTTAGAAATTGCTTCGGAATAATCTGATCTGTATCCACATTTGTACGATTTAAAGGATAGACAATTCCTTTATGGTGTTGAATAGCTTCCATTTCCATACCACCTCCTATTGATGCACTTCTGCTACTTTACGAACGTCGACAAAATGTCCTTCTATCGCCGCCGCTGCTGCCATTTCTGGACTCACTAAGTGTGTTCTCGCTCCATTTCCTTGTCTTCCTTCAAAATTTCGATTGGATGTGGAGGCACACCTTCCACCGGGTGGTACAATATCGTCATTCATCGCTAAACACATACTACACCCGGCTTCACGCCACTCAAAGCCTGCCTCTGTGAAAATAGTATCCAGTCCTTCTTTTTCAGCCTGTAATTTAATACTGAATGAACCAGGTACAACGATTGCTCTTACGTCCTTATTGACTTTTTTCCCTTTAACAAATGCTGCTGCCTTTTGTAAATCACTTAATCTGGAATTGGTACAAGACCCAATAAATACATGATCAATCGTAATAGAAGTGATCGGTTGATTTTCATCAAGCCCCATATAATCCAGTGCTCGAACAACATCTTCCTTATATTCTACTTGGCTCAAATCTGGGGTAGTTCCACTAACCGGTACACACATTCCTGGATTTGTTCCCCATGATACTTGTGGTTCAATCTCTTCTGCTTTGATCGTTACGGTTTTATCATAAGCAGCACCATCATCAGTAGCAAGGTCTCTCCAAGTATCAGCAATTTCTGTAAAGGCTTCCCCGGAAGGAACATGAACTCTTCCTTCTAAAAATTCAATCGTTTTTTCATCTGGACTAATCAATCCTGCTCTAGCTCCCGCTTCAATCGACATGTTACATACAGTCATCCGTTCGTCCATCGATAAGTTCCGAACCGCTTCACCCGTATATTCGATTACATACCCAGTTCCAAACCGCACGCCAAACTTAGCAATAATAGCTAGAATTAAATCCTTTGCAGTTACCCCTGTTCCGAGATTACCTTCCACCTGCACATTTAGGGTCTTCGGACGTTCCTGCCATAGTGATTGCGTGGCCAATACATGCTCCACTTCACTAGTACCGATTCCAAAAGCTAGCGCACCAAACGCTCCATGTGTGGAAGTATGACTATCCCCACACACAATTGTTTTTCCTGGTTGTGTTAGTCCGAGCTCTGGACCAATTACATGCACAATTCCTTGGTCAGGGTGATACATATCCGCTAATGTAATACCATTCTCGACGCAGTTCTTTTTCAATGTTTCCATTTGCTTTTTAGCAGTTTGATCGTTGATAACATCCCTATTTCTAGTTGGTACATTATGGTCCACCGTTGCATACGTTAAATCTGGACGCCGTACTTTTCGATTATTTAAACGTAACCCCTCAAATGCCTGAGGAGAGGTTACTTCATGAACTAGATGCAAATCAATATACAATAAATCCGGTGTCCCTTCTTCCTCGTGGACCACATGTTTATCCCAGATTTTTTCAATAATTGTTTTCGGTTTTCCCATTTTCTAACACCTCCACACATTAGGAATACATACTGCAAATACTGTCTGAAACACTTTTGGTTGTCATATTTTCTACTACAATCGCCGTCATTTCCTTAGTTGATACTTGTTTACCACCTTTTATATGCAAGTCAGGTGTGTAATAACCTTGCCTCAACGTTTCATGAACCGCCTGCTCAATTTCTGTTGCTTCCTCTTCCAAATGGAACGTATGTCTAAGCATCATGGCAACTGATAAAATCATACCTAATGGATTAGCAATTCCAAGTCCAGCAATGTCAGGCGCTGAACCATGAACAGGTTCATAAAGACCTACCCCATCTGAACGAATACTAGCAGATGGCAGCATTCCTAAAGACCCTGTTAAAACAGAAGCTTCGTCACTTAAAATATCACCAAACAGATTTTCCGTAACCATGACATCAAACTGGTTAGGCTGTGTGACAAGCTTCATTGCTGCAGCATCAACAAGCAGGTGCTCTACGGTAACATCCGGATAGTCCTTGCTTTTTTCATTCACGATTTCCCGCCACATTCGACTCGATTCTAATACATTCGCTTTATCAACAGATGTCAGGTGTTTCCTTCTGATTTGTGCACTTTGAAATGCTTTATCAATAATCCGCTCCATTTCACTTCGCTGATAATAAAGTGTATCAACAACAGCATTTCCATTTTCACGCCGTTCACTAGGCTTTCCAAAATAAAGCCCACCTGTCAGTTCACGAATGATTAAAATATCACTGCCTTTAATCACACTCTCTTTTAGTGGTGAGGCATGCAATAAAGATGTAAAACCTTTAACAGGACGTAAATTAGCAAATAATCCTAACGATTTCCGAATTCCCAGTAAGCCTTTCTCTGGTCTCAGATTAGCCGGTAGAGAATCCCATTTTGGTCCACCTACAGCTCCGAGCAAAATAGCATCTGCTTGCTGACATGCCTTAATTGTTTCGTTAGGCAAAGGTGTGCCATATTGGTCAATGGCATCTCCACCAATTGCATGTTGATGAAGCGCAAAGCTATGGCCAAATTCACTAGCAACCGCATTTAACACAAGCTTTGCCGACTCCATAATTTCCGTTCCAACACCATCACCCGGAAGTAGAATAATTTGCTTGTTCATACTCTTTCCTCCTTATTTTTATTTTGTTATTTTACTGCTTTCTCCTGTTTGGAGGATTTCTGTTGGATCATATAACGATTCACTGCATTTAAAAACGCATTTGCAGAAGCTTCCAAAACGTCCTGGGCAGTTCCTCTTCCATTCATCGTTTTTCCATTAACAACGAGTTGAACATGGGATTCTGCAAGGGCATCCTTGCCACGCCCTACTGAATTAAGCTGGTAATCTACTAACTTTAATTCCTCCTCAATTAATGCATCCATTGTTTTGTACAGTGCTTCAACACTCCCCTGACCAGTGCAAGCTGTTTGTACGGTACTTCCACTTGGTGTATTCAGTGAAACTGTTGCAGTCGGGATGTTAGCAGTACCATATTGAACCTGAAACATCTCCAATTTATACTTATGGACGGTTGAGGTATCTGTTTGAATTTCCATTAGAATCGTATATAAATCGTCATCTGTTACTTCTTTTTTATGATCTGTTAACTGTTTAAACAAGCTAAATGCTTCTTTTAATTTATCCTCAGAAAGATCAATGCCAAGTTCGTGTACTTTATCTTTAAAAGCATGACGACCTGAGTGTTTTCCAAGGAACAAGGTGTTCGCTGTTACCCCGACCATTTCAGGTGTGATAATTTCATAGGTTTCTTTATTTTTTAAAACGCCATCCTGATGAATACCAGACTCATGAGAAAATGCATTACGCCCAACAACTGCTTTATTTGCCTGCACATACATACCGGTTAATTTGGCAACTAAATCACTCGTACGCTTAATCTCATTCAATCTTAAATTTGTCGTATATGGGTATTGATCAGAACGGATCCTTAAAGCGACTGCCAGTTCTTCCAATGCAGCATTTCCAGCTCGTTCTCCAATCCCATTAATAGTACCTTCCACTTGTGTTGCACCATTTTCCACTGCTGCAATCGAATTAGCAACAGCCATTCCCAAGTCATTATGGCAATGACATGAAAGACTGACTCGATCTATATTGGGTACGTTTTCCTTTACAAATCGGAACAAATTCCCGTATTCAAGTGGGGTCGTATATCCGACTGTATCCGGCAAATTAATGACAGTAGCCCCAGCATCAATAACCTCTTCAATGATTTGTGCTAGAAAATTCCAATCGGACCTGGATGCATCTTCCGCCGAAAACTCAACTTGTGGAAACTTTTCTCTGGCATACGCAACCATACTTACTGCCGTTTCAATAACTTGCTCAGGTGTCTTCTTCAATTTATAGGTCATATGAATGGGTGAGGTTGCCAGGAAAAGATGCAAACATGGCTCTGAAGCACTTTTCAACGCTTCCCAGGCCGTATCGACATCAGATTTCACCGTTCTTGCTAAACCTGTTATTGATGTTTCTTGAAGCGTTTCCGCAATCATTTTTACTGCATTAAACTCTCCTTTGGAGGAAGCAGGAAACCCTGCCTCAATGCGATCAACACCGAATCGTTCCAGCTGTTTTGCAATTTCCAATTTCTCCAGTTGGTTAAGGTTAACACCTGGTGATTGCTCACCATCACGTAACGTTGTATCAAAAATTTTAATTTTTGACATGCAATTTCACATCCTTTTGTTTAGTTTGTTTTGTTTGTAATGGTTGTTTGACAAAAGGCATTAATTCACGTAACTCCTTTCCTACTTGTTCAATTGGATGCTTACTTTCCCTAGCATTAATCGCATTAAATTGTGGTCGATTTGCTTGATTTTCAAGAATCCATCCTTTAGCAAATTCACCTGACTGTACTTCTGCAAGAATTTCTTTCATACGTTCTTTCGTTTCGTCATTAATGACGCGAGGTCCTGAAACAAAATCGCCCCATTGTGCTGTATCTGAAATCGAATATCTTACATTTTCTAATCCACCTTCATACATCAAATCAACTATCAGTTTCACTTCATGCAAGCATTCAAAGTACGCTACTTCTGGTTGATATCCAGCTTCTGTTAACGTTTCAAACCCTGCTTTTACGAGGCTTGTGAGTCCACCACACAACACTGCTTGCTCCCCAAACAAATCCGTTTCAGTTTCTTCCTGGAAGCTGGTTTCAAGGACTCCGGCTCTTGCTGCCCCGATCCCTTGTGCATAGGCAAGTGCAAGTTGTTTTGCGTTTCCAGTTACATCTTGATAAACACCATATAACGCTGGAACTCCAGCACCTTCTTCATACGTTCTGCGTACTAAATGTCCCGGTCCTTTTGGTGCAACAAGAAATACATCGACATCACTTGGTGGAACAATTTGGTTAAAATGTACGTTAAATCCATGGGCAAAAGCAATGGCGTTTCCTGGCTGCAAATTCGGTTTAATGCTCTCATGATAAACTGCTGTCTGATGTTCGTCTGGTAAAAGAATCATCACCACATCAGCTTCCTGTACCGCCTCAGAAACAGAGACAACATCAAAACCATCCTCTTCTGCTTTACGCTGCGATTTTCCTGTTCTAAGTCCAACAACTACATCGTAACCACTTTCACGAAGATTCAATGCATGTGCATGACCTTGAGATCCATAACCGACAACAGCAACTTTCTTATTCTGCAATACCCCTTTTTGAATATCCTTTTCGTAAAGTACTTTTGACATGATAATCGTCCTCCCTGTTTTTGAAATTTTTTATATTAAATGTGAATTAATCTCCGTTACTTCTTTGGGCTGATGTCCTCTTAAAAATGCAGTCATACCTGTTTTCGTAAGCTCTTTGATTCCGTATGGTCTGAGTAACAAAATGAGTGCTTCTACTTTGTCTGGCTTTCCTGTTACCTGAATGGTTAAACTGTCCTTACTAACGTCAATGACTGATGCACGAAACGGAGCAATAACGCCTTGAATCTCAGCTCGTAACTGACCGCTTCCGCCAACTTTTATAAGTGCTAGCTCCCTTGCAACAATTGCCTTATCCGAAATATCTGTTACTTTTAGTACGTCTATTTGTTTATTTAACTGTTTAGTTAACTGCTCGAGTTTTTGATGGTCATCAACCTCAACAACAAATGTCATGTTGGATATACCTTCTTTTTCGGAGCTACCAACCGAAATACTCTCAATATTAAATTGACGTTTATGAAGCATCCCCGTAATCCGGTTAAGAACACCTCCCCGGTTCTGAACGGTAGCTATGATGATTCGTTTCATCTCCTCACCCCTATCATTTCGTGAATTCCTTTACCTGGGGCAATCATCGGGTAAACATTTGCTAGTTGAACAACGCGGCAATCAACTACAACAGGCCCATCATAGGAAAATACGTCCTCGAGCACCTGGACGAGATTATCTTCCTGATCCACTTTCAACCCGCGAATCCCGTAGCTTTCTGCAAGTTTTACGAAATCAGGATTGGTAGAAAAAATAGACTCCGAATACCTTGCTTCATAAAAGCTTCCTTGCCACTGCCTCACCATACCAAGCGCCTCGTTGTTCACAATAATTACTTTGACCGGAAGATTTCTTTCCTGGATCACGGACAATTCCTGAAGCGTCATTTGAAAGCCGCCATCACCAACTAAAGCAACAACCAAATCTTGCGGAGCACCTAATTGCGCGCCAACTGCTGCCGGAAAGCCAAACCCCATCGTTCCAAGTCCACCTGAGGTAACCCAACGATTTGGTTTATCAAATGTGTAGAACTGTGCTGCCCACATTTGATGCTGACCCACATCGGTTGTAACAATCGCCTCCCCATTGGATACACGATACACTTGTTCAATCAACCATTGAGGTGACATCAAGTCATTTGATCGTTCGTACCATAACGGATAATCTGATTTATTTTGCTGTAATTTCACTGTCCAATCGCCATGACCTTTCACGTCTATAGAGCTTTTTAACAAGGTTTGTAACGCTATCTTCGCATCTGCCACGATCGGTATTTCCGTTGGCACATTTTTTCCTATTTCGGCAGGATCAATATCAATATGGGCTACCCGTGCATTCGGTGCAAAATGCTTTAAGTTTCCGGTTAAACGATCATCAAACCGTGCTCCGATATTAATTAATAAATCACATTCATAGATCGCCATATTAGCTGCATACGATCCATGCATCCCAGCCATTCCTAAGGACTGTTCGTTTGAACCTGGAAAACTCCCTAACCCAAGCAACGTGTTTGCTACCGGTAACTTGTATTTCTCAGCAAATTCCTTTAGCTCTCCTGATGCTTTAGCAAATAACACGCCTGCACCAGCCAGTAAGAGTGGCTTTTTGGATCGACTTAACGCTTCTGCTAATTTAGTCATCTGCAATGGATTTGGCGTTTTATTAGGTTGATATCCAGGTAAATAAAAATCATTTTCAAATTCTTCGGCTGAGATCACTGCAGATACATCTTTAGGAATATCTACAACAACTGGACCTGGTCGACCTGTAGTAGCGATATGAAATGCTTCATTAACGATCCTAGGAATCTCGGACACGTTTTTCACTTGATAGTTATACTTGGTAATGGGTGTTGTGATCCCCATTACATCCGACTCTTGAAATGCATCCGTTCCGATCACACTACTTGCTACTTGACCAGTAAAAACTACTAATGGCAACGAATCCATCATTGCATCGGTAATTCCTGTTACTAAATTAGTTGCACCAGGACCAGATGTTGCCAGCACCACTCCCGGGTTTCCGGTAACTCTTGCATAACCTTCTGCTGCGTGAATTGCACCTTGTTCATGCCTTGTTAACACATGCTCAAAAGGTGCCTTACTACGGTATATCGCGTCATAAATAGGTAATACCGCTCCGCCAGGATAACCAAATAACGTATCTACTTTAGCATCCACCAATGTTTCAATAAGTAAATCTGCACCCGTTATCCCTTCTTTCGTACCACTCATTTCACGCTTTGCCTCAACCTTCACTACTACTCGCCTCCTTTTAATTTTAGAAACCCATGGATTCCCACTATAGTGGCAATTTCCTTCGATTTCCTTATACTTTTAACCGGTAGTCAAGTTCTACTTGGTAGATAAGAAAATTTCATACTTTCTTATCTACTAAAAAAAGACCCTTCACACCCCCTAAACATCTGCGCATTTACAGAATTATTGGGGAGAAAAGAGTCTTTTCACGGTACCACCCAGGTTTATAGCACTCTTACGAATACTACCTTATTAAGCTGATGTTCAGCCTATTTGATAACAGGTGCATGAGCGTGCACCTGGCCAAGTCTAATGGAGTAAGTTCGTTCAACTTAGCACTCAGAGATGATGTCAGAACAACTCGTATTTCTAGGCTTCCAGCAACCCTAGATCTCTGTAAATACAATTAACATGTTCCTTTTTTCCCGTCATTGAGTTAGGTTTATTAAATTCTTTCGAAATCTTATTTTCAGAAATAAGTGATTTTTGAATAGTTAATATTGCCGTTAATCATATAACGGATTTAAGAAAGGGTCAACACCTTTTTAAAAGTTTTTTGATACTTTTGATAAGTCTAATTATTTGTATGCGCTTACAACCCTTGTATAATCATTAATTTGAAAGAATAAATATAATATTACATTTTTATTACACAAACCCAAAGCACAAATGCCGTTTAACGACGAATCGACTGCGCCCACAAATAGTGGGTGGCCCCTGTAAAAAATGACCCCAGGCTCATTACCCGGAGTCATCAAAATAAACTTTCTCTATTTATTAGAAAGCCTTAGTTGCACTTATGCAAGTAGGATAGTTTTATACTTTCCTATCTGCCAAAAAATCTGTTACAGCACCTTTTGACGAACACGAAACATTATGTGCATATTTTCCTAGGATTCCCTTTTTGTATAATGGCGGGGCAACCCATTCCTTACGGCGTTTTTCTAATACAGCTTCTGCAACTTCAACCGTTATTTCTTTTTTGTCAGAGTCAATTGTTACGGTATCGCCTTCTTGTAAAAATGCAATTGGCCCACCAACTTGAGCTTCAGGTGCAATGTGGCCAACAACTAATCCATGTGTTCCACCTGAAAATCGACCATCGGTTAACAAGGCAACTTTTTCGCCTAAGCCTTTCCCAACTAACAAACTGGACACGGATAACATTTCGGGCATACCCGGCCCACCTTTAGGTCCGACATGGCGTATAACTAATACATCCCCGTCATTTATTTTATTTTCCCTGACCGCTTGAGTAGCTTCTTTTTCGGTGTTAAATACGCGAGCAGGACCTGAGTGACGTTTCACTTTAACTCCTGATACTTTAGCAACAGCCCCACTCGGAGCTAAATTACCTTTTAAAACGATTAACGGACCATCGGCTCTTTTCGGATTTTCAAATGGCATAATAACGTTTTGCCCTTCTTCAAGTGAAGGTGCTTCTGCCATATTTTCCGCGATGGTTTTACCAGTTACTGTGATACAGTCCCCATGTAAATAGCCTGCTTCGTAAAGGAGTTTCATTACCGCCTGCACTCCACCAACACGATGTAAGTCTTGCATGACATATTGACCACTTGGTTTTAGATCAGCAAGATGTGGTGTCTTTGCTTGAATTCGATTAAAATCATCAATTGTCACATCTACTTCAATGGCATGGGCGATGGACAACAAATGAAGAACAGCGTTTGTTGACCCCCCAAGCGCCATGACAACTGTAATTGCATTTTCAAATGCTTCCTTGGTCATGATATCTTTTGGAAAAATTCTTTTTTCCAGCAAGTGGTACACAGCTTCTCCTGCATCCCTACAGTCTGCTGCCTTTTCTTGTGACTCAGCAGGATTCGACGAGCTGCCTGGTAAACTCATTCCCATCGCTTCAACTGCTGATGCCATTGTATTTGCTGTATACATCCCTCCACATGATCCTGCTCCAGGACATGCTTTGCATTCAATCGATCGTAATTCCTCGTCATCTATATCGCCATTGTTATGCTTGCCGACCCCTTCAAACACAGAAACGATATCGATATCTTTACCGTTATGGTTTCCTGGTGCAATCGTCCCACCATACAAAAATACAGCCGGAACCTCTGCATTAGCAATGGCAATCATACATCCCGGAATGTTTTTATCACAAGCTCCAATGGCAACGAGGCCGTCCAAGCTTTCTGCACCTACCACGGTTTCAATAGAATCTGCAATCACATCACGGCTTGGCAACGAATAGCGCATTCCTTGAGTCCCCATTGAGATCCCATCCGAAACTGTAATCGTATTAAAAATCAATGGTACACTGCCTGCTTCTTTTGCGCCCTCCTTTGCATAAATTGCCAAATCATCAATATGTATATTACATGGTGTCACCTCACTCCACGTACTTGCAATACCAATCATCGGCTTTTTAAAATCCTCATCCGTTACACCAACAGCCCTTAACATGGCACGGTTTGGCGCCTTCAAAGATCCCTCACTGAAAACCTGACTTTTTATCCGCAAATCTTTTTCCACCCTAGCATCCCCTTCCTTGTTAGATAAGTGCAACTTTGGCTTTCGCCATTAAGGCTTGGCGATAAGCCAAGTTTTCTAAAAATTAATACATGAATATTGAACGTATTCTAAACTTAATAACCGTAAAAATCAAGGATTATTTTAATTTAAAACGCCTATTTTATACGAATTTTTAAATTTAACTAAAAATAGCCTTGCTTTAATTTGGAAAATATCTTATGATTGATAGCAATCTTTAACACAAGGGGATGGTGACATGGAAGAACGAACAATTCGGTTGGATCTTTGTTCTTCAAGAAAGGAAAAGCCGAAAACGCAACAACTGGAGTTTGGTAGAGTTTTTACAGACCATATGTTTATCATGGACTATTCGGATGAGTTAGGGTGGAACGATCCACGAATTGTACCATATCAACCACTCAGCATTGATCCTTCAGCTATGGTATTTCATTATGGGCAATCTGTGTTCGAGGGGTTGAAAGCATACCTGACACCAAATGGCGAAGCTCAATTATTTCGCCCAGAAAAGAACTTTCACAGGTTGAATCGTTCAAACAGTCGTCTTTGCATTCCACCTATTGACGAGGAATTTGCTATCAAAGCAATCCAGCAACTAGTGGCATTAGAAAAAGATTGGATTCCAGACGCTGAAGGAACGTCTCTTTATATTCGACCATTTATTATTTCAACCGAGCCTTATCTCGGTGTAGCTCCATCCCGTCATTATAAATTTATAATCATACTATCGCCTGTGGGTGCTTATTACAAAGAAGGTATTAATCCGATAAAAATTGCAGTAGAAAACCAGTATGTCCGTGCTGTAACAGGAGGAACCGGAGAAGCAAAAACCGGTGGTAACTACGCCTCTAGCTTAAAAGCACAGGAAAGTGTTGCAGGTAAGGGTTTTGCCCAGGTTTTGTGGCTTGATGGTGTGGAACGAAAGTATGTTGAAGAAGTTGGCAGCATGAACGTATTTTTCAAAATTAACGGGGAAGTGGTTACACCTGCATTAAATGGCAGTATTCTAGAAGGTGTTACAAGAAACTCTGTCATCCAGCTGTTAAACCATTGGAATGTTCCAATTGTGGAGCGGAAGATCTCAATGGAAGAAGTATACCAGGCACATCAAGACGGTGTTCTAGAAGAGGCGTTTGGCGCAGGAACAGCAGCAGTCGTCTCACCAATTGGCCAATTAACATGGAACGATGAGAGTCTGATCATTAACGACGCAAAAACTGGTAATGTTGCAAAAAAATTATATGACACATTAACAGGAATTCAATATGGTAGAGTGGACGATCCTTTTAATTGGGTCGTGAAGGTAGAAGAGAATTGTGAAATGGGTCTAAGAGCGTCCGTATAGGAGCAAACATAACCCCTCGGTATTAGAAAATGCCGGGGGTTATTCTATTGGAAAAAATAGTAGATCATGTAGCAAAAATAGGCCAATTGTTTTTCTTGGCAATCTCTTTCATACTTTGATTTGGATTAACAACAACCGGATATGTAGCAAATTGAAATAACGGAATATCACTTTCACTATCAGCATATGCCCAGATTTCAGCAGTATCAGACTTCTGAAGGTCCTCTCGATCTACCCATTCCTGTACTTTTTTAACTTTTTCATCCCCATTTATAATTGAACCGAGCTTGCCAGTACATACGCCATTTTGTTCAAACTCTATCTCCGTACTAATAACATGCACGTCCAACTCCAATGCTTTCGTAAAAGCATTTAAAAAAGGATGGAGCGCACCGGATAATATGATAACAGTATCCCCATTATGTTGATGTTCACGTATTTCTTGAACCAAATCATGATGTACGTCTTCCTTACCAATTTTAACTAATTGTTCGAAAAACTCATCCAATTCTGCTTTCGTTTTTCCCTTAAATGATTTAGCAAATGCCTTGAAAAATTCCAGACGAAAAGCATTTTTCCCTTTGAGTAGGCCTACTACCTCCGCTTTTACGATTCCGAATCCAACAATGCCCCACTGTTTGAAAGAATACTCCTTTTGCGCTGCTTGAAACATTACCTTAAATGAATTGCCCTGATAAAGGGTACCATCGAAATCAACTGTTACAACTGCCATTTACGGATCACCTCCATCCCCATTGTAATCTAGTCCTACATTTATGTAAATATTTAGTTAATTGATTGAAGTTAGAAGAATAGCTCGAAGCTCCCTTACAGACTAAGTTCACCACGTCCATGAAAAAGAAAAGCACTTTTTCTGTGTGCGATGTATTTTTCAGAGAAGCATTCCTTGTCCTGTACGTCGGATCTGGACGTGGCTTAAGCAGTTAATATCCGGGCTCTTAATTTTATAATTTACTAAGCTCTCTAAAAAGCAGCCGAACAATGGTTATGTTTGCCTGCTTTAAAATTTAATGCCTAAAACTATGGATAGTCTCTTCCAAAAATGACTTCGAGTTCGTATGATTATGAAGATCACAATAATACACGACCGTTTTAATCTTATGGGAAATATCACAGGTTCTGGTATGTCGCATGAAATTTTTCCAATACGTATATTCGTGTGAATCCGTCTCAATAGTTTCATAACCCGTACTGAACTCCAACCAGTTATGTTGTACATCCTTATAACCTATTTCATTCTCTTGAGCTTTAGCTTCTACTGCACTTGGGGAAAACATGAACGTAAGCATACTCACTAACATAAAATTTCTCATACCATCAGCCTTCTTTTTACACTATTTGCACTAACTTTCCTCAACAACCCGAAAAGTATACGTCTTAAAACTAGGCTATTTTCGTAAAGTTTGTTGCTTGTGAGAGAATAGATATATAATGCGACATAAATTCAGATAATGGTTAGTGCTTTTACTCGCTCTGGAAATACACTTCGCACATCCTAGGGCGGCTGGTGAGCGACCACGTGCTGAAGCACTTTGGTCGCTCACCTATGCCTATCCTCCCGCAGAACAAGGAAAGCTACGGCAGCATTACATCGCACGCAGAAAAAGTGATTTCCTTTTTCAAGGAGTCTTCGTGTATTTCCGCCGCTGGTAAAGCGTCCATAATTAAACATTCTGCCGAAGCGGTTTTATAGCACTCGATGTCGAGAAAGTTACGCCACAGTTTATATCAACTATGAAGATAAAAAGCAACAATTGCGTACGAAAACAGCCTAAAACTAACATGGCTTAACTCGTTTTCTGCTTCACAGTTGAAACACTATCCCCCTTCGTACTATATTTCGCGACACGAATCAATAACCCGACTGCTACAATACCAACTAAATTTGCAATAATATCGTACAGTTCAGCACCACGGCCAAAGTAGAGCTGGAGTACTTCAATAATAACCCCATACATAAAAGCAAGCAGGCATGCGATGGTTATCTTTTTTAATAGAGCAACTAAGAGAGTAGTTAATATAAAAAACATCATAAAATGTCCAAAAAATTCTACTATGCTTATATCACTTATTGGATAAACTTTAAATAGACCCGACCATTGCGGATCTGGGACAAAAGAAAAGTCTGCCTTACCTTCTAGTAAAGTCGTCACATTTTTGGTACATGTAACAACGAAAATGAAGCTTAACCAACCTAATATTAGAAAACCCATTGTAGTTCCAACTCATTTTTACAAACAGTTTAGTCAAGGTATCGTTTTCTAATACGCTTGGAGCAAAATTTATCGAAGTATTTTCCTTAATTCTCTAAGTTTTGATGCTTCTTCCCTCGTTTTTTTATAATCAATAGAGGAAATCATATACTTATCATGCTTCCATTTTATATGAAACCACGTACTGAGCTTACTTCCGGCTGGCAAAGTCTTTTTAGCAACAATCAATTCCTCCTTTTTTTCCTCCATAAGAATAACTGCTTGATCATCTTCAAAACGGTCGAGGACACCTTTTGTTGTAAAAGTATCTTTTTCATTACTACTTACATGTGCATCGATATCAAAGTGAAGTATCACAACCACACCCAAAAGTACTAGTCCAGTCCCTAAAAAATGAATGATTCGGTTCATTTATTTACACCTCATGCGTTTGCCTTATTATCTCAGTATTTACCGCATCCTGCACTTCAGAAAAACGGTAAAATCACCGCCATAAACCATCTCAAAATTGATTTTTACCCTAGTGAAAAATTGGATAATGTCCCTCTTTTAAGCTTGTAAAATTATTTTTTAACCATACTTCTGGCTTCTATCAGATAACTTTGATACTCTTAAAAATAATGTAGAGCTTTATTGGGGGAACAATTACGTGAATAAAAATTTCTTACTATCGTTGTTTTTGGTTATCATTTTGGTAGCGTGTGGACAGGATACAGACCAAAACATAAATTCAGAAACAAACGATGAAAATTCGACAGAGGCAGAAACGACGGAATCTCACACTTCTGATGAAGAGGGAGAAGAGAGTACAGAAGACGAAGATAAATCCGAACCAGAAGAAACCACCGATTCGAATACTTCAAATTCTGATGAACAGAACAACCATAATGCACCTTTATCCGGATTACAAGTTCACTATATTAACGTAGGACAAGCTGATGCAACACTGTTTGAATATGCCGATCAGGACGACTCCTATACGATTCTTTTCGACACAGGCGACTGGAGAAGTAATGATGTGGTTAATTACCTGGCATCACAAGATGTATCCTACCTGGATCTGATTGTTGTTAGTCATCCGGATGCCGACCATATCGGACAGTTAGCGGAAGTCGTTAACACATACGGCGCAGGAGAAGTATGGATGTCTGGTAATGAAAGTTCCTCACAAACATTTCAGCGTGCAGTCGAAGCTGTGATCTCAAGTGAGGCGGACTTTCATGAACCAAGAACTGGTGAGCAATTTGAAATTGGACCTATGGAAATTGATGTCCTCTATCCAAAAACCATTTCCGGAAAAACGAATGAAGAATCTGTTTCCCTTAAATTCACCTATGGAGAAGTGGAATTTTTATTCACTGGAGATGCCGATCAGAATGCAGAATCAAATATGTTGTCTAGCGGACTCGATTTAGATGTAGATATTTTACAACTCGGGCACCATGGTTCTAACACATCTAGCTCTCCTGCCTTTATTGATGCAACAAACCCATCTGTTGCAATATATAGCGCAGGAGTCGATAGTCAATATGGCCATCCGCATGAAGAAGTTGTCTCACTCATTCAAAATGCGGGGATAGACTTGTACGGAACAGATGCCCATGGAACCATTGTGATAACAACAGATGGAAATAATTATGATATTATGACTAATAAAGACGGCACAATTAGTCCAGAGAGCACTGGACAAGCGGACAACTCAGGATCTGGTGATGATGAAGAAACACAGGAAAATAAAACAGCTGAAGAAGATGATTCAAGCAATTGTGTGGATATTAACACAGCAACACTTGAGGAAATACAAGAAATTATTCATTTCGGCCCGTCACGAGCACAGGATCTGATAGATCAAAGGCCATATAATTCTGTTGATGATCTTCGTAACATCAGCGGAATTGGACCATCCAGGTTAGCAGACATAAAAGAAGAAGGAATAGCATGTACAGGAGGGTAAAAAATGAAAGGTGTATTAGACCGATTTGAAGATAACGACAAAGCTGTCATACTCATTGAAGAGGAAATGAAAGCCTTAGTTATTCCCGCAGAAGAATTGCCTAAGGGAAGTGAGATTAACACTTATTTCAATATTAAAGAAAAAAATGGTGATTATAAAATCCTCTCTATTGATCAGGAAACAACGGAAAAAGAAGCACAGAAGGCATCTAATTTAATGGAAAAGCTAAGGGCAAAGACGAGTGGTAGTAAGTTTAAGAAAAAATAGCCCAGCTTGTTAGTCGGTACCCACGTTCATGGGTACCGGCTTTTATAGTGAATTCGAGTAGATTAGCATTCGACAAAACCGGGAAGTGACAGTCACCTAACGGAAATACCATCCCAATAATGGGGGTACACAAAGAACGATTAATAAAATCCGCATTAGTTGAAGCGCACTGACAACAGCTGGATCACCACCGACACTTGAAGCTGTTAATACCATTTCAAATAGTCCACCCGGGGCAATACTTAAAATTGCCGTTGCATAATTTAACGTTGAAAAGCTCGCAAGCACCACCCCTAGACCAACAGCCGTTAAGATCAATATAATCGATATCCCAAAATAAACAAAAGAATATTTTCCACCTAACTTTAAATGACGAAACAATATATTTTTTCCTAGACTAGTTCCAACAGCTATTTGAGCAGCAATAAAGAGAGCATCCGGAATCTGGGGTAAATTAATCGTACTCACATTCATCACTGCTGTCACTGCAAGTGCCCCAATGAGAATTCCAGCTGGGATCTTATTACGAATTCGTATCGCTAGTATGATCGGGAAAATAAACCAAAGATAATTCCACACACCACTAGTTTTCGTTTCAGCAACGAGTATATCTGTAACAGGCTCAACTGAATCAGCGAACAGAAAAGTCATAGCAGTAGGAATAGTAAACAAAACGGTTAACAGTCGAATGGTTTGAAAAATAACTACTAGTGCTGAATTAGCACGCAGCGATTCACTAGCTATAGCCATTTCAGACAAACCACCAGGAATACAGGAAAATACACTAGTTATTTTATCTACCGCAATCCATTTCGCTACAACCAACCCTAGCAGAATACTCATCAAAATAAGGACACAAGTCAAAAAAAGATAGGGAACCATGTAGGGAAAAATGGTCTGGAACGTTTCAACTGTGAAATATAACCCAAAGGAAATACCTAGTATTATAAATCCTCCATTTTTAACATACCCTGAAATAACCATTTCCCGTTTCGTAAAACCTTGCCAAAGCATTACAAACACCAGAGGCCCTAACACCCAAGGTAAAGGCAGGTTGGCAAAGTTAAAAAAGCTTCCTCCTAAAAAAGCGAGAATTGCTGTTTCCAATAAACTTATATTTCGTGCATTTATCATGAAAAGACTCCTTAAATAACTACTCGCTTAATCTCATAATCTGTTTCAACCCCGCATTGACTAGGGTAAAAATAAATATCCATGCTATAACAATCAGTATAATATACTGCAAATAAAAATGTTGCAATAGATAAATCGGCATATCCCATACAGCGTGCAATACAACAGCTACCAAAAACAATTTCACAAATTTAGAATCAAAGAAGTGATCACCTTGCAGTGGTCTTTCCCCTTTCACATACACCAAGGCAGCACCTGCAATCGCCGACCATACAACATGTGTTCCTATGGACGACCAAGCGCGAAGGAATATGATGGAAATCATCGCTTCGTCTCCATATACCTCTCGAAAATTAAAAGCATAACCAGCAGATTCAAACGCAGCAAACCCTGCTCCAATAGTCGCCCCAATTAACAACCCATTTAAAATGAATTTTGTATTCAACTTTTTGATAAAGTAAGCAATAATTACTAGCTTGCCAACTTCTTCAACGATCCCTACAATTACAGCTCCCGTATAATTCAAGTCATAAACTGGAAACATCGTATACAGTAAAAGTGTAATAACAAGTGATGATGCTCCTCCGATAAAAAACATCTTAGCGATTTCATAAACACTAATATTTCTCGGTGCATTCATTTCCCAAAAGAAAATCAGCAACGAAATAGGAACAGCAAAAGAACCGACCATGAGCACCCCGGGTAGTGCATTCATATTATGGAATGTATATGTACTAATTGATAATAAAATATATGTAATGGCTAAAACAATAAACACCCTGGAAAATAACCAAGGCTTAGGCCATGAAGTGGAAATTTCGCTTTCGGCTGGAGTAGTCATCACAGTTCCGGCAATAAAAAGCGTTTCCCCTTCCTCTTTTGTATGCTTTTTAAATACCGAAGAAAACACATCACGTAGATTTAAATCAATATTCCCTTGTTCTCCAACCATCGCATTTATTCGTTCTGTAGCTTGTAAAAAAGTTCCTTTAGCTTGTTGCGAAATGTCTTTCACAGGCTCCTCCACAGTTGCCGAGGATTCCTTATTATTTTCTTCGTAATGACCCTGCTGTCTTCCTTCACCCTCAAGCAGCACGCCACACGAAGAGCAGAATTTCACTCTGTCATAATCCGTTTGAACACCACAGTTGTAACAGAACATGTTTGGACCCCCACTATAGAATATCTTTCTGAAACTATTATACTATAAAAATTTCAATCTAATACGATAGTGATACTAATAAAATAAAAAACACCGTATAGGCGCTTGTTTACTACTTATTTAACATCAACCGTTCTTTTTTCCTCTACAAAATCTTTATACTTTTTCTGCTTTTCCATTTCATTTCCTGAGAAGCAGTCCAATATGCAATTCATTTGAACTATTTTGTGATGTGTGAAATGTAATAGAGTCGGTAGCTGCTTCACTGGTATGCTTCTGATTTATCGACCATTCCAGCTTCAAGTGGATTTAAATGAATATAGCGGCTAGTCTCCAGCATCCCCTCAGGAGAAGTTATAATTTTATCATAATGCCTCTTTTCAAATATATGTCCCGTAAACTTATGCTTCGTATTAAAATAATCAGCGTATCGGTCATTATCTATGCCATTACTTTAGAAGTTGGATGTTCATTCGATTGAATTTGGAGATGAAAGTGGTTTGTCATTAGGCAATACGCTGCAAGATCAAAAGGTGTTTTCTTAGCCACCTTCTCAAGCATCTGAAGAAACATGTTAAAATCACTATGATCTATAAAAAGTGCATCGCGTCGATTGCCACAACATACGATGTGATAAAAATACCCCGGTTCCCAAATACGTTTTTTACGAGCCACCATTTCCACCTCTCCCTCTTTTTTCCATAATAATTGATTTTGGAAATCCAGGCGAAGTAGTGAAATTGTTTTTCGATGATTGGTCAGACATGAATAACTTCATTTTACTTATAGGAAAATGAAGAAATCACACGGGCGGAGTATGATAAAAGGCTATTTTCATAAACTTTACATAAAAAACGCTGCTGAAAATAGCGGATATCCTATCCACTAAAATCAGCAGCAATTAATTCGACATAATTCAACATAAAACAGGAAGTGACAGGCACCTTCCCGAGTCTATTTCGGCAAATGCAGATCGTGTTCTTCCACACTAGTAATCTCATTTTCCTCATTCACAAAAACGACTTTCGGTTTTAAATCTTCTATTTCCTCATCGGTAAAGAGCCCCATACTCAATATAATAACAAGATCACCTGGAGCAAATAAGTGTGCAGGGGGACCATTCAAGCAGATACGGTTAGAACCCTCTGGAGCTGGTATGGCGTATGTCTTCCACCTAGTTGCATTTTTTACACTTGTAATTTGCACCATTTCATAAGGTTTAATGTTTGATTCTTTCATTAATTTGGAATCAATTGTTATACTGCCAACATAGTCAAGTTCAGCCTCTGTTACGGTAGCTCTATGTATCTTTCCTTTACACATCATGCGTTGCATTAAAAAACCTCCTCCGTTAATACTAATGAAAACCTTTAAATAGTATAAGCTAATACAATAAGAAAAACAATGATTTATGTCGTGCTCGATAGCTCTGGATTTAAACGTTTTAAAGCAATGATAATCCGAAACTCCTTAAGAAGAGTGATTTTTTGTACAAGAAACACTCGTAACCTTACAAATAGATGATAAAATGGAATCCGAATTAAGAAACACTTTTCATGTTAGGGAGTTTCCTCCACTTACTGTAGATGAACAAGAAATGGGTGGAACAAATGAAGGACCAAATTCTTTAGAATACCTTCTCGGTGCTGGTCAAAGCAAAAACACAGGGGAAGCCTAGCCTAATCTAGTTCCCCCCTAGTTTAACAACCATAACTCTATTCGACAATATTAAAAAAACCCGGGAAGTGACACCTTTCTTCTATCTCCCAACTACAAAGTCGGCTAGTAATCTTGCGCCAAATCCACTTGCTGCTTTAGAGTAATATCCTCTCTCTTGGGTACTCATGACTCCTGCCATATCGACATGCAGCCATTTACAGTTTTCCGGCACAAAGCGACGTAGGAATAGAGCGGCAACAATGGAACCTGCTTCAGCTTTTCCGTTCGTATTATTAAAATCGGCATATTCACTTTCCAAGTAACTATCATAAGCGTCTACTAGTGGCATCGGCCAGTTGAAGTCACCATTTTCATCACCAATTTGTTTCATCTCAGCAGATAGTTCCTCATCTCCGAAAACCCCGGCGAGTTTAGATCCTAATGCATTCAATATCGCTCCAGTTAATGTAGCAATATCAACTACATAGTCAGCTTTTAACTCCCCAGCACGGATTAGTCCATCCGCTAGAATCAGTCTTCCTTCGGCATCCGTATTACCTACCTGTACATGCAATCCATTTTTATAATGAACAACATCACCCGGAATCACAGCGTGACGATCCGGAACATTTTCTGCAATCGGAATGAGTGCGACCACATTTACATTAGCTTTTGACGCTGCCAATAACTTCATCGCCCCAGCTACAGCAGCTGAACCACCCATGTCATAGCGCATATTACTTAAATCTCTTCCTTTTTTCAAGCTAATACCACCAGTATCAAATGTCACGCCTTTTCCTACTAGTGCGACAAGCGGTTTAGATTCATCCCCACAATATGACAGTTCAACGAAAGCAGGTGAATGTTTACTTCCTCGACCAACTGTTAATAAACCATTCATCTCTCTTTTTTCAAGTTCTTCTTTATCAAAAACAGTCACTTCTACATCAGTATCCGCAAATTCTTTGTCTAAAATAGAGGGAAACGTTGATGGATTTAAGATACTTGGAATCTCATTCATTAAGTCACGTGAAAATGCCATCGCTTCAGCACGATTCTTACCAGCTTCAACAAATGACTGGAACTTTTCATCAGCCTTAACCTGCAATTCCGTTTTAACTGAATCCCCTTTGGACTTATAGGTTAAAAATTGATACGACCCTAAACTCCATCCTTCCACAAATGCTGTTATGACAGATTCTGTCGTTAGACTATAAAAAGCTTTTGTAAGCTCTTTTTCAGTTATAGAAGCCTGCTCAACTTTACGACCACCTAGCGCTCTGGCAATTGATCCTGCTAACATTCTCACTTTCTCGTATGTCTGTGTATTCTCACTCACTTCTTTTATGCCAACTATTAATTCCCCATCGATGAATACTGTACTAAAAGCAGTTGAACTACTTTCGATATACTGTTTGATGAATTCATCCTTCTCCATTCGTGCATCGTTAGAAAATAAAATCGTTGCTTGATTCGTCATATGTATAATTCTCCCTTCTTCTACATCTTTTTAATTCGTCACACGAAAGAAGAATTCCTGCTAGTTTAATAATAAATTTCATGCTAATAGCTACCAAAAACTAACATCCATTCGACAATATTCAACATAAACCAGGAAGTGACAGGCACCCCCCCGTTTTCTGCGATATCCGTGCTCCAATCTATATTAATGCATAACAGTTTCTACTTCTCCCATTTTAGTAGCAACTGCTGCAGTGAGCTCTCTTGTGGTTTTTGGAACGATTGTCCTTAGAACTGAATTAATCATTGGTCCAGTGAATCCTCTTGCAGTTATATTTAGAAAACCAGTCATAGCTGTCAACTTATCATTAATTTTTTCAGCTTGGAAATATCCATTTCCATCAAAGTTTTCGTTTAATCCTGTTAAATTAAATGAGACTGTTGATGGTTTCTTCCATTCGGTTATATCTATTTGAAGACAGACTGATTTTTTTATCTTCCCAACTTCCCCTTTGAATTCCCAAGTTGATTGATTACAACTTATAATTTCATGTTTCACATAACCCGGCACTAATGGAGCCCAGTTGTTCATATCACTAACAAAATTCCAAGTGTATTCTATTGGAATATCAAGTTCCAATTGATGTTTTCCACACGGCATTAAAACGCCCTCCCATATGTAGTCATATCCACATGACTATTCTTGTTCCCTTAGCATAACTACATGAAAAATTTGATGAAAAAGGATGCAAGTTTTGCTAAAGATAAAATGCACATTTTTCATTATATGTTCACTTTATATTTTTAGAACAGGTATTTAGAAAAAAAAGCGCAAGTGCCCGTGTAGACGTATGGGCTGGACTTATCCGCGTGAGATACAGGAAACACGAAGAGCGTAAGCGATTCGATGTTGACTTATCACAAGGAGGATCAGGAAGCCCACTAGTCGTTGGGCGCTGGAGTTGGACGTGGCTTAAGCAGTTAATAATTTATCCATAGGTTCCTAATTTTATAATTTCCTAAGCTATTAGAAAACTTGGCTTATCGCCAAGCCTTAATGGCGGAAGCCTTAGTTACACTTATGTAGATAAGAAAATTTTATACTTTCTTATCTACTAAAAAAACGCCTGTATGACATACAGACGTCTCTCGCGTTTATTTGTGGCGCAGAACCATGTGTTCACATTCACATGTATTGCATTGTCCTTCGTCTTACACAAATCAGCTCATCGCTTTATGATTATAACATGGTTTTACGTTATACACCACTTGAACTTTTTCCCAAAACCAATAAAATCCGGGATAGTAACTACTCCAATGTGATCGAATCATTTTCTGTTGCCAAATATACTTCTCTACCAAACACCTCAGTTGCCTGCCGCTTCATTAATTGAAAATCACCATCAGATGGTAAATGTGTCAAGATGAGTTTCCCGACTTTAGCCTTCCTCCCAATTTTAGCAGCTTCTTTAGCATCCATATGCCCTGCACCTACAGTGTGCGTACTCCCCTCGCAATTGGTTGCCTCACAAATAAATACATTGGCACCTTGTGCGAACTCGGCTAAAGAATCCATATACGTCGTATCAGCCGAATAAACAAACACATTATTTTTATATGTAATCTTGACTGCATAGCATGGTATCGTATGGTTTACGGCATAAAATTCTATCTCAGCACCAGCCATTGTCAGACTAGTCAATTGTTCTAAAGGAATATTCTCAGACTGCTTACTCTGAATCTGTTCCCACTTATTTACAGGCTCTGTTGGTGATATAATTTTAATCCTTTCACTCATTCTGCCTGTACGCAAAGCTCCTGCAACCGCATATTGTAGAACACCCACATCAGACATATGATCATAATGTAAATGAGACAAAATTACCCCAGAAAGCTCTTCGGCTTTTGATATAAGTGAAAGCTTACTCATAATCCCACTACCACAATCTAGTAAAATACGACCCTCATCAGTAGAAATTAAATATCCAGCAGTAGCCCCACCATCTGATGGATAGGCTCCCCAGTATCCTAAAATATCTATTTTCATGCTCGTTCGCCCCTTGATATGTATTTTATTTAATTGTAATGGAGTAACAGACAACTGTACAGTCTATGAAAGTACCCAAAAAGGGGAATAATTATATTTTATCAATTCTCGTAAATAGAAATAGGGAGTGCAAAATAACGGAATTACTATTACTTTGCACTTCTATTAGTTATAAGTTAGGTATCTATATAAGCATGACGATTAAGTTATTTTAACTCATTGATTTTTTGTAACTCATTTAGTGAAAATTAGTTATCTGATACTCGTTTCTTATAATTATTTAAGAATATAGCCATAGATTTTTCAAAATCAAGAACTCCTTGAACTGTACAATATTCATCACTAGAATGTTGTCGCGATCCATGACCCATACCTCCAGCTACATAAGGTATTTTCAAGTGTCTTTCAAACACATAATAAGGTGCACTTCCAGGATTTAGTGGCCAGACTTGTGGTTCCTCACCCATGTCACGGTAAGTATCTGCCATAGCTTGAACGATATTTTCTTCAAAATCTACTTTCGACCAATAATATTTGTTATAAATTTTCATTTCAATATCAGAGTACCCATTCCGATCGAGATGTTTACGAATCGTGTCTGCTACTTTATCTGGATCCATATTCGGTACCATTCTAACGTCTACTTTTGCAGTAGCAATATGTGGTAAAAGAGTTTTTGTTTCGGGTCCTGTGTATCCAGAGTATATCCCATCTATATTCAGCTGAGGTCTACTAAAGTACTTTTCCCATAAATCAAATCCTTTAGAAGAATACTTAAATGTTTTTACATCATTGTTTTCCAAAAATACATTTTCATTAAATAAATTTTCATCCACTTGTCTTCGTAAAATTTTCTTTTCATTATCTTTTAAGTCGGCAACATCCGTATAAAAATCCTCAACAAGAATATTTTCATTGTCATCTACTAATGTAGATAAAGCATTTACCATTCTCCAGGCTGGATTTTTCACCCAGGCATTATAAGAACCATGGATTCCTCTGCTTCTTGGTCCACCCCAATCTCCACCTTGACAAATTAACTCAAAATAGAGTAATCCTTTTGTGCCTAGTCTTAGACTCGGGGTTCCTTCATGATTTTGTTCAAAAAATGGGAATAGCACAGCTTCAGCTTTCGATAGTTTATCCTTATATTTTTCAAGGAATGCTGGGAAACTTCTACTACCCATCTCTTCTTCTCCTTCTAAAGCAAACAATATATTGACAGGCAGTTTACCATCAACTTTTTTAATAGCATTTAAAGTGTTAAAAAATGCAGCAAGTGGGCCTTTTGTATTTACAGCTCCTCTATTTATTATGCATGGTCCTAGTTTTGGATTATCTTTTATTTCTGCTCCCCAAGGATCCACAGTCCAACCATCTTCATCTGTAGGCATTACATCATACATACCGTATATTAGTATTGTATGTTCCTGGTTTTCGTCTAATTCTCCAAATACAATAGGGTGTCCCTCAGTTTTAACAACTTCAGAAGTTCCTCCCATTTCTATTATCAAATCGTTTAAACGACTTGCTGTCTCTTGTATCCCTTCCCCAGTATAGCTAATACTTGGCATTTTTAACAAATCACGAACCTTTTCCAAATCTTTATCAAAATTACTTTCTAGCACTTGGAGTACTTTATTTAAATTCATTTATATCTTCCCTTCTTAAATTAATAGTTTAATAAATGCTTAATTACTAGTTTTTAATATTTCCTTTACTTTTCTTAAAGAAAAAATAATACGATTTTGACCACGTGTTAAATGGTTTTTTGTTACATTATAAAGGTGAGAATCAGGTTGAAGCTTTTGAAGTGTTAGAGCAGGCGCTATATCAGGTAGTGGTGGCACCTCAAGTGCAGGGTCCTGTCTGAACTTACCACTTCGTGAATAATTCATCGTAATTAAAATTCTCCCCAACTTCAGTAATTTATTGTTCTGTTTCTGTACATCTATGTCTGTTATTGATTCACCTTTTAAATACTCTATATTCTGATAAAATTCAGTTAAAGATTGTTTTAATTGTTCAGCCTCGTGCAAAGCTAAATCAAAGTTAAAATGACTTCCAGATTCTTGTTGATATTGTTGAATTGTATTTATAATTTCATCAATAGTATTAACATAATTAAACGGATAGATGGGTTTATTAAGTACCCGAAAAACTGAAACTAGATAAAGTTCTATATCTTTCTTTAAGATGTCGTAATCTACTATGTGTAGTAGGTCATCTTCAGTGTGCCATTCTATATTTCCTCCGCAACCGCCTACTGGATGATAACCTTTTTCCTTTATAAGTTCATCTGGCATAGTAGATGATAGTTTATAATAAGAAGTGATCCCTATATTATTAAATGAATAATCACCTGAACGTCTTGGCCTTGAACCAGAAGAGTCTTGACCAACAACATCCTTAATTGCTTTTTTACAGAATTCATCTGCTTCACTCATCCAATTAATATTGGAATATGATGTTGCCCAGCGACAACCTGGTGAATCACAATTAACCTGGGCGATACAGTTCTCATCTAAATCTAATGCATATTGATCAGCAAACCAAGTTGAGCCTGCATAACGTCCAGTAGAGTGGCCTGGCCAAATAGCAATACGAATACTCCTTTTTATTTTATCCTTATTCTTGTGCAATACTCTCGCTATCTCCAATAAAGCAGCATTTCCAGTTGCATTATCACCAATTCCTTCATGCCAAGAATCCAAATGTCCATGCAGTAAAACATACTTGTCTGTTTCGACTGTTCCCGGGATGAAAATGTCTATCAATGGACAATCAAACCATCCTTTGTCTAAGTTTGTTTCAAACTTAATATGTGCAGTATCTTGTTCGCATATTTTTTTTAGCAATTCCCCATCTTCTTTACTAATTGATAGAACAGGAATATGAGGTTCATTATCCATACTATCTAAATCTGGCGAACCCCAAACAGGTGTACATATCCCTTCATGAATACGTTGGCCAGGGCTAATGAATATAGCTGCCTTAGCATTACTTTCTTGGAAAGTACTGACTTGTCCAGGCATTGGATATCCTTCAGTTAAAACAATTTTATCTTTCAAACTATCCTCATCATGTTCTATTAGGCCTCCAGAAAAAATATCCTCAATTTTAGAAGCTTTCTTCGATTGGATATAGACAATTTCTCCACTACACTGTTTCTCTGTAGCTTTTGAAAATGAAGGTACCTTCGCTCTGATATTTTTTTCTATTGGGTGACTTATCTGTAAAGATGAATCCTTAGGTACACTCAAGTAAAGTTTTGGATAATGAACTTGATGAGGAACTTCCCACTCTTCTAAATAACTTGTAAGATAAGAAGCTGCTATTTTTTCATCATCACTACCAGATTCTCGAATCAACTTGCTAAATTTAGATAATATTCGTTTTGGTATTTCTAAATTTATATCATTTATTACTTGCTTTTCTTCATGGAGTTTTGTTTTCATTTTATCTCTCCTCAAAATAATTCCTATATTATTTAATAAATAATTCTTCAAGTGATTCAACTTTTCCAAATGCTAATTTTGGAGGTTGTAAATATGCTCTATTCGAATGGTGATAACCGCTCCCCACTAAAAATTCTGCAGCTTTTAATGCTGCTTTTGCTGGGTTAATCACTGGGACACCCAAGTCATTTTGTAATTCTTCGGCTATATTAAGAAATCCCATAGACATACACTTTAATACAATAGTATCAGCTCCATCTACTACAATTGAGCTTTCTGCTATCTTTTTTATCTTCTTTAAAGTTTCACTACGGTTAGTCGCAAGGTCTAACACCGGAATGTTTACAGGTTTTATAGATGCTAATCTTTCTGTCAAACCTGACTTACGTACTAATTCATGACTGTTTGGTATAGTGCTGTTAGAGACTGTTAGTATTGAAAAACGATAACCTAGCATGGAAGCAGCATGAACACTAGACATTCCTGGCCCTACTACTAACATTTTAGAAGTAATCTCTCGATAAGCTTCAAGTCCAGGATCTCCAGCACATCCAAGGATAGCTGCATCATAGCCTTCTTTTTCCAAGTCATAAATTTTCCTAGCAGTCGCAGGAATACTTAAAAACTCTTCATACATAGACTCTATCGAAGCGGGGCCTTCTTCTACCCTCACAATATCTACTTTGACATGAGGGGAAGCCCACTCTTTTAAAATTATTCCTCTTCTTTCCACTTCTTTCTTATTTAAGGGACCCGGAATGACGTAAACTAATTTCACGAATATCCTCCTTTCTCATTTCTCTTCAACAGATTATTTAATTTCATTAAGCTTTAGCTTATTTAATATATAAGTACTGAACTTTAATATCGTCAAAGAGAAATAGAAATGCATATATTCTATTTCTCTTTGACCTTAAATTATTTTTCAGTCACATATGCCCACTTAAATTGAATAGTACCTAAAGAAGAAACATAGGCATCATGAAGATAATCTTGATGTGCGTAGATATTTGAATAAAAATATATAGGTGCTACTGGCATTTCATCCATTAAAATTTGCTCAGCGCTTTTCAAAGTATCTTTACGTTTGTCAGGATCGACTTGGTCTCGAGATTGTCTTATTAAATCGGTATACTCTTGGTTTACCCAATTAGTTCTGTTTGCCCCACCTTTTTCTTGAAAGATTTCAAGAAAGTTTACTGGATCGGATATTAAACCAACCCACCCAAAACGACCAACTTGGTAGTCACCAGAACCTAATTTATCAAGATAGACTTGCCAATCATTGTTATCTAATTCAACATCAAGATCAAGATTTTCCTTCCACATATCTTGAATTGCTTGAGCGATCTGGGCATGTTCTTCTGAAGTATTATAGGATAGTGTAATTGGTGGCATATCTTCAATTGTATTATATCCTTTTTCTTTCATCCCTAACTCTAAGTACTCTTTAGCCTTTTCAACATCGTTATCTTCAAAATAGCCTTTTTTATTTTCCGACCATATAGGAGGAGCAACAAAGGCCATTGCTGGTAATTCTCCTGTTTTTGTAATATTATTTACGATACCTTCTCTATCAATAGCCAACGAAAGTGCCTTCCTGATATTTTTATTATCAATCGGTTCCTCTTCCACATTCATAGCATAATAATAAACTGCTTCTTTAGGTTCAGTTACTAATACTTCCTCTTCTTTAAGTGAATCTATAGAAGAAAGAGGGATCTTGCCAGTTGGATGACCTGCCCAATCTAATTCACCACTATTAAACATATTTAACTCTGTACTCTCGTCATTTACCATTACAAAAGTGATTTTATCAAGATTAACATTTTCTGAATCCCAATATTCTTCATTTTTTATTAATACTATTTCGTTATCATGTTCCCATTTTGATAACTTAAAGGGACCATTTGTTGTATATTGGTCGCCAGCATCCAGGAACCACTTATCTTTGTTTTCAACAACATTTTTATTAACTGGATAAAGAGTATGGTAAGCTGTTAAATCTAAGAAGTATTGTGTAGGCCTTTCAAGCGTAACTTCTAAAACTTTTTCATCTAAAACCTCAATCCCTATCTCACCTGGGGGCACTTCTCCAGCTTTTGCTTGTTCACCGTTTTTAATACTATAAAGTAAGTGAGCATAATTAGCATCAGCATTATCAGGATTTAAAGCCCATTTCCATGCAAATTCAAAATCTTCAGCAGTTACAGGATCACCATTGGACCACTTAGCATCATCACGAATGGTAAAAGTATAGACTGTTCCATCTTCTGAAATATCAATATCTGAAGCCATTGCCTCTTGAATTTCTCCATCTGGCCCAACTCTTGTTAATCCCTCGAATATTTGAATTAGCACTGACCCTGATGTTGTATCCGTTGCAATACCTGGGTTAAGCGAAGGTGGTTCTTGGGAAAGATTAATATTAATCTCTTGCTCGGAAGCTAATTCTACACTTGCTTCATCAACCTCTGCTTCTACACTTACATCATTTTCCTCTGGATTCGAATTACTACAAGCACTTAAAGTAATTGTTACTAAAAGTATTATAGCCGCTCCCATTAATAGATTTTTGTACTCCTTCATTTCTTTTCCTCCTTTTTATTTCAAATAGATTACAATTTATTTGTATTTAGCAAATCATTGAATTTAAATCTCTTGGATAATAAGTCAACATTTCCATTCCATTTTCAGTAACTAAGATGGTATCTGAATGCCGAAATCCTCCAAGGCCTTCTACATAAATTCCAGGTTCTACAGAAAATACCATACCAGCTTTCATAATAGTATGATCTCCTAAATCAAAAAACGGTGCTTCGTGAATCAATAATCCTAATGCGTGGCCTGTATGATGTCTAGTCAAGTGCTGAATACCATTTTCTTTATAATATTTTTGCACTTCCCTTTCTACAGTTGATGTAGGTTGTCCGGGTTTAATATGTTGAAACGCCGTTTCCTGTGCACCATACATTAAGTGGAAATATTTTTCCTGTTCGGAAGTCACCTCATTTACAAACATGGTTCTCTCTAATTCACTGTGATAATCCCATACATCAGCAGCTGCATATGTTACAAGAGTATCTCTATTTTTTAATATATTATTTTGGGTAACAGCATGTGGAAAAGCAGACATCTCACCAATTTGTCCCCTGAAACCTGCTCGTGCTGTCCTCCCATGTGGCTTGTACTCTTGTCCTAAAGTTTCAATCATAGCAAGACTAGCTTCTTGGCTAGCTCTCAATTCTATCTCCACTTCACTAGAACCTTGAATTGAATATTTTTGCAATAAGCGATGTGCTAGATTTCCCCATCTACATGACTCTTTAATAATTTCAATCTCTGCAGCTGACTTAATATAGCGTATCTCTTGAACCAAACCATGTATTGAAGTATATTCTGCATCAATTAATTGTCTAACACTAGCACCACTATAACCATACGGGGAACCGTAACCTTCTGAATCTATTCCTATTTGATTATGCTCAAACCCCAATTCCTTCAATATAGCTTTTAAATGAATCATAGGATGGTTTTCCCCAGGGTATTCTGGATAACTATGAACTTGATCTACGCAAGAAAATTCAGTAGCGTGTTCAACTTCTAATGCAGGTACAAAAAGATGTGTTTTTCCTGTTGGATCAATAAAGAAACTCATTGGCCTCTCTGTGGGAATGAAGTAAAATCTTGTGAGGTAAAAGATATCTGTTGAGTTAAATAAAATTGCGCACTCTAATTGTTTGTCTGTCAAAGTTGATAAAAAACGCTGTTGTCTCTCATACGTCTCCTCTTTAGAAATAGAAAGTTTCATTAGTAAATCCCCCTTTATTTAAATTTTTGTATTCTCGGTTTTCATACATACAAGCATCACCTCCCAAAAATTTATTCAATTATCCAAATCTACAAAATTCACAATTCCTAACTGAATTATAATAATGTGATAATAAATCTTTAAACAAAGTTTTAATTTCATATATATGAAAAACTATTTACATTTATGAAATTAAGTATTATAATAAAATAAATATTAAAATTTGTCAAACTATTTTAAATACATTTATATTAGGAGTGTCAAAGTTGTCACAAAATAAATATCAAATCCCTTCCATACACAAGGCTATAAATGTTCTGGAACTACTAAAACAACAGGAGTCTCTAACATTGAAAGAAATCAAGCAAGAACTAGATATGCCTATTAGTACTTGCTACAACATTTTAACTACTTTAGAGAACAGAGGGTTCGTTCAAAGGAGTGTTGATACAGGTCATTACAGTTTAGGAATGACCCTAATGCATTTTGGGTTATTTATATATAACAATATTGACTTTAAAAAAATGGGAAAACATTATTTAGGTAAACTATCTGAAGAGTTTGGAGAAACTGCATATCTATCAATCATTGATAAATCAAGCTTTAAAGGATTGGTGATTGAGCGTCATCAAGGTGATCGTACGGGACTAGTATATTCTAGAAATACCGGAGACACGTTTCCAATATATGCCTCTGGAACAGGTAAGTCACTTATGTCAGGTTTAAGTGAAGATGAACTTCAAGTTTTCTTTGAAAAAACAGAGATGATTTCTTACACTTCCAATACCATCACAGATGAGGAGACACTTAGAGAAGAAATCAAAGAAATCATTAAAGAGGGCTATGCCATTTCTATTTCTGCATATGAAGATAATGTAATTAGTGTAAGTTCTCCTATAAGTGATTCTTTAGGACGAGTAATCGCGTCCGTAAGCTTGGTTGGCCCAATTAATCGAATAGATCCCATGCTAGATAAAGTAATTTATATGGTGAAGAAAACAGCAATGGATATTTCCAAAGAAATCGGGTATCAGTAAGATATAAATACTAAGTAGTAGCCAAGAATGTCAAGTATATATAGAACACAAAAAGCAAAAGGGAACGGTACATTGACCATCCCCTCTTGCTCGTCAAGGTTTGACTCTCTTTACTTTCATTTTCAATAATCTTTTATATCCTCTTTCATTAATGTCCTGAAATCTATCTTTAGCATGCGATCCATTGGGTATGTCGTGGTATAGTGGTATTTGTTAGCTCCGGATTCAAAGACAACATAAAGATCATTTTTAACTTCCACTATTCCTTCTGGCATTGGAATAGCCATTATACTTTCTCTTGGTTTTGCTGTTTGACCATCAAGGAACCATAGTGGTACTTCTTTTTCTCAAATAGTCACCCAGTCATGTGGAGTTTCCTTTATTGGACTCTCATATCTATACAAGTTACTATCGTTTCCTCTTCCAAAAGAAGTGTTTAACGTGATACCTGTAACACCCTTAACACCCTTCTGTTGAACGATCGCACCCTGAACTTTTTCAGTTGTTGACAATACATAATCAGGTGTGGCAGGATTATCCGACTCTACATTCCATTAATCAACCGATTACATATCTGTTGGTCTGTCAAGGATAGCCTATCATCCAAGCATAATGAGTTTCTCCGTTACGATTCGTGGTATGATGATCTGGCTCGTTAGGGTAGCTATTTGCCTCATAAAACTCTCCAACCAAAGTATTCCATCATCATATACAGTATAGGCAGCCTCCACAGGACCTGATGTTTGGCTACTGAACTGAATTTCATCATTATCTTCGGCCGATACTAAATCACTAATCTTTAACGGAAATAGTGAACTTTCTGAAGCAACCCAAACATGGTTTTTACTGACAGCAACTCCTCCAGCATGTCCCGTGTATGGTGAACCATCTTGGTTAAACAATACAACTGATTAACTAATTCTTCGGTTTTTGCATCGATTACAGTTAAGGTACCAGGTCTACCATCATCTAAATAGTTGACCGTGTGTAACCAGTCTTCCTTTTGATAATATGTTAATCCCTGTGGAACAAGATTTTGAGCTAACCCAGAAATGATCGGTCGTCTTCATTAATATCCCAAAGTTCTAGGATCCTTCTGATTTGTGGCCTTTCTTCCTGTGTAATGATCTGGTGTGACGGCGTGACAGTCAATGATGCGGATTTGGGGGATTCATTTCCATAACTATGTGACCAGACAAATACAGGCACCCCCCTTGAAAAAACTCGCTAAAAGGCATATAATATAAACTTGATTCACTGGGGCATTAGCTCAGCTGGGAGAGCGCTTCGCTGGCAGCGAAGAGGTCAGCGGTTCGAGCCCGCTATGCTCCATCTTTAATAAGAACGGCATTATTTCTCGTATTTGCGTGAGATAGTGCCGTTTTTTTGTAGTGAAGTTAGTGATTTCCTTAAGAATGTAGCTATTTGAAAAAATTGGTATGACTTTGTGGACTTAGCGGTCCTTATTTATTGCAAATAGGCTGGTTTTTGGTTAATTGCGGACTCAGTGGCTCTTATTTACGTAAAAATTAGCGTTTTTTTGTAAATTAAGAGGCAATAAGGTCCATTCAGAACTTTGTCATAAAAGTGGGTATCCGATTAATGAATGGAACATAACGGGGCCGAACCACCAATCTACCATTTTCTTTGAGTACCCTCATCTAAAAAGCCTTTCAGACTAACTCTTCACCATTACTATCGAATTCTCTTCATTGTTTGGGGGCAGAGTTAGTAAAAAATTTTATTCTTTAGAACCTGCCCCCAATATAGCATTTCTTACGATTGTAGTTGTAGAACATCATAATTCCAATTATGACTTATAAACCTCACCTAATTCACGAATCACATGACACGTACACATAATTCCATCAAAAAAGTTATCGACGCCCATATTCTCATTTGGAGAATGGTTGGCTTCATCAAAATTTGCATACGGAACCACAACAGATGGCACCCCTAGGATTTGTGTCCACACATAATCTGGCAAGCTACCACCGAGGCTTGGCTGTAAAATCGGCTTCTTTTTATAAGCGTTTTCGACTGCATGTTTAACAACGCTAACTACCTTGGAATCAGAAGGAGTACGTGACGGTTTCATAGACCCATGGCTTATCACTTCTACATCCGGCGCATGCTTTTTAACGTGTTTAATAAATTTATCCAAAATATCATCTGGGTCCTGATCAACGACAAGACGCATATCAATTTTTAACATAGCAGTAGATGGTATAATCGTTTTTGAACCTTCACCACCGTATCCACTGTGAAAACCAGCAATGTTTAATGTTGGCTCCAAGGTTAATTTCCTGTAGTATTCTTCTCGAGTCATATCAAAATCTTTATACCCGATCTGTTCTCCTAACTGATCGGCATCAAAAGGTAGTGTTGAGATAAGCTCCAATTCCTTTTTTGTTGGCTCGCGCAGATCATCATAAAAACCATCTATTAAAATAGTTCCATCTTTAGCCCTCATCGTATTTAACAGTTCGACTAATTCCCATGCAGGGTTAGGCACAATATTTCCTTTGTTACCAGAATGACTATCCCAATCTCCACCTTTAGCAGTCAATTCCACATAAAGCATTCCACGAACACCAAGTAACACAAAAGGAGCACCACTATCATGCATCGGTCCGTCTGAAGTATACACTAGATCTGCTTTTAATAGATCACGATTATCTTCCACAAACTTTGCTATGTTAGGGCTCCCGCTTTCTTCTTCCCCCTCAAAAACAAACTTCACATTAATCGGGAGATCTCCCATCACCTCTTGATAGCTTTTAATAGCCAATAATTGTGCCATTAGTTGACCTTTATTATCACCAACCCCCCGACAATAAATTTTCCCATCTACAATAGTCGGTTCAAAAGGAGGCGTGTTCCATTCCTCTAATGGGTCTGCAGGCTGAACATCATAATGTCCATACAGGAGAAGGGTAAAATTATTGCTTTCATTCATGATCTCACCATAAACAACTGGGTGCCCTTCTGTGTCAATTAAAGTCGTGTCAATCCCGACTTCTTCCATCATTTCTTTTAACATGATACTACACGCTTGCATCCCAACATTCTGTGCACTAATACTCTTCTGCTTTAAAAATGTAAAAAGTAAATCAAGATATTCTTCCTTTTTACTCTCCAGTAATTTTTCAATTTGTTGCATAGTCATCCTCCTCGCGTTTTTTAAGGTAACCAAGCTAGATGTTGTACTACTAGTCTATGTATAAAAAACTGCTAGAACCTATGTAAATGATACCATACATACAAGTTCTAGTATCTTCTAAAACAATTATTATCCAATTCGACATAAACCGACATAAACCGGGAAGTGACAGGCGCCTTTCCCAATGATAAAATGTAGCAGGGAGAAGTATTTATCTAGGAGAGGAATAGAACACCTATGATTAAGAACAACCTTAATAAACCTACAATAGAATATCTTCAAATTATCTTTGGAGCTACATTAGTGGCCTTATCTTATAATTTATTTTTACTTCCGTCACAACTCGCTGCAGGTGGGATTTCAGGGATCAGCACCATTTTGTTTGAACTTTATGCGTTAAGCCCTGCCTACACACAGTTTCTCATTAACATTCCGATCTTCATCCTTGGCTGGATTGCTTTGGGGAAAGAGTTTAGTTGGAAAACGTTACTTGGTACATTCTGGGTTCCCTTTATCATCTTTCTTACCGCCGAAATACCTTACACAGTTACAAACCCACTATTAGGAGCAATTTACGGTGGTATCGTTCTGGGAACAGGTCTTGGAATTGTTTATAAAGGCAATGGATCTACGGGAGGAACAGCTGCAATTGCGCAGATTGTAAAGAGATTCACTGGTCTTTCAAGCGGATATTCTCAACTTATTGTAGATGGATTTGTAGTTTTTTCATCTATAATCGTATTCAATCTCGAACTTACTTTATTTGCTTTAATGTGTATCTATATAACAAGTAAAACCATCGATATTGTTCAATTACGCACGTCAGCATCTAAACTGATCTTAATCATCACAGAAGAAGAAGAAAAAATACAAGAACTAATCCGTGGGGGAATTGATCGAGGGCTAACAAAGGTTCGCTCTGTCGGAGGCTATTCCAATACAGATAAAACAATGATTCTATGTGTCACCGAACAACAAGAAGCAGTCCAATTGAAACGAATTCTTCAAAGAGAAGTACCAACTACATTCGTTATCTTTATTAATACTTCTGAAATATTAGGGCGAGGATTCTCGTTGGACAAGTATTATGGGCAAAAACTTTAATAGCTTGATGAAAACAAATCCTGTAATGTAGACAACTTGCTACAGGATTTTTACTATCACTCAACCACCAACAAAAACCGGGAAGTGCCTCCCATTGACTTATTTTGAATTTCTAGCTACTTTAGTTGTAGATTACTTATTGGAAGTTGGAAAGGGGATTTTATGAAAAAGAAAATTATAGCTTATAACCGAATAGAGAAACCTGTATTGGAAGATTTGCAAAGTAAATATGATGTTTATTTCTTTAAAGATATTGATACAACAACAGATCCTGAGTTTCTAAAAACCCTAAAAGAGGCTGAAGGCATTATCGGATTGGAACTACCAGTTAACCAGGAATTATTGGATCGAGCACCAAACTTAAAAATTGTTAGCAATATCTCCGTTGGCTACAATAACTTGGACATCGGACAGTTAAATGAGCGTAAAATCATGGCTACTAACACACCGGATGTACTCACAGATACGGTTGCTGACTCTATATTCGGCATCCTTATAGCAACCGCAAGAAGAATACCAGAACTGGATCACCTTGTTAAAAACGGAGAATGGATAACAGAAGCAGTTGAGCCGGAACACTTCGGTACCGACGTTCACCATAAGAAATTAGGTATCATTGGTATGGGAAGAATAGGTCAGGCAGTTGCTCAACGTGCACATTTTGGTTTTGATATGGAAATCATCTACAACAGCCGCACCAGAAAACCAGATGTTGAAGAAAAGTTTGCTGCGACTTATTGTAATCTTGATAATTTATTGGAGCAATCTGACTTCGTATGCCTTATAACACCACTTACAACTGAGACAGAAGGACTTATCGGTAAACAGGAATTCCAAATGATGAAACATACTGCTATTTTTGTTAATGGGTCACGTGGGAAGACGGTTGTAGAGCAAGAATTAATCAGTGCATTAAAGAACAATCAAATAGCTGCTGCAGGGCTTGACGTTTTTGAAAAAGAACCCATCGAGCGGGATAACCCACTATTAAGCATGAAAAATGTTGTTACTACCCCTCACATTGGTTCTTCAACACACGAAACTGAATTAAAAATGTCCAAACTTGCTGCTTACAACCTTGAAGCAGGTTTAAACGGACAAAAACCACCTAATTTAATTAATGGAAACAAATAGAAGAAATAGTAAATACAATCGCCACAGGCGCTAAGTTCCTAATGTTCCACAGTTTGCTAAACACAACTAAAGCCGTACCACTGACGTGTAGTGCGGCTATAAAGTTGGGAGCTTATTCATCATAAAGTTTATAAATCTATCTTTTATTTCCTGAATGAATGGACTAATATCTTTGGAACAAAAGCGCAAGCGCCCGTTTAGCGACGTATGGGCTGCGCCCGCGCATCGCGGGTGTGTCGACGTTGCCGCGCAAAGCGGCGAAGTTAGTCGATCTTCCAAATCCGCATGAGATAAAGGAAACACGAAGAGCGGTAGCGATTCGATGTTGACTTATCGTAAGGAGGATCAGGAAGCCCACTAACAGCACGGGCGCTGGAGCTGGACGTGGCTTAAGCAGTAAATAAATTATCCACAGGCTCCTAATTTTATAATTTCCTAGACAATAAAAAAACTAGCGTCCTTCCAAAGAAAGAACGCTAGTTTTCTCAAATCTATATAAACTATGCTATACGATCAATTTCATCTTTCATTTTCTTATCTGCATATTCCTTACCATATTTAGCCATGGACACCTTGTATAATATCAATCCCAAGATAACCCATATTCCGACAATTACCCATTCATATGGCCAAATGAGAGCTGATGGCATCCCTGGCATATAAAGTATTGTAATTCCACCCGCCATGAATGCAGCGATCCATCCGATTGTCGTTCCACCACGTAGTTTAAATGGACGCTTCATATCGGGAGCTTTTTTACGTAAAATAATGAATGATATTGCCACCATTAACCATGCAACAACTAATCCCAGTCCACCAGCATCAACGAGCCACACAAGTGCGGGTCGTCCTAATAATGGTGCACCAGTTGAGAATACACCAATCAATATAATAGCTTTATACGGCGTGTTATATTTTGGATGTAGCTCTCCCAATGATTCAGGCAACATTCCTGCTCTTGCAAGTGCATAAATTGCACGGCTTCCACCAACATAAAACCCAAGCCAACTTGTGAGTATACCCCCAATACCACCAAGAACAAGAAGATTGCCCATAAACTGACTATCTCCAAATGCTTTGGCCATTGCATCAGCTGTTACCAAACTTGATGCTCCAATATCTTCAGGACTAAGTACACGTGATACACCAAATATAACAGCAATATACCATACTACGGCAAGAACAACCGAGAATATTAAAAGCTGTCCGATTCTTTTCTGAGGTAAATTTATTTCCTCAGCAGCCTGTGGAATAACATCAAATCCTACAAACATAAACGGAGTCATAATCACCACAGTCATTAGCCCAGCCATTCCTTTCTCAAAAAATGGCTCCATATTTTCTACATTTCCTGTAGCAGTACTTCCGGTGATTAATAAAATACCTGCTATTACTATCAATAGTGTGAGAATAAACGTTATTGCGGTAGTCAGCTTAATCCCGCGATAATTAATCCATGCAATAAGAACTGACCCTAAAATACCAACACCTGCCCACGTAATCGTTACATCCCAGTCTGCTATCGTATATAAATAACCTATACTATAGTTCGGTATCAAATATTCAAAAACTGTTGGGAGTGCTACCGCCTCAAAGGCTACTACTGATACATATCCAAGAATAATTGCCCAGGTCGCAATAAATGAAGCTGTCCTCCCCATTGCCTTATACGTATAAACATGCTCACCACCGGCAAGTGGAAGTGCAGAAGCCAGTTCTGCATAGGTTAGACCGACAAAGATAACAAGCATACCACCAATCAAAAAAGCAAGAATAGCTCCCCAAGACCCTGCACCAGTTATCCATAATCCCGTAGTCACTACCCATCCCCAGCCAATCATTGCCCCAAAAGCAAGTGCGATTACATCTTTATTGCCGAGAATTCTCGATAATTTCTGTTCACTCATCTTTTTATTCCCTCCAATTAATTTTACAATTTTTGCTCTAAATGTATAATTATTCAGATATTTAAAAGTGTGAAAGGATAAATATTAGCTAAACGATATGTCGGATAAGTAGGAATTTTTTACATCTATATGATTTATTGGACAAATAATAGGGAGAGTTGTCTCCACTTCAACTTAATACGTAACACTAAGCTGTTTCTGTACAGCTAATATGGAATCGTGTAATTTTCCAACCATTGTATTAACTTGATTTTCATTGATAGTAATCGGCGGAGCAAAACAAATAATATCAGAGTTACCATACGATACAGCCCGACATATTACACCTCTTTCATGTAGCGCTTCAATCACTTTGGGAGCGACTTGTGCATCTGGTGAAAAGTGCTTGTTGGTTTTGGGATCCTGAACAAGTTCTACTGCTCCAAGAAGACCGATAGCACGTACATCACCTACAATATTCAAATCTTCCTTCACATGTTGAAAACCATTTAGCATGACCGATCCCATTTGCCGAGAATTCTCCACAAGGTCCTCACGCTCAATAATTTCAATATTCTTCAATGCCACTGCTGCTGCAGCTGGATGACCACTATATGTAAAGCCATGAAACAGCGTACCTTTTGATTTCTCCTTCAGCACCTCATGAATCTGATCAGATACTACGACACCTCCAAGTGGGAAGTAACCACTCGTTACTCCTTTCGCAAAGGTGATCATGTCTGGAACAACTCCCCAATTTTCCATTCCGAACATTTTTCCAGTGCGACCGAATCCAGTTATAACCTCGTCAAGAACTAACAAAACCCCATACTCATTACACAGATCTCGAACTTCTTGTAAATAATCTGCTGGAGGGATTAGTACACCACCGGCTCCTTGCACTGGTTCAACCAAAACAGCCGCTATTTTATCCGATCCTTCCGTTTCAATTACCTGACGGAGCGAATCTATTGCCTGATTGGTATTATTTTCATAAGGCGATTCTGCATGTGTGAAATCAGTCATCATATGACCAGCCATTCCCCAAAATTCTGGTATTCCTGTCGCACTAGTAGAGCCCGCGGCGACACCGTGGTAACCACGTTTCAATGAAATGATTTTCCTTCGATTGGGTTGAGCTTGAATTCGCCAATAATGACGTACTAGTTTGATAGCGGAATCGTTTGACTCTGATCCACCAGAAGTAAAAAAGACAGCATTTAAGTGACCTGGAGTAATGGAAGCAATTTTTTCGGCCAGTTTGATAGCAGGCTCATGGCTAAACGTGGAAAACGTTGAGCTAAACGCCAATTTTTCCATTTGTTTTGCAGCTGTTTCAGCTAATTCCTTTCGCCCATGTCCAATATTTACATTCCATAACGATGACATCGCATCAATGAAGGTGTTCCCCATTCTGTCTGTTAAGTAAATACCTTCCCCTTTCTCAAAAATAACCTTTGCACCCTTTTCCTGTTGCTGTTGGATGGGTGAAGTTGGGTGAATAAAATGCTTTTTATCCAATTCGATTAGGTCTTTCAAAAAAATTCCTCCTTTTATAAAAAATAAAAAAACCAGAAATATAGACGTGAAGAAATAAAGTAAATCTACACGAGTCCATATAACTGGTTTTAATCTAGGTTTTTGCTCTACTTCACCAGTAGAGTCTATTAGATTTAGCAGTTAATAAATTTTATCTTATTATTTTTAATTTAACAAAAATTTAATTTATAGTCAAATATATCCTTAAAAAATTAGATAATATTCTAGAGTTTTATGCAATAATGGTAAAAATAGTACCTTTCATAAGTGCACATTCCTAGTTTCCATCCTAATCACTTCGACAAAAACCGAGAAGTGACAGGCACCATTCCTACCCCTTTCCCCGGTTTTTCCTTTTAACTTCCTCTACATCCGTGTCGCTATAAACATTAGTACCGCGACCTCCTGATGTTTTAGCAATCCATTCTTTTGCTTCGTTATAAGACAATCCAGAACGTCGACTTTGCTCTTTGACTGCATCGATATCAGTTCCGGCCACCGTGAAATTATCGTTGTTTTCCTTCATAATCTAATCCTCCATTCTTTTATTATTTTACGCAAAAAACGAATTTTCATTAATGGTAATAATTGTAAATGTTTACCAATTTCAATCATTTTCATAGTATTTTTAGCTTATATATGGTTCTCTTTATGATTTCTTTACTCCTTTACAATATTTAAAAAATAATCTATTATCAAAGAATTACGTAAGAGACCCAGCAAACTTTTAAAATAATAGGAGGATACTTTTTATGCTAGCAATTAAAAATGCAACCATCCATGACGGATTAGGTAATATGATAAAAGACCAAATTATATTAGTGAAAAATGGGAAATTTACATCGATTGATGCCGTTGAAAATATTCCACAAGAGTATGAAGTAATTGACGCAAATCACAAGACAGTCACACCCGGCTTAATTGATGTACATACACATCTCGGGGTCTCTGAAGCAGGTGTTGGAAAAGAAGGCAGTGATTTCAATGAAACGAGTGACCCAGTCACAGCACAAGTGCGTGCGATAGATGGAATTAATCCAATGGAAGTTGGGTTTGAAGACGCCCGTAGAGCAGGAATTACAACAGTCCAAGTCATGCCGGGAAGCGCGAACATCATCGGTGGAGAAATGGTCGTATTAAAAACGGCAGGAAAAATTGTCGATGAAATGGTTATAGCCTCACCTTCAGGATTAAAGGCTGCAACCGGAGAAAATCCAAAAACATTTCATGGTGATAAAGGAAAGATGCCTACCACACGAATGGGTGTAGCAGCAAGGTTGAGAGAAAAGTTAATTGAGACACAAAACTATTTGAACAGAGATAACGTAGATAGACAATTGGATTTGGAGAATATCGGAAAAGTACTAAAAAGAGAGATTCCACTGCGGGTTCATGCTCACCGTGCAGATGATATTTTAACCGTGCTTCGCATCAAACGTGAATTTGATATCAATGTAACCATTGAACATTGCACAGAGGGACACCACATTGCTGATTATATTGCGAAACATGATGTAAGGGTTTCGTTTGGTCCAACTATGTCAACTCGTTCTAAAGTAGAACTAAAAGATAAAGGCTGGTCAACAGCAAAGACTCTTATAGACGCAGGGGTTCCATGCTCTATAACGACAGATCATCCGGTTGTAGGCATTGAATATTTAATGACAAGCGCAATCCATGCTGTTAAAAACGGCTTAACAGAACAGCAGGCATTACAAGCAATTACGTATAATGCAGCAAAACATCTCGATGTAGAAGACCGAGTTGGATCAATAGAAACAGGGAAAGATGCTGATTTTGTAATATGGAGCGGTAATCCTTTTGATTTAAGAAACAAAGCTGAAAGAGTGTTTATTAACGGGGAGGAAGTTTAAATTCTTACGATAGCTCGCGTACACTAGGATTAGATTTATTATCCTAGTGTACTTTTTAACTTTATAGTACTATCCACCCTGTCACTTCGCATAATAGAACAGTCAAATTTTACCGGTTTACCCTCTAAATAAAACAGCCTTTCCACCGAAAATCCAGTAACATCCTTCACTTGTAATAATTCTTGTTCTTCTTCATCCAGTTGTATGGCACGACAAGTCTCTAAAGCACTGTCAATATTGATGTTATACGTTTTCTTATCAACTTCAGGAAAATCCTCTTTTAAAAAATAGCTGATTTGTATACCTATTATTTCGTCATTTGCCAAAAAAAGTTGTTTTAACTTCCAAACTTTGTCATTCGGACATAATCCAAGAAGCTTAACAATTCGGGCAGATGGCAATATCTCCTTGTTCTCTAGCACAATAAATCCTGGTTTTTCACCTTTTCGTGTAATGGATTCAGAAGTACTCAACAGCTCAGAAGGAAAAATTCCTAATGGAGGAGTATTTACAAACGTACCTTTTGCCTGTTCACGTTTCAGATAACCTTCCTCCACTAACCTTTCTAATGCTTTAACAACAGTAATTCTACTTACATTAAACTGTTTTCCAAGTTCAGTTTCTGTAGGGATCTTCTGTCCGACACCCCATTCACCTTGTACAATTTTACCCCGAACGTGTTTGGAAATTTGTTTGTATGAAGGTATTTGTCCCTTATCTAATAGCATACTTCACCACCCGATTTTTAAATTCTATTAATATATCGATATGTTGATATACCCGTCTTTAGAACAACTCGAAAAAGTGAAAAACTAGATTAACTGCATAAACTAATACCTGTTTTAAATATTACCCGGGAAATAATTATCAAAATTTGTCATCTCATTGCTAACCAGCTATCATCGCCTCCCCTTGGATATAATTACCATCTATTAGTCCTAGGACTTTTATAGTGAAATTTAGCTTATATAAAAGAGGGCCATAAGTTTGAAAAAGAACATATTTTTAACATTAATAGTTGTTTTATTATTAAGCGCTTGTAATTCAGAAGGATCTTAATCAGACATTAAAGACTTAGAACAAAAAGTGAAAGAACTGGAAGAAGAAAATACAAAACACAAAAGTCAAATAGATGAAAAACCAGCTGCAGAAAAAATTGTTTTGCAGTATTTGCAGCATCCTCAGTAGCAATCGGATTGACAATACCAGTTGCTTCTGCCAATAATTATGATTGACAAGTACGTACCATCTTAATAAACCAGAACAGCTGCATCAATAAATCCACCAACCGTAGAAGGCCCTAACTTCTAAGTAGTACGGCTTTGTTATTTCTAAGTGCCTTGCCAATCCTTAGCCCCTCTTCCTCTCCATAAGCAACACCTTATATTCGTCAAACACGGAATGATCATGATAGAACGCACATGCATCCAAGATCTAACAATCTCCCATTTACAGACCATGTTTTCCCGTGCACCGAATGGGTATGGACAGATGCTATAACACCAGGTCTCTTATGGTGAACAGATGCATGGATCGAAAACGCTGATTTATGAACCGAATACTTCCCTTCAATAACTTCACCTTTATTATTAACTAGTAGCCTTTATTTTATTAAAAATGCATACCAGGATTCACCTAAAATTCAGGGTCGCGGTATGTAACATGTCCTGCCACCCTTTCAGAAAATCCAAAGCGGCCAAACAATCGAAAAGCAGCAACCAGTTTTTGTTTGTTATGTTAACGTTCCTCTTCTACATTTTTGAACGATGACTGCTGAAAATAATCATGTACCCCTTTTCCAAGTATCTGTTCCTCTTTTTGATTCGTATTACTCAAATCAAATTTTTAGAGGTTACTCTATGATTTTTATAAATCACCCCTAAATGAGAAATAAGGTTTGATTTTATCGATAAAACTGGAACCCTTGACAATGTATGAGGATTATCATCATTAATAAGAGGTCAACCACCTACCTATAACATTCCAAAACACTTCAGTGCTAGTTCCTACAGGGGATTACCGTCTACAAACCAGTTCGACATTTACCGGCAATTTCCAGGAAGTGACAGGCACCCACCTTTGAGGAATTCTTACAATGTGCTAGAAATTAGCTGATTTTACTAAGAAAAACAGGCTTAAGTTCCATTAATCACGATTAAAGCGTTCTCATATGGATTTAAGCCGTTTGATAAGTTGTTGACTATTCCCTATTATTAATTATGTTCTTTGATTAAAAAGTTAAAAAGTACCTTCAAAGGAGGAACTACTATTAAAAGTCAAAACGCAACATTAGAGGTGTCAACCGATGCTGTCCAGTTTGATTCACCGACAGTTGAAGATGGCGCTGCTATGTGGGAACTAGTAAACAACTCAACACTCGACCAAAACTCGGCTTATAAATACGTTATGATGGCCGAATTCTTTGCTGAAACTTGTGTAGTTGCAAGAGAAAATGATGAATTAGTCGGGTTCATAACCGCCTTTATCCCCCCAGAGCGTCAGGATGTGGTGTTTGTATGGCAGGTTGGAGTCGATTCTTCTCAGAGGGGAAAAGGAATCGCTTCTAAAATGCTTACAGAACTAGTCAACCGCGATGCATGTGAAGATGTGCAATACGTGGAAGCGACTGTCACCCCGTCCAACAAAGCCTCCCAATCATTATTTCGCGGTTTCGCGGAAAAGAACCAGACAAATTGTGAAGTGAACGACTTCTTCCCGGAGGCAGTCTTTCCTGGTGAAGGACATGAAGCAGAACAAAGCTTTCGCATAGGACCGATCGTTCTGTAAAAATAGAAACGTTTTAAATAAGTATAAAATTCTAAGGAGGAATTACTTTTGACCCATACAAATATGGAAGTCTTTGATAAGCTGGAATCTGAAGTACGGAGCTATTGCCGCAATTTCCCTACCGTATTCACTAAATCTAAAGGATCTAAAATGTGGGATGAATCTGGTAAAGAATATATTGATTTCTTTTCAGGTGCCGGTGCATTGAACTATGGTCACAACGACCCTAAAATGAAGCAGAAACTGATTGAGTATATTACAGATGACGGCATTACCCATTCATTGGACATGGCATCAACTGCAAAAGGTCAATTTTTGACCAAGTTTTATGAAGCTATTTTAAACCCGAGAAATATGGACTATAAAGTAATGTTCCCAGGACCAACAGGAACAAACACCGTAGAAAGTGCTTTAAAACTTGCCAGAAAAGTTACAGGCAGAACAGATGTTATTAGCTTTACGAACGGATTCCATGGTATGACAATTGGCTCTTTATCGGTTACAGGTAACTCGTTTAAGCGTAAAGGAGCTGGAATCCCGCTTCACAATTCAGTTACGATGCCATATGACAACTTTATGGATGATAACTATGACTCACTAGATTACCTGGAACATTTCCTTGAAGGCAGTGGTAGTGGTGTTGCTATACCTGCTGCTGTAATATTAGAAACTGTTCAAGGAGAAGGCGGAATAAACGCTGCAAGTTCCGAGTGGCTACAACGCGTAGAAAAGATCTGTAAACAATGGGATATTCTATTGATTGTCGATGACGTTCAAGCAGGTATCGGCCGTACAGGAACATTCTTTAGCTTTGAACCTGCAGGTATTAATCCAGATATCGTTTGCTTATCTAAATCACTTAGTGGGTACGGTTTACCACTTGCTGTTACCCTTATCCGTCCAGATTTGGATATATGGGAACCTGGTGAGCATAATGGTACATTCCGTGGTAATAACCATGCATTTGTTACAGCAACAGCTGCACTTGAGTATTGGGAAGATGCAAACTTTGAAGCAGGTATTAAGAAAAAATCTAAAATGGTAGCCGACTTTTTAGAAAGTATGGTCGAAAACTATCCAGAATTAGAAGGTCATGTAAAAGGCCGTGGGCTCATGATAGGAATCAGTTCAAGCGTAGAAGGACTTGCTGAAAAAGTTGCAGCCGAAGCATTCAGCCGTGGGTTAATTATGGAAACAGCTGGCCCGGATGATGAAGTATTTAAATTATTCCCTGCCATCAATATTGATGAAGATGAACTTAAAGCAGGTTTTGAAATAATTGAAGAAAGTATTAAATCTATGGTAAAAGAACCTATCTCAAACTAAAAAATCAGGGGGAATAACAAATGAAAGTAGTATCACTAAAAGACGATATCCAAGGTAGCGAAAAAGATGTAGATGGTGGCAACTGGATAAGTCGCCGACTAATCGTAAAAGACGACGGAATGGGATATTCTGTACACGATACAATCATAAAAGCTGGAACAGAAACACATATTTGGTATCAAAACCACCTAGAATCAGTATATTGTATTGAAGGTGAAGGTGAAGTAATCACGATCAGCGATAATAAAGTATGGCCAATTAAAAAAGATGAACTTTATGCTTTAGATAAGAATGATGAACATCTACTACGTGCCAAAACTGATATGCGTATGGTTTGTGTGTTCAATCCACCAATCTCTGGAAACGAAGTACATGACGAAAACGGCGTTTATCCAGTAGACGAAGACTAAAAGATTACTAGAAAACGAAAAGGAGAACAGTCGGTTGATTCCGATTGTTCTCCTTTTTGTACGTACTTAATACTCTTTCGACATATACTGACAAAAACCTGGAAGTGACCTCCTCCCCTACACCAAGCCTATAAATCTCCACCATGTTAGTCCTACTATTATAGTCAAAATAGTGGTTATGATCGTTGCGTAAAGCCCTGGTTTTAAAAAGTCTTTTTGAGTTATCATCCCAGTACTATGGACTAGTAGATTTGGCATTGTTTCTACTATTAAGACAAACCCATATAGACTCGATAAGCCTGCAGTAAATCCTACTACTAATGGATCTATATTCGCATTAGAAGCTAAACTTAATACAATAGGGAGCAATGTAACCACCGCAGTCGAAACGTTGGAGATCATTTTATGAAATAGCTGAGCTAACACCACAACAAAAATTACCGCAAGTACAGGGTTTTGTATTATCTTTAATACCCAATCAACACTTAAATATTCACTAATCGTACTTGCTGCCCCAGAATCTATTAAAGTGTAGCCCATCGAAAGCGTGACACTAACTAGTAAAACCGTATTGTAATTTATTTTTACAACGTTGTCCCAACTAGCACAACCTATTCCTGGAAATGTCATTAATGCAACTCCAATTAATGCGGGAATACTCGGATGTAAACCATGCAATGGCTCTGTTACCCACAAACCAACAGTTAGCACTAAAATAAACAGACATCGAAGTTCTCGATAATTGATTGGACCTAAATCATGGATCTTGTCTTCCATCTCCTGTTTTATCATTGGAAATGTTCTTTGCTCTTTAGGTAATGGGAACATCTTTAATAATAAAAGCCACATAGAAGGTATTAATATAAACCATAAAGGAAAGGTATAAAAAAACCACTGAAAATAAGTAATGCTTATATTCACATAGCTATTCAACAGCTCTATTGTTAAAATATTACCTATGGCAGCTGTCATAATAGCTGTCCCGCTAATATTGCCTCCATAGGCTACACCTAGCAAGATCATTTTTCGTAAATTACTTTGTGGCTTGGCACCGACCGTTTCAATAATCATGGAAGAAATAGGTAGCATCAACGTAGTTCGAACAGCTGTTGCAGGAATAAAAAAGGCTTGTATTTGTGTAATAACCAGGATACTGGCTAATAGACCTTTGGAAGTATGCCCCCATTTCCTTAACATCATATACGAAACCCGCTTAGCTAACGATGTATCATTAACTGCCTTAGCTAGCATCATTCCACCAACAATCAGGTAAATAGCAGGTGATGCAAATCCACTAAAAATAACACTTGATTCAGCAACATCAAAAAGAAGCATTAAAAGTAGAACAATCAATGCTGTGAGCCCAATTGGAATCGGTTCTAAGGCCCACAGTAGTACACCAAAGCAGATTATAGCTGTCATTATTTTTGCAGCGTAAGAGAATGAATCAGGTAAAAAGTATACGATCATTATAAAAATGGTTACAGCTACTATTAAGCTTAAAATCCGTTTTAGATTAGCGCTTCGGGCGTACCTTGTTTCACTCTTATTTTGTTCAACAGAAGAATTCATTTTTTACAGACCTTCTTTATATATAGGTAATAAGCACCTCTCTACTTTATTCGTTCAACTATTGAGAGAGCTTGTTTATATACTGGATAGTCAATCATTCCCCCATTTAATTTAATAGATGCTAGTCCTTGGCTCTCCGCTTCTTCAAAAGTAGTTATAACTTCTTTTGCCCATTGAACATCTGTTTTTGACGGAACAAATAATTGATTCACCAGTTTTACTTGCTTTGGATGAATACATAGCTTAGCAAATAACCCGAGTTGAATGGCTAATTTTGTTTCTTCTAAAAATCCACTGTCATCTTCAATATTGACGTATACGGTGTCAATTGGACTTTGAATGTCTGCCGCTCTAGAGGCAACAACCAGTGATGACCTAGGATAGATCAGTTCATGTTCATTTTGTGTAATGGATATTCCAAGATCAAGACAATAATCTACTGCCCCAAACGCAAGACGCACTATATTTTGTGCAGATGTTGCTATCTCTGTTGAAGAAGCTATTCCTTTAGCCGTCTCAATTAAAGGAATAATTTTTTGTCCAAATGATAAATTGCTATTTAACGAGTAAATATCTTCTGCTGACTCCGTCTTTGGTAGCATTACACTTACGAAAGGATACTTTACCAGTAATTCTGCATCTTTCGTCCAAAAGTCACTTTTAAGATCATTTATCCTTATGTAGACTTGTTTATCGTCTATTTCATAATGATCCAATGCCCGTTCAGCACAACTGCGTGCATTATTTTTTTCCTTTATAGCAATCGAATCTTCTAGGTCAATGATGACCGCATCAGCTTCACTTCGAATTGCTTTACCGATGCGCTCAAATTGATTTCCTGGTACAAATAAATATGATTTATCCATTTTGTTACTCCCCTTCTTTGCGTTACAAATCTATCTAGTTAAGAATAAAGAGATTTCGGGTACTAGGATGATAACGATTAGCACAACCACAAAGATCACAAAGAATGGTAGAACCCCTTTAATGACATTTTCAACTTTTTCTTTCATCATCCCACTAACTACAAATAAATTTAACCCTACTGGTGGAGTAATCATTCCCAGCTCCATATTAACTACCATAATAATCGCAAAATGAATGACATCAATATCCAACGTTTGTAAAATCGGAAGGAATATCGGCAATGTGATTAAAATAATCGCAGTTGGCTCTAAAAACATACCTAGTATGAAGAACAATACGTTAACTATGCCTAAGAATATCCATTTATTCACTCCACTTTCACTTACCCATGAAGCAAACATTTGTGGCACTTGTTCTGTTGTTAAAAACATACCAAACACTAAAGCAGATGCAATGATTAAGAAAATCATGGATGTCGTATTAATGGATTCTAATACAATACTATTAAACTTCTTAAATGTTATTTCACGATAAATTACTACCGAGATGATAAGCGCATATAATACAGATAGAAATGCAGCTTCAGTTGGAGTTACAATTCCTGTGTAAATACTCCCTAAAATTAAGACTGGCATGATCAATCCCCAGAATGCCTTAATGGTAGGTCTCCAACGCTGTGAAAGTGGGACTTTTTCAAGCCCACCATAATTTTTGGTACGAGCAACAATCACAGCCGATACAATTAGTGCCCCTCCCAAGAATATGCCAGGTAATATACCTGCTGAAAATAGCTTACCAGTTGATTCCTCTGCTACTGATCCATATAAAATTAGTGGTATAGATGGTGGAAGCAATATCCCTAATGTTCCAGCCGAGGCAACCAATCCCATCGCATACTTTTTATCATATCCAGCTTCAACCATCATTGGTATCATAATAGCCCCAATAGCTGCAGCAGTTGCTGGGCTTGAACCTGAGATAGCAGCAAAAATCATACATGTTACGATTGTTACAATAGAAAGACCACCCCTTGTATGACCAATCCAAGCACGAATACATTCTATTAAGTATTTTGAGATCCCACCTTTTGCCATAATTAAACCAGCAAACACGAAGCCGGGAATTGCCATTAAAGTGGTGCTATTTACACCAGTAAACATTTTTTGAATAACCGTATCAACCGAGAAATCTATCATCCAAAGAGAAATAATACTAGATATACCGAGGCTGATTGCAATTGGTACTCGTAAAAAAGCGAGAATAAATAATAGGCTGATTAATATTACAGTTGCCATTCAGATCCAGCCTCCTTTTCCGTTGGTATTTCCTTTTTCAAAAAAAATCGATATGCCTTTTCTACAAATCTTATAAATAAAAGCACTCCAGCGATAGGCATAATCAAATAATTAATCCAAATAGGAAACCCGGCATCAATTGTTCTAATTTCTTGTGCGTATGCAGTTGATACCATATCAATACCAGTCCATATAAAGAATAAACTGAAAGCGATTCCAAAAATGAGCGTAACAAGTTCACATACCTTTTTCATTCCAGGCCCTACTCGATCATATAATATATCAATGGAAACATGCTTATCGTCTCTTAATGCAGTAGAAAAGCCAATAAATATTGCCCAAACGAGCATCATGGTAAATATCTCAGTAGCCCAGCTTTGTGATCCGCCCATTACATAACGCATAAACACAGAATATAAACTAAGTGAGATTCCAGCTAGAAAAAAAAGTGCCGAAATAATGTTTTCGATCATTGTTAATATTTTCATTTATCTCTTTACATCCTCTCTTTTTATAAAATTGTATTTTGGATACTATTCTATGTTTAATATAATAGTATAATATCCGAAAATTCACAAGACATTAAATAAATTGTATATATAATAATTTTTCATACTTACCTTCATAGAATGATTGTGAGTTTGCACCTCGGTTCATAATTTTTAGAAAGTTCTATTTACATTTTAAAATCCTTATGATAGGATAATTCTATAATTGTATCCAATATCCTTAACACTAAGATAACTTTTAATTTCAACAATGATCGGATGATTGTCTTACAGAATTCATATGAGAGTTATCTGTTTTTTGGAAACCCTTACATATGGATCTGAGATATTGGATTAACTAGGAGGTGGATAAACTCTAGTAGATTCATATTTACGTATACTTATGAAAGATATTTAATTATCAATAGGGGGTATTATTTTTATGAAGAAAATACTATTTGGGTTGCTGACATTCACTTTGATTCTTGTTTTGGCAGCATGTGGTAGTGATGACGCTTCTGGTGAAGGTGATAGTGGTGGTGATGGCGATAGTGGTGACGACGGAGTTCAAGAAACAACCATTAAGTTCTCACACGTAGTAGCAGAGAACACTCCTAAACACCAGGGAGCTCTTGCGACAAAGGAATACATTGAAGAAGCATCAGATGGAAAAATCACGGTGGAAATTTATCCAAACAGTTCACTTTTTGGTGATCAGGACGAATATCAAAATTTAGTTTCTAACAATGTCCAATTCATCGCACCTGATTTATCTAAGTTTGTTGGTAATAATCCACAATTTAACGTACCATCATTACCATTCGCTTTTGACAATGACGCAGCAGCTATAGCGTTTTGGGATGGCGATAAGGGCCAGGAGATTTTAACTAGTCTTACTGATGACGGCGTTTTGGGATTATACATGTGGCCAAATGGTGGTAAACACCTTACAAATGATAGTAATCCTATTGACTCACCAGATGATCTTGAAGGCTTAAAGTTCCGTACTCAAGGTGGTCAAGTTCTTGAAGCAATATACACAACATTAGGTGCAGGATCAGAATCCATACCTTTTGGTGAGTTATACACAGCACTTGATCAAGGCGTTGTTGATGGACAGGAAAATACATTTAGTAATATCGAATCAAAGAAATTTGACGAAGTTCAAGACTATATGACTGTTATGAATCATACACGTGTAGATTATGCTATCTTCACAAACACAGAGTTCTGGGAAGGCATGAACGATGCAACAAGAGAAATTGTTGAGGCTGGTGTAGAAGCAGGAACTGAAACTGCACGAGCGGAGGCAAAAGCCTTAAATGATGGAGGGTATGAAATCATTAAAGAGCGTGGAGATGTCGAGATCATTGAATTAACCACAGATCAAGTCCAGGCATTCCGTGATACACTAGAACCTATTTATAATGAGTTTGAAGATGAAATTGGTGCTGACGTTTATGAAGCAGTACGTAGCGCTAATGAGGAACATGGCGGTAGTTAACCACCTGAATAAAATCTAGTAATAAAAGAGGCTATCGATTTGATAGCCTCTTTTATATTATCTATTCTCTTCTTCTTTTTCCATCTCTTTGAATACTTCACTTGCATTTCTAAAACTATCAATTGCTGCAGGTACCCCACAGTAAATGGCAGTTTGTAAAAAGATTTCTTTTATTTCATCTTTTGTAAGTCCATTGCGAATTGCCCCTCGAACATGTAATTTCAGTTCATGAGGACGGTTTAAAGCAGTAATCATTGCTAGATTAAGCATACTTCTCGTTTTTTTATCAAGACCTGGGCGTGTCCAAACTTCCCCCCAGCAATATTCTGTTACAAGCTCCTGCATGTCTCTATTAAAATCTGTAGCATTATCAATCGATTTATCAACATATTCCTTCCCTAACACACTACGTCTCACTTCTAATCCCTTGTCAAAGTTTTCCTTGTTCATTTGATCAGCACCTTTTCTTATTTTTTATATTCCAGTTGATCACTAACTTGAATGACACCCTTCTCAATTAACTCACTAATAGTTTCATCATCAATATCTTTTTCCCTTAAGATGGATATAGTATCTTCCCCTAATAATGGAGGTGATTTCTGAATTTCCAGTGGTGAATCTGATAACTGAAATGGTAATCGTGGTAAATTTAACCCTTTAATCTTTGGATGATTTACTGGTGTTAACATCTTCGTACTTTCTGTTTGCGCACTCTTAATCACTGAAGAAACCTTCTGAATAATAGAACTCGGAACGCCTCCTTCTTCCAATTCATGAATCCAAACAGAGGCAGATTTCGTCTTGAATACGCTTTCAATACAGTCGTTTAATACAGTACGGTTTTCTACTCGATTAAGATTGGTACGAAAACGATCATCTTCTATCCATTCCTCTTTACTTAACACCTTACACAACTTTGCAAATAAGGAATTGTTTGAAATCCCGATCATAATGGAATCATCGGCAGTTGCAAATGCTCCGTATGGCGCAAATGACGCATGGTTTGTACCCATCTTCTTCGGTTCAATACCTGTAGCCATATAGGAAAGCATGTGATACCCCGTCCAAAATACGCCTGTTTCATAAAGGGAGGTTTCAACTTTTTGCCCTTTACCAGATTGCACACGGTGATACAAAGCAGAAACGATTCCAAGTGCTCCCCACATGGCACTGCCTTGGTCCAAGATAGAAACACCTGCCCGGGCTACTTCACCATCTTCAGATCCATTAATCCCCATAATTCCCGTATCTGCCTGCACAATTGCATCATATCCTGGTTTATGACGCTTTTCGCCTTCTTGACCATATGCTGATAATGAACAATAAATAAGTCCTTTGTTAACTTCTTTTAAATCTTCATATCCAATACCTAGTTTGCTAGCTTTTCCATATCGGAAATTCTCCACAAAAACGTCTGCATCTTTAATGAGGTCATAAATTAGATCTTTCCCCTCACTTGTTCGCAGATCAATTACAATTGATCGCTTATTACGATTAATGTGTAGGTAATATACTCCTTCTCCTTCCCAAAGTGGCCCCATCATTCTTGAATCATCTCCAGTATTTGGACGTTCAATTTTAATAACTTCGGCACCTAGATCTGCTAAAATCATCGTTAAACTTGGTCCAGATATATTCGTAGTAATATCAATTACTCGAATTCCTTTTAAAGGTCCTGTCATATTCCCAACCCCTTTCTTTGTCTATTTAAAATTTTCTTATAATTATAGGATACTGGATACAATATAAAATGTCTAGAAGAAAAAGATTAAAGAAGTAATTCTTTAATCTTTTTCTACATCTTTCTTCTCAATCATTCGTATTAGGTTATCACGTGTTCGCAATATATGCTTTTCCATGATTCTCCTTAGTTTCTTTGGTTCATTTTGTCTAATAAATTCCACCATTTGTTTGTGTTCCTGGTGTGCCTCTTTAATATGATTGGATAACAGACTAGGAGTGTATAACGGAATACCTTTCCAAAGTGTGTCAATCATACTATGAATCCTACGCCATGGACAACCATGTCGCAATATCCGGTGAAACTCTGCGTTTAATTTCATAAATTCTTCTACATCTTTTTCCGTGTTGTTTAAGGAAATCATCTGAGAGTATAATGACTCTAATTCTGTTATATCATCTTCTTCTAAGAATGGAAGTGACCGTTCTACAGCTTCCCCTTCTAGTAAGGTTCTTAACTGATAGATTTCCTCAATGTCACTGATGGAAATAGGAGTTACAATCGCTCCACGACGTGGCTCAATTCGTACAAGTCCTTCTACTTCCAGTTGCCTTAATGCCTCACGAATTGGCATTCGGCTTACTCCGAGCTTTGTAGCCCACTCCTCTTGTATTAGTCGATCGCCCAACTTAAAATCACCTTTTAAAATAACCTCTCGTAACTTAGTTGTTACTTTGTATTGTAGTGTAGCGCGATCTTGATCGGTTAATAAAAAATCTTCCATAACTTCTTCACCCTCTTACAACCTAGGTAACTCCTTGGTCTTCTTTTGCTTTAATCTTAACATCCATACTATCTTCAATAAACTTAACCATAGTAGTATGATCAAGTTCAGGATTACCTTGTGCCCATGCGTGTTTCCATAGCTGATATGCACCACTAGCAGCGTGCATTGGTGCACGATTATTATCTGCTAAACTCATTGCAATGGTTAAATCTTTTACCATTAAATCAAGCGTAAAGCCACCCTTGAATTTCCGTGGAACGATTTGATTTGGAAATTTTTGCTCACTCGATAAGCTTCTACCAGTACTTGTATTAATAACCTCTAACATTTTAGTTGGATCTAACCCTTGTTTCACACCAAGTGCTAGTGCTTCGCCTGTAACAGCGAGCGTTGTGGCTGAGATCATATTGTTTAATGCTTTGATCGTATGACCTGCTCCGGCTTCTCCAACATGAATAATATTATCACCAATAATAGTAAAAAGAGGCTTTACTTCTTCAAAATTTGTCTTTTCTCCGCCTACCATGATAGTTAGTGTACCATCTATCGCTTTACTTATGCCACCGCTAACAGGTGCATCGATCATTCTATAGCCCTTATCCGTAACAATCGTAGCAAGCTCTTTTGTGACCTCTGGGTCCGAACTTGTCATGTCGATTAGCATACTACCTTCATGAAATCCTTTTAGTAAACCATCTGGTGCAAGCAATACACTCTTAACAATATGGACATTGGGTAGAATGGTTATAACATAGGAGTAGTTTGTAGCTAGTTCCCTAGGATTTTCAAAGGCCTTGGCACCAAGCTTTGCTAGTTTCGTAGTTGCTTCTTTGTTAATGTCAAAGACACCGACATCAACACCTTGCTCAAGAAAATTTCTGGCTATTTCGTAGCCCATTGTTCCTAATCCAATTATACCAATTTTCATCTAATTTTTCCTCCTTAAGATTAGAAATTTACTTAGCTACCGAATGAAGTAGTTTAATTAGATCAGATTTGGCTTCAAAGCCAACACCAGGACTATCCGGTAAACCAACATAGCCATTTTCAATTGGATTTTCATCTGCAAATCCTCCAAACGGTTGGAAAACACCTGGATAGGATTCATTACCTCCTAATCCCAATCCTGCCGCGATGTTTAACGACATTTGGTGTCCACCATGTGGTATGCATTGACGTGGTGACCATCCATTTTCTTTTAACATATCTAATATACGCATGTATTCAACTAGCCCATAACTAAGGGAGCAATCAAATTGTAGGATATCACGATCAGACCGCATTCCTCCGTATCGAATCAGATTTCTGGCATCTTGCATCGAAAAGAGGTTCTCTCCTGTTGCCATCGGATGTTTATAATGTTTAGATAGCTCATTCTGCAGCTGATAATCTAGTGGATCGCCTGCTTCCTCATACCAAAATAGATCATAAGGTTCCAAGCTTTTTGCATATGCTACTGCTGTTTCTAAATCAAATCTTCCGTTTGCGTCTACTGCTAATGATTTCCCACTAGGTACTAGCTCCAATACTGCTTCAATTCTGTGAAGATCTTCTTCTAGTGATGCACCGCCAATTTTAATCTTTACAACGGAATAGCCTAAGTCCAGATACCCTTTCATTTCCTTTTTAAGTTTATCAATATCTTTCTCAGGACTATAATAGCCTCCTGCTGCATAGACAAAAACTTTTTCATCTACTTCTCCACCACGATATCGATCAGCTAGTAATTGATAAAGTGGCTTTTCCTCAATTTTCGCAACAGCGTCCCAGATTGCCATATCAATCGTTCCAACTGCAACTGAACGCTCCCCGTGTCCACCAGGCTTTTCCCCTGTCATTAGCACGTCCCAAATGCGGTGTGGGTCAAAGTTAGTATGATCATCATTAACTATATCCTCTGGTGATGCATCCAACAAACGAGGAATAAAGCGCTCACGTAATAACCCACTCGGTGCATAGCGTCCATTTGAGTTAAATCCATAACCTATTACTGGTTTACCATTGCGAATGACATCTGTTACTACTGCCACAACCGACGCCGTCATCTTACTAAAATCAATATATGCATTTTTAATATCTGATTTAATTGGTACAGCCTTTTCTTTAATATCAACAATTTTCATCCTAATCTCCCTTTCTTATTTCAGCGTTTGGCTGTCGATCAACAGATTTTCAAAGTTTAATAACACACGTTTTTCTTTTTTCTGCAAAGCTTTTAATGTTTGATCAATATCACGTGCTTTTAAACCCTCAGCTATTTCATAGTATTCCAGAAACGATTGCTCTAAACTATCAGGATAAGATAATGCCATATATCGAAATGGCCTTAATTGTTTGTAGATCTTTCTATACAGATCATCTAACACATCATTTTTTGACAATAAGAAAATTAGTTGATGCAGTTCTTCCATTAAAGGAAAATAATCTTTAATTTCGCGGTCTTTTATAAAATCTGCCATGTGCTCTAAAAGATTAAATATCCTGGCTATCTCTTCATCGGTTGCGTTTACGATTGCCTTTTTTAGAGCAAATTCTTCCAATCGGTAAACAACATCATATAAATCAATCAGTTCTTTTCGATTATATTCTTTTACAAAAACACCCCGTCGTTGAACCCGTTCTACGATTCCGTCACTTTCCAGTATGTAAAGTGCTTCCCGGATCGGTGCTCTACTTGTACCGAATGTATCTGTTAGTTTATTTTCTAATAATCGCTCACCAGGCTTTATATAACCTTCTACAATTTGATCCGCAATAGATTGTGCTATTTTTTGGGACAAAGTCATCGCTTCGAGTTTCATTATTAATTCCCCTTTTCATAGCTTAAAGCGTCAAACTCTTGATTTGAATTTTCCACTTTTTTTACGATTCGAAAGAAAATCACACCTGATGTAACTGGGAAAATCACACAAATTGTCGCTACACCTATCCAGCCGAAAGTTGACCATATAAACCCTATACCTGTCCCTCCAAGTGCTGCACCACTATAATAGCTGAATAAATAGATACTCGTCGCACCACTGCGATGGTGGGTAGCGTTTATCCCTACCCATGTCGAGGCCATAGAATGTGCAATAAAAAAACCAAAGCATACGATGGATAGCCCGACAATAATCATGGAAACATTCATGATCAAAGTAGTTAAAACCCCAACCATCATGGCAACTAACCCAAATTTCATTACGTTTGTAATACCATAATGATCAGAAACCCTTCCAGCCAGTGGCGATCCAATTACACCAAAAATATAACTAAAGTAAATAAACGAAATAGCACCAATAGTTAAATGAAATGGTTCGCTTTCTAAATAATAGGGTACATAGGTCCAAACGCCAGCAAATGCCGTTTGCAGCATCATTCCAAATATAAATGCAAACAATAAGAGCGGGTTCTTTAGATGAACAGCCATTCCTTTAAGGTCCTTGGTCAGTGAATAACTATATTTTTTAAAATTCCTTGAACGAGGAATTAAAAATAAGCACAAGATATTCACCATAACCCCAATAACAGCCAAAGCATAAAAACTATCCTGCCAGCTAAATTCGTCAGCAAAGTACCCACCTAAAACACGTCCTGTCATCCCTCCTAAAGCATTACTTGCAATGAATAAGGAAACAGATAACCCTCTACTCCTTTGCTCTACCTCTTCGTTTATATATGCCACTGCCATTGCAGGGAGTCCCGCCAACGTAATCCCTGAAATAAACCTCCACATAAGCAACCACCAAAATTCATCAACTAATGGTACCGCGATAAGTGGAACAACTGATAACCACATCGTGATCCGCATTAGCTTGGTACGACCTTTTCGATCAGACAAAAATCCAAAAACAAGGAGACTAATGACTAATGAAAAGGTTGTTAATGATAGAGATAGACTTGAAACAGTAGGAGATATATTATATTCCCGCGAAAAAATAGGCAACAATGGCTGAACATTATACAAATTGGCGAATATAAAAAAGGATGCTAACGTAAAACCGATAGTCAGTTTCCAAAATTCCGGTTCATTTCTTGTATATTGACTCCTTATATTGATATCCTTCATCTTCTACCGCCCCTATCAGCTCCTTTTTTAAAAAAACTCGGCTTATCGTTAAAGGGACTCTTAGTAAGCGTACTTTGCTTTCTTAGAATCCCATACGCTCTGGAGTGCAAGCCTTAGTTACACTTGTGTAGATAAGAAAGTTTTATACCTTCTTATCTACTAAAAAAGGAGTCAAAGCAATTAATGTTGCCGATACGTTGCAACACCTTCCTCGTATAAATCACCACCAGAAGCATCATTAATGACAACAACCGGAAAGTCCTCTATTTCTAACTTACGAATAGCCTCTGTACCCAAATCATCATAAGCAATGATCTCCACACGTTTAATTGATTTTGAAATTAATGCCGCAGAACCGCCAATTGCGCCAAAATAAACTGCTTGTGAATCCACTATTGCTCTTTTAACTTCATCACTTCGGTATCCTTTACCAATCATTCCTTTTAACCCCATCTGTAGAAGTTTTGGAGTATATTTATCCATCCGACTACTTGTAGTTGGACCAGCTGAACCGATTACTTGACCAGTTTTTGTTGGTGTCGGCCCTACATAATAAATCACCTGGTCTACTACATCAAAAGGAAGAGATCCACCCGCTTCAACCTGCTCGATCATACGTTTATGGGCTGCATCTCTTGCCGTATAAACGGTGCCAGTAAGCAAAACGCGATCACCAGCTTTTAACGTTTTAAGTTGATCCTTTTCAAAAGGAATTTTTACTCTGGTAGACATGATAAAACCCCTTTATTATAAAGTAACTTCCTTATGGCGACTGGCATGACAATTTAAATTAACTGCAACTGGTAATGCCGCAATATGGCATGCCTCTACTTCTACCTTTACATCAAGCGCGGTTGTTGTTCCACCCATTCCTTGTGGACCAATTCCAAGACGATTAATTTCTTCAGCTAATTCGTTTTCTAAAGCAGCAATTTCAGCGTCTTGATGGCGTTCACCGATCGGACGAAATAGTGACTTCTTAGCGAGAAATGCACACCGTTCAAAATTTCCTCCAATACCAACACCGACAACTAATGGTGGACATGCATTTGGGCCAGCGACCTTTACGATATCAAGAATATAATCCTTAATCCCTTGCAACCCATCTGATGGTTTAAGCATTTTTAGATCACTCATATTCTCTGCTCCTCCACCTTTAGCAGTCATGTGAAGCTTAAGCTGGTTTCCTTCAACAAAATCGATGTGTACAATCGCAGGGGTGTTATCTCCTGTGTTTTTCCGGTCTAATGGATCACGAACTATTGAATTACGAAGATATCCTTCCCCGTACCCTTTCTTAACACCCTCATTGATAGCATCTGTTAGACTACCGCCAGTTATATGGCACTCCTGGCCAATATCTGCAATAAAGACAGCTGTTCCTGTGTCCTGACACATGGGAACATGTTCCGTTTCGGCAATCTCAGCATTTTCAATCAGCTGATTTAACACATGTTTTCCATTGTCCGATGCTTCCGTTTTCACAGCAGCATGAAATGCATTAAGAACATCTTCACCAAGACTATAACTAGCTTCTTGACACATAGATGCTACTTTTTCAACGATGTCTTCATACGTAATCTCCCTCATCTATATCCTCCTTTCTCGCTCTTGTAACATGAAATGTACCAAGTGCTTGTGCTATCAACTGACCATTGACATCTTTAATACTACAATCAGCAACTACAGTTCTTTTTCCAAAATGTAGTACACTTGGCTTGGCATACAAAAATTCACCTTCACCTTTTTTAATGAAGTTCACTTTTAATTCCTGCGTAAAAACTTTTTCTTCTCCCTGAAGCTGATTAAGAATTGAAAAGCCAATTGCAACATCTGCTAATGTGTAGATGGCACCACCTTGTGCTACCCCGTAAGTATTCTCATTTTGCTTTCCTAACTCCATCATAAATCCATTATCAACTTCACTAATTCCTAGAAACTTGCCAAGATAATGCATGGAATCATTTCTTGCTTCCACTATAGTGTCAAGAACATGACGAATATGTTCCAGTTCATCCCCACGTAACGTCGATAGTTTATTCGTAATCGCATCGATCGCTTTTTGTTTTGTTACACTAGCATCATTCATATTATGAAAATCCTTCCCATAATCCTTATCATTAACTTACATGTGTTGTTTTCGTAGCTTTCATTAAGTCCTTCACATTCTCTAATGATTCCAATGCCATCACTTTGTCCGCAAATAGTTCCCGATCATCTTCTGGTAGTTTATGGGATAGCTTCATAAACTTATCTAATAATTCTACAGCTGTTACAGGGTTTTCTGGATCACCTTTAGGATAATCCGTTTGCTTCGTTATCGTTTCACCTGATTTTAACTGAATCTCTACTACAGCACCCCACTTGTCGGGATATAATCTATCAATCTCCGGATCTACTTGAACATCGACACGCTTCATTAAGGAACGGATTTCATCATTCCAGAGTGCCTGATCATTAAATTGATCAAGTCCACCTTGACCATTTATTAGGGCTAAGGCTGTGCAGTATTGCAAGCTGAATTTTGATGCATATTCCGTATTGGGATCATCATTATCCGTTATGTTGATAGCTACTTGATAGGTTTTAACCGTAATACGATCAATTTCTTCAGAACTGATTTGGCTTTCCTTTTTATAATCGATCATTAAATCCATTGCATGATGTGTATGCCGACAGGAAGCATGAATCTTATATGAGTTTTCAATTATTTTAAATTGCTCACCAAGGCCTTTCGTAATTTTTTCCACCTGAAATTCGTCACTCATTGCTTTGAAAAACCCACGGTCACCATCTAATATTTTACGTGCTCCTGTAAATCCTTTTTGCGCTAACAGTGCACTTATGACCCCATTCATAGCTGCTTTTCCAGGATGGAGTTGCTTTGTCATAGCACCATCTTCAATGAACTCCCATAATCCCGCAGCTTGCGTTCCTGCACTGCCAAGTGTATGGATGATTTCCTCTTCACCCAGATCAAGTAATTTAGCAACAGCTGAGGCAGACCCAAACGTTCCACAGGTTGCGGTATTATGCCAATAATAGTAGTGGGATGGTGAAACAGCTTCACCAACACGATAACTCACTTCATAACCAACCACCACTGCAGTAATAAGATCCTTGCCGGATAACTCTTTCCATTCTGCAATTGCAAGTGCTGCTGGGATTACGACCGTCGCTGCATGGATGATCGATGCTTTATGAATATCGTCTAGTTCTACGATATGGCTTGCAGCACCATTTACCAATGCAGCATTTGCAACAGATGTCTCGCCCCCAGTGATTAACGTTGCCTGTGACTCGCCCCCCATTTCACGAACCAATTCATCAATCATTTTCACAGGAGGTTTTGCCGAGCCTGCAAAAGCTGACCCGAAATAATCAAGGATACATAATTTTGTATAAGAAACAACATCTTGCGGAAGATCTTCATACTTCGTAGACTTGATATACTTAGCTATATCTTGACTTAACTCCACGAAATCACTCCTTAGTTTTATTTAAAACGATCGAGGTAGCCCAAGAACATGCTGAGCCATATAACTTACAACGAGATTGTTCGTAACAGGTGCCACGATAAACAAACGGGCTTCTCGGAATTTACGTTCAATGTTATACTCTGTCGCAAAACCATATCCCCCGTATGTAGTCATAGCAGCATTTGCAGCCTTCCAAGTTGCCTCAGATGCAAGATACTTTGCCATATTCGCTTCAGCCCCGCAATTTTCGCCTTCATCAAACATTTCAGCTGCTTTATCACGCATTAACTTAGACGCCTCTATATCCATATAGGACTGTGCTATTGGAAATTGAACACCCTGGTTTTGCCCGATTGCACGATTGAAAACCTCACGTTCATTTGCATATTGAACTGATCTGTCAACAAAATATTTTCCATCCCCAATACTTTCAGAAGCAATCAGAATTCGCTCAGCATTCATACCACTTAACACATATTTGAAACCCTTTCCTTCTTCCCCAATTAAATTCTCAACCGGGATCTCGGTATTTTCAAAAAACACTTCAGTAGTTGCATGATTAATCATCGTATCAATTGGACGAATAGTCAGGTTATCCTTTTGGTCCTTCATATCTAACAAGAACAGGCTTAGTCCGTCTGTCTTTTTCTTCACTTGATCCTTTGGTGTTGTACGAGCCAACAGGAGCATCAAATCGGAGTGCTCCGTACGAGAAATCCATATTTTCTGCCCATTTACAATATATTTATCGCCTTTACGAACTGCAGTGGTTGTTATACTTGTCGTATCACTTCCAGCAGTGGGTTCAGTTATACCAAAGGCTTGTAAGCGAGTCTCACCACTTGCGATTTTTGGTAAATAACGTTGTTTTTGTTCTTCATTACCGTGTCTTAGAACCGCTCCCATCGTATACATCTGCGCATGGCCAGCACCAGCATTACCACCCGAGCGATTAATTTCTTCTAAAATCACACCTGCTTCCAACATCCCTAGTCCTGCTCCACCGTATTCTTCTGGTATTAAAACAGACAACCAACCTTCTTCTGTTAACGCTTTAATAAATTCTTCCGGATATGCCTTCTTTTCATCTGTTTCTCTCCAGTACGATTCCGGAAACCTTTCACAAAGTGCTCTTACACTACTACGGATCATTTCTAATTCTTCTGGTGTACTTTTTGTTACTGTTTTTGTCATTTATACTTCCTCCTTACAATTATGGTTCGTTTATTGACCCTGCCAAACAGGTTGGCGTTTTTCATTAAACGATTTGATTCCTTCTAGTCGGTCCTCAGAATTAGCACATTTATAATATTGATCTAATTCAATGTTAAGTGCTGTATTTATATCTGTTTGTAACCCGTTATTTACCGACTGTTTTATTGACTTCAATGCTAATGGAGCATTTTTACCAATATCTCGAGCTATATCAAGTGTTTTATCCAATAACTCGCTGATCTCCGCAACATCATTTACAAGGCCAAGTTCTTTTGCGCGAATTGCAGTCATATGATTTCCTCTAAATAAAAATTCTTTAGCAACACCTACAGGGATCGATCTTGGTAATAGCTGTGTACCTCCTACACCCGGAATAATGCCAATCGTCACCTCAGGTAAGCCCATTTTGGCGTGTGATGAAATAACTCGCAGGTCACAGCTCAACGCTAATTCCATTCCACCGCCAAGCGCGTACCCATTCACTGCAGCAATAACTGGATACGGAAATTCTCTTATCAATTTGTATGCGCTCTCAAAAAAATCATGCTGACGCTTCCATTGGTCATTTGTCATACCGTTACGTTCTTTTAAATCCGCACCAACACAAAAGCCCTTTTCCCCTGATGCAGTTAGTACTAATACACGCAATTCCTTGTTTTCCTTTAACTGATCTAGGCAGTCAATTAAATCAATCGCCATTTGTGTATTTAATGCATTCATAGCATCAGGACGATTTAATGTTAACGTAAAGACCCCTTTTGTTACGTCATCTTGATCTAATGTAATCGTTTCCCACTTCGACAATTGCTTTCCCTCCTCATTTACTTTGTTGGAACTGGATATTTTCTATCATATTTTCCTGCTTTTAGAACACTACTTGATAATTCATGCCCTAGAATATCTCTTAAACTAGCGGATGTATCAATTAATTCATCTAAATTAATACCTGTTTTAATCCCCATGCTATGTAACATGTGGACGACATCCTCTGTACAAACATTACCCGTTGCACCTGGGGCAAAAGGACATCCACCTAAACCTCCAAGGGAAGTATCAAAGCTTGTTACTCCTGCCTCCATTCCAGCGAGAACATTCGATAATCCCATTCCTCTTGTATTATGGAAATGAAGATTAAAACGAATATCAGGGTATTGTTCAAGGAGAAGATTCATTAGATAGTATACTTGTTTAGGGTTTGCCATTCCTGTTGTATCAGCCAATGTTACAATATTAGGTTCACTTTCTGTAACTCTCTTAACAATAGATTGAATGCGATTCTCGGCAATCTGTCCCTCAAAAGGACAACCGAATGTTGTTGCAATCGACACATCCAACTTTACACGATGTTCATCACAAAATTCTTTTATCGCTTCAAATTGATCAAGCGATTCTTCTGTTGTTTGTCTCACATTTTGCAAGTTATGAGTATTACTCGCAGAAAACACGAAGTTAAGTTGAGCTAATCCGTGCTCAACTGCCCTTTGCGCACCCTTTAAATTAGGAACTAGTGTTATAAAATTATTTGATCCGTATTTTTCTAGTAAACTTTCAAATAATTCACCCGTATTAGCCATTTGTGGAACAAATTTCGGATGAACAAAAGAACCAATTTCAAGTGATGGAATATCCGCTTCAATCAAACGACCAGCCAGATCATACTTCTCATCAACCGTTAAAATTTTATCCTCCAGTTGTAATCCATCTCGTAACATCACATCATTTATCGTGACTGATCCCGGTAAATTCACATTAACCACCCCCGTCGCTTTCTATATTTAAAGGTTACTGAATATTATGTCTCACTAACAGTATATTGTATCCAATATCCTTTGTCTACAATTCTGAATAATCTTTTTCTTGAAAAATAAAAATAACCGAAGCATTATTTGTATGCTTCGGCTATACCAATTACCCTAAAGGCATTCTATTACGCGTTGGATTGAATCCAACTCATCAAATCTATTCATTTTTTCGATAACCTGTTCTATTTGCTCTTCATTTAATGTTTTTTTGCATAGTTTAGTGAACTTTTCATTTAACATGTGCTGCGTCATCGGGTTTTCAAGACTACCAGTTGCGTGTTCAATGTAAACATTATGTGTTCCACCATCGTATTTTTCTAACGTTGCCAATACTCTATCCTTGGCCATTTGTTCATCGGCAAGGGGGTTGATTTTTTCCCTTAACGCTATGGTCTTAGGGTCATGAACTTTTTCATCTTGGTATTGATCCTCTGAAGCATCCTTCTCTAAAAAGGCAATTGCTCCAGTATGATAAATGCTAAATTTCCCTTCCAATCCGGTTTTGGGTGTCTGTTTTGCAGTCAATTCTAATACATAAGGGTGAACTTTTAGTGCAATCTCTTTTACTTCTTCAGGTGCAGCGAATTCACGTAATGAAATACACGCATCAATTGCCGGGTGGAGAACGATGCCACATGCATATGGTTTAAATGCGTTTTTTTCCAGTTCCCACACCTCACCCCAATTAACTAATACTTTGTCTAAGTCATGACTCGGGCTATACACGTTTGCAAATCCTCGTTTAGCTTCCAGTACTTGTTTGGAGCTTGTAAAACCCTTTTCAGCTAGCAATGCTGAGAGTAACCCATTTTGTGCCGCTTTACCTGGATGAAATGGCTTTGTCATCGTACCAAACATTTCACGCAACCCAAATGACTGCGTGCCCGCCAGACCTAGCGCCATTGCCATTTGTTCGTCGTTAAGCTTTAGCAAAATTCCTGCTGCAACTGCTGCTCCAAATACACCAACACTTGATGTTATATGATAGCCTACTTGATAATGGGAAGGGTACACCGCATTACTAATACGAAGTTCTACCTCACAGCCTAAGATAAAAGCCCGTAATAAATCTTTTGTCGGTATATCATACTTTTCACCAAGTGCGAATACTACCGGTGCAACAGGTGAACTAGGATGATGAATAGTCTCCAAATGTGTATCATCAAAATCAAAAATGTGGGATGACGTACCATTAATAAGGGCTGCTGAGAGTACATCTTTCTTTAGATTACGCCCTAATATAGTTACTTGTCTCTCCTTTGATAGCTCATCCGTTATGTCCATCAAAATATCGACCGTTTCGTGATTAATTGCTCCAATTGTTACGCCGATCCAATTCAATAAACTCTTTTTTGCATGTTGTAAAACACGTTGCGGAAGCTCTTCATATGAGGTATTTACTATATTTTGTACAAGTCGTTCTGTTACCATAATGTGATTCACACCTTTAATTGCTGGATTTTAGACTACTTACTGCTACAGGTTTAGTTGTTTTTGATTTACTAACTGTTTACATATTTCATCCGTTACTTCCGTTGTGGAATGTGCTCCACCAATATCAGGTGTTTTATATCCATTTTTCGTTGCCTCTTCAATAGCAGCAAGAACCTGTTCCCCTAACTCTATTTCACCAAAATGTTCCAACATTAGTTTTGCTGTCCAAATTTGACCGACCGGATTTGCAATGTTTTGTCCTACTATATCTGGTGCCGACCCGTGCACTGGCTCAAACATAGAAGGAAACTCTCCAGAAACGTTTATATTTGCTGATGGCGCAATACCAATACTTCCCATAATCGCTCCACCTATATCTGTTAAAATATCTCCAAATAAATTACTCGCAACAATAACATCAAAATCTGAAGGTCGTGTTACTAATAACGCAGCCAACGCATCAATATGCCACTTTTTTGTTTCAACCGTACCATATTCCTGCTTAATGTCAGAAAACACCTCATCCCAAAATGGCATGGTATGAAAAATGCCATTTGATTTCGTTGCACTAGTTAAATGACCTGTACGCGTTTTTGACAATTCAAAAGCATAGCGCATAACATTTTCAGTACCTTTTCGAGTGAATATCGCATTTTGAATTGCAATCTGGTCTTCCCCTTTATGTATCCGACCGCCTACTTCACTGTATTCTCCTTCACTATTTTCTCGAACTACAATTAAATCAAAATTGTTCGGATCAGCTAATGGTGTTTTTAGCCCTTCAAAATATTTAGCTGGTCTAATATTAATAGATTGCTGAAAATCTCTTCTAATTTTTAATAGTAAACCCCAAAGCGAAATATGATCAGGAACTAGATTAGGATCGCCAACAGCTCCAAGAAATATCGCATCGAATTGCTTAAGTTGGTCCATTCCATCTTCCGGCATCATCATACCATGTTCTACATAATAATCAGATCCCCATGGGAATTCCGTGTAGTTAAACGTAACATTCCCTTGAATGCTAGCTGCTGTATCTAAAACTCGTAACGCTTCTGGAACTACTTCTTTTCCGATTCCATCACCTGGTATTACGGCAATATTCCATTGCTTCATAATAATACACCATCCCATATCTAATTTGATTTGATTTGAATTATCTAAATTTAGAATAGATTAAAAAAATTGGACTGTCAATCTGGTTCAAATCGACTTTCTTCTTCTAAATTGTATATAATTAACTCCATACCTTTATATCCGTTAGTTACAAATAAATCATGAAATAGTATGAGTTATATGATATAGTATTAATTAAATATTCAAAAGATTAAATTAAAATTAAAACAATTACTTCACATGGCTGAAGGAAAAACAATGGAACTAGGATTATTCCAAACACAAAAGATGAATCTTACTATGACAACTGAACTTAGACAATCTATAGCTTTACTACAATATTCAACAATTGAGTTATCCCAGTTTATACAACAACAAGCTATTGAAAATCCTCTCATCGAAATGGAAGATCACTTTTTAGAAGTACCAATTGATGACTTACAAGGTTTTACTAATAGTCTTCCGAATAAATTATATGATGAAAGCAAAAGTGTAAGTCCGTTAGATTTTATCACTAGTTATAGTGGTGGGTTATGGGAAGACTTATTAGAACAATTGCAATGGCTAAATATTAACGAAATAGTTCGTTCCAACTTACGTTACTTGATACTTAATTTAGATGATAATGGATATTTGCTGATGTCAAATGTAGAAATTGCGGAGCAACTAGCAATAACAGAACAGGAAGTTAATCACACTATTCAATTATTACAACAATTAGATCCTATCGGAGTAGGTGCCAGAGATTTGAAAGAATGTTTACTATTACAAGCAAAAGTATACTATCCCGGCAAAACTCTAATTTTTGAAGTAATTAAGAACTTTCTTGATCTCCTTGCTGAGAAAAGATGGCGGAAGATTTCTTTTGAACTAGATATATCAGAAAAGAAATTACAAAAAGTTTGTGACTGTATTCAAACACTCAACCCTAAACCATGTGCTTATATTTCTGATACCCCCATATAGTATTTAACTCCAGATATTACCGTAGAAAAAATTAATGGAAAATATAATATCTCCATGAATGACACCTATATACCAACATTTAACTTAAATCAACAGTATATAAATTTGTTGAATCATACTAATGAAACCACAAAATATATTAAAGATTACTATAAAAAATACACATGGTTAGTTAATAGTATACAAAAACGTAAGTCTACAATTTATAAAATCACCAAGTTAATTGTTGATAAACAACAGGATTTTTTGAAAAATGGCTTTGCAGCTCTAAAACCATTAACTTTAAAAGAGGTAGCTGAAGAGGTTAATATGCACGAATCAACTGTAAGCCGTGCTACAAGTAACAAAGTCATTCGAACACCAAATGGATCTTTTGAAATGCGCAGATTGTTCACCTCAAAGCTTAAAGGTGGCGATGGAAATAGTGAATCTTCTACTAAAGTCAAAATACTTTTAAAACAACTAATCGATGAGGAAGATACGATAAAGCCATTTTCCGATCAAAAAATCGCTGATTATTTAAACAAAACTATAAGGATTGCTATTTCAAGGCGAACGGTTTCAAAGTACCGGAAAGAATTAAATATTTTACCCTCCTCAAAACGTAAATCTTTTTTTTAGAAAATATAAGCTCCTTCTTTTACCTTATGTACTTTCTAGGAACTTTACTTTAATCGACAAAAACTTTTTGAATGAAGACAACATTTTATTTTACTAAATTTAATCTTCAATCATTAATTAGGACTGACTAAACTCATCATTTCGATGCATTCAGTCAGCCCTAACATTACTTTAACGTCTTATAAGTTCCCTTGCTTCCTGTATTGCCCATACAACCCGATTTTGACCACGAGTTAAGTGGGTTTTAAGAACCTTGTATTCATGCGAATTTTCTTCTATATTTTCAAAGTTCGTTGCGGGAGCCAAGTCAGGTAATGGTGGCACATTTAAAGCTGGATCATGTCGAAATTTTCCTGTTCTTGTAAAATTGATAGGGATTAGTAATCTAGCTAATTTTTCTTGTTTAATATTCGCTTCCCTAACTTTAGGGTCTGTTAATGGTAAATCCTTTAATTGATCCAATTCTTTATAAAATAAAACCAAATCATTTTCTAGATCTTTTGCTTCTTCTAGGGAAAGACTAAAATCAAAATGTGAATCAGCTTGAGTTTGATAAGATTGAATAGTTTGCTGAAATTCTCTTGCAGTATTAATAAAATTAAATGGATGAACGGTTGCATTAGCCGATCTTAAAACACCTGTCATATATATTCTAATATCTTTTACTAAAATATCTAAATCCGCTACATGCATTAGGTCTTCTTCAGTATGCCACTCAATATTTGCTCCACAACCACCTACAGCATAATATCCCTTTTCCTTTAATACTTGTTCAGGGATACTTGATGAGAGCATAAAAAACGATGTTATACCTATATTATTGAATGAATAATCACCTGCTCGCATCGGTCTTGTTCCTTTACTTTTCTGACCTACAGCATCTTTAATTACTTCTTTACAAAAATTATCTGCTTCACTAGTCCACATCATATATTCATAAGAGGTTGCCCAGCGACAACCTGGTGAATCACAGTTAACCTGAGCAATACAGTTACGCTCAAGGTCTAACCCAAAATTATCAACAAACCACGTTGAACCTCCGTAACGTCCAGTGGAGTGTCCAGTCCATACAGCAACTCGAATGCTTCTTTTTAATTTGGTACGATTTTTTTGAAAAATACGTATCATTTCTAGTAATGAAGCATTCCCTGTTGCATTGTCTCCAATACCTTCATACCATGAATCGAGATGTCCGTGAAGTAAAACATATTTTTCAGGATCTTCTGTTCCTTCAATAAAGACGTCTATTATGGGACAGGACTTCCACCCTTTATCAAGGTGTGTCTGGTATTCAATCATCACCGTGTCCTTAGCAATTAAGTCTTTTAATTGCGTGCCATCGGGTTTGTTAATTGCAAGAACTGAGATATCAGGCTCATTATCTTTATTATCTAAATCAGGTGCTCCCCAAATAGGTGTACAAATACCTTCGTGTATATTATCTCCTGGACTTATAAACACAATCGCTTTCACACCTAAATCAGCAAATTCTTGGACTTTTCCAGGCATCGGATAACCTTCTGTTAATACAATTTTACCTTTAAGATCCCCTACATCTTCATCAAAGTCCGTTCCAAAAATATCATTTATACCTTTAGCATAACCTGTAGAAATATAAACAATTTCTCCCGAAACTGATTTATCTCCTGTTATAACTGAGAAAGATGGAGTTTTCACCCTGAATTCCCTAGTTATTGGACTTGTAACCTTTAATTCTGCCCTTTTCGGAACACTTAAATAAAGCTCTGGTTGGTGTATCTCATAATTGACACCCCATTCTTCTAGATAGCTTGCCAGAAAGTTAGCAGCTGTTTTCTCATCTTCACTACCTGATTCTCTAACTAGAGTAAGAAATTTGTTTAATACTGCATTTGGTACATCTGTATTAATTTCATCCAATAATGCTTTTTCTTCTGACTTTAATGCTGTCGTCATTTAAATCTGCCTCCTTTTTTATTTCACTTTATTTAAATGCAATTTTCATGCCAATAAATCCATCTTCTAAAGATACTAATTTAAATAACCTGAGAAAAAGATTAGGTTGATTTAGGTTGATTTAGGTTGATTTAGGAATAGATATTCTAATGAAGAAAGCTATTTATACCTCAACTTCTAGATATGGTTTGATTACTTTTAATAGCGATTCTCCAGATTCAGAAATCCTACTTCCTTTCCCCTTTAATCCTGAGTAGATTAAACCATAATCTCTTAAAACGGACATTCTTTTTCGAACCTTTTGTTCAGTAAGTTGGTACCCTTGTCTGGTTACACTCTCTACTACTCTCCCCCTTCCAATACTTTTCATTTGTTTCTTTGCTTGACTTAAACTTAATAAGATAGCATAAAATTCATTTAAATCTCCTTCTTTTTGAAGGATCGTCAATATGTCATCTTCCTGTTTATCTTGATTTATTAATCTATCTCTAAACTGTTCTGGCAATTCGTCAGTAGTAATTTTATTTCCTTCCATAACCGCAGTCATATATTGAACCACACCAATAAGTTCTCTAACATTTCCTGGCCAATTATAATTAATTAACTCTTTCATTACCGAATGCGACAAATTAGGGATTGTAGTAGAGTAATCCTTAATAAAATAGTTTAAAAGATCTGGAATATCTTCTTTTCGTTCTCTTAAAGGGGGAATTCTAAGTGGTAGCATAAATAGTCTATAATAAAGATCTTCACGAAATTTGCCCTCATTAACTAGTTCTTTAAGATCTTTATTTGTTGCTGCAATAACCCTTACATTCACAGGAATTAAACTTCGTCCACCTACACGCATTACCTGTTTCTCTTGTAATATTCTAAGTAGTAGAGTCTGAATATTCATCGGTGCATCGCCAATTTCATCTAGAAATATTGTCCCATTATTAGCAATTTCAAAGAGCCCTTGTTTCCCCCCTCTATTCGCTCCAGTAAATGAACCTTCTTCATAACCAAACAGTTCGCTTTCGGCTAGAGATGGTGGTAACCCTGCAAAATTCACAGGAATCAATGGACCTTCACAGCGGTTAGATAAATCATGTATAGTATGAGCAAATAATTCTTTTCCAGTTCCATTCTCTCCCAAAATCATTACAGTATGATCCGTCTTAGCAATTTTTTTAACAATATGCATAGTATCTTTTATTTTTTTACTGCTACCAAGAATGTCATCGCTCGAATATCTTGAAGAAAAACCTATTTTCTGCATTTCTTTCCTTATACTCTTCTCGAGATATTGGATCCTGGTAACATCTTGAAACGCTGTAAGTTCCCCAACTTTCTTATCATTAATTTCAATTTCGCTTTTGTTAACTACCAATTTTTTATCACTAACTGTTACTACCTCTGTTTCTTTTCTTTCGTCTATATTTATATCATTACTAAACAGTTTTGGGAGTACGGTAAGCGCATTCATACCTATTAAATCCTCAGATTTAGAGAGTCCTAGGATGTTTTTAGAAGATTTATTTGTCTTAATAATATTATTATTATGATCCGTTGCTATTAAACCATCATGTACTGTGTCAAAAATAGCTTCCAATTCATAGTTTAGCTTCTTAACCACATCTAAAGAGGAAGAAAGACGACGGCTTAATGAAATAATCTCTTTCACATAGCGAGCAGACTGGAAATTTACTTTCTCACTATCCAATCCAAGCCTTATTGAAACTTCTACTATAGAAGAAAAATCTAGTGGGCGAATACCAATATCAATTACATTTTTTATATAATGAGGAACAAGCTCTTTAACAGTAGGGACAATTGCGGTGTCTATTTTATCAAATTTTTGATTTAGACCTGGAAAATAGGGGTGCATAGTCAATTGAAATCCTAAACTACTTAGTAATTCTATGATCTCATTTGCGGATTCAGGTAAATTATTTACAACTAAACATTCTAAATTACTTGGAAGTTTAATTAATTCTTCCAATTTTGAAATGTCTAGACCTCTTCTTGAAACAATTGTCTTTTCAGGAGGAAAATCTTGTTTGTCCACTAACTTTTTGGATGAAAGTAAAATGAGGTCACAGTCTTGATAACCTTCATTGTCAGCAGAAACTATGTCTACGTCGTCCTCCTTAAAATACTCAGTCAGCTGTTGAGAAAAAATTTTATATGTACGTTTATCTTTAGTCACCAATAATAATTTTGGTCTCTTCAAATCTCGCACCCCTCTTTTCTCTTAACTTTAGGAAGATTCTAAACTATTTAATATTTATAGTCAAGCTTATAGAACATAAACAACCAAGGTTCTTAAGTTAACGGTAATGAAAGGGAATTTTTTATTTCTCTAACAGAAATAAAAGGGTAAATCATACGAATCCTCTATTAAAAACCCTTTAGATCACCCTTTTTCATTAATTATTTATTCTAACAGTTAGTTACGTGTAATAATCTATCCATTTCCCAACGTGTTTCATTATTTTCTGTGCCATTGATAAATTCCTCTGATGCTTATATATGGCTGATCACCAGCTCTTGCACCTGAATATCAATTTTCCTTCTTTCTAATGCCTTAAGCTATTTCTCATCATTGTAGGAATGCCTTCACCTTTAGAGACAAACATAACACCTGCATCCTTTTATATTACTTTTTAACCGATCTAATTATTATATGTCATTATCTATTCCCCTAAAAAACAATTCCTAATAAGAAAACAACTTTAAATTTTTTTTTCATTATCAACATTCTTTCCAACATAATTTTTAATTAACACCGCTAATATTTTAGTTGTTTGTACCAGATCATCAATATCCATAAATTCGTCATATCCATGAAGATTATTATCATTTGTTCCAGGTCCAAAATTGATTCCTGGTATTCCATTTTGTATAAACCAACGGGCGTCAGATTGCCCTAACATCCCAACCACAGGTAATGACTTTCCTGTAACTTCTTTACAAGCATTTTGGATCTGGGTAATTAACGGGGAATCTTCTTTCGTTACAGTTGGATCAGTTTCAAAACTTGTAATTCTTTCAACTTTAACTTTTATTTCTGGATCGTCATTTTTAAGTTTTTCTATTGTTGATAACACCCTATTATAAATTTCATCTAGTGAATGCTCTGGGATAATTCGAAAATCCACTTCTATTTGGCTAGTGCCTGGAACAACATTTATTTTGGTTCCCCCTTCAATAACCCCAATGTTAACTGTAGTATATTTCATGCCTCTAATTGATGAAGTTTCCTCTTTAAGTTCCTGTTGCAATTTGGTCAGACCCTGAATAACTTTTGCCATTTTCTCAATTGCATTTAACCCTTTCCATTTGAACCCAGCATGTGCTGGAATTCCCTCTGTTTGTATTTTTAATTGCAATACTCCAGCCATTGCCCTGACAATTTGGTTACTATACCCTTCTACAATAACCATGTCTCCATCAACTAATTTATTATTTGCTACATAACCAGCACCTAAAACACCACCTGTTTCTTCATCACATGTTGCTACAATCGATACTTTTCCGTGGAAGGAGAGATTTGACCTTTTTAATGCCAGGACAGCCATAATATATGCTGTCAACCTACCTTTAGAATCTGTTGCTCCTCTCCCATAAACTCTTCCATCAGCAATTTCACCAGAAAACGGTGGATAACTCCAATAAGATGGATCTCCTGCAGGTACTGTATCAGTATGTGCATTAAAGAATATATGACGACCTTCTTGATCACCTTTAATAGTTGCAATGACATTTTTTCGAGGGGTTGTTAGCCCTGCACTGGAAACCTCTTTTTCGGGGACATCAATCACTTCTACTTCAAATCCCCATTCTAATAATCTATTCTCTAGAAAATCACTAACTTCCTCATACCTTCCTATAGGGTTTTCAGAAGGAATCTGAATTAGTTCCTGTAAGAAACTTACAATATCATCTTTTAGATTTTCAACAGCTTTAGTTACCTCGTTTTCCATATGATCCCTCATTTCTTTTTATTCATTTATTAGTTAAAGGGAGGAGTATCCCTTTTATCTACTTTTTATTACATTCTTAAAAGAAAGACTTAGTGCTTCTTCTCGATTCCTCTGTGTTTTTGTTTTGGGAAATAGAATTAAGGTTAAAAGCACCCGCTTTCCCAGACGACCTCCATAAAATTCTATTAATACCATATTTATCCTTAGTTATAAATCTGGAATTTAATTTTATCCATGAAGAAAACAGCATCACAAAACACTTTTTATGGAAAACCTAAGTTATATTCACCCGGTAGCAGCAATTGGTTTCCCAAACAAATCGCCGCTTCTTTAGCCCAGTATGGATTACGTAGCATTCCTTTACCGATTGCAACCATATCTGCTTGACCATTTCGAATAACCGCTTCAGCTACTTCTGGTGTTTCTAATTTTCCAACATTAATAACTGGAATCTTAAAAGTTTGCTTTACTTTCTCTGCAAAATTCACTTGAAAAGCCGGATAAATGTGAGGTGGCTTTACAGGACCATCTCCACCAGTACTTATATCAATAACATCAACACCAGCTTCCAAAAAAGAGGGAATGAGTTTTAATATGTGGTCAAATCCATAACCTCCTTCACGATATTCTATAGCAGACAAACGCATAATTAGTGGCATTTCTGGTGGCATATTTTCTTTTACACTGCTAATTACATCTACTGGAAATTTACTAAACTCCCCAAATTCGTCCCTTCGATAATTACTAGCTGGAGACATAAATTGATGAAGTAAGTAACCATGTGCACCATGCAGTTCAATGACATCAAATCCCGACTTAACAGCTAACGCTGTTGATTTACCAAATCCTTCAATGATATCATTAATTTCCCTTAACTCAAGTTCTCTTGGAGTAGGGGATTTATCAGAAAATGGAACTGATGAAGGGGCAACAATATCTCCACCTTCTATAACCGACTTCCTACCAGCATGTGCTATTTGCAGCCCAACCTTTGCACCAAATTTATGACAATAATCAGTGATCCGTTGGTAGAAAGGGATCTGTTTCTCAGACCAAATTCCAAGACAGTTTTCAGTTATTCGTCCTCTTGGTTCTGTATTGGTCATTTCAAAAAATACTAATCCCGTTCCACCAATCGCTCTAGAGGCATAATGTACAAAATGCCAGTCTTCAGGTGTTCCATCAAGATTTTTAACTTGATATTGGCACATCGATGACATCATCACTCTATTTTTAATTTCTAATTCTTTTATTTGGATTGGATCAAAAAGTCCCGGCATTTAAGATACATCCCCTCATTTTAAATTATTGAGAGCTTCTTTAACTACATAGATCGCTTTTTTCAAAGCAAAGTTAACTTCATTTCGCTTCCTAATTAAAGAATTATAGATAAAACCAAATTCTTCAGTATTCACCTCTGAATGAATTAGGTCATCCAGTTGAGTGAGTTTAGGAATAACAGGTTGCTTCAGTGCAAAATCATGATCAAAGACATTTCCTTTTACATAATTTAAAGGAACTAAAATTCTCGATAACTCCATTAGTGTTTCATTAGCCATTGAAATCTTTTTACTGTCTTCATATTCCAGATTATGAATTACTTCCTGGAATTCCGTGACAATGTTTTTCAGGTGATCAACTCTATCTAAGGACACACTTAGATTAAATACATCTTGAGATTTTGTTTGCCATTCAATTAATCCCTCTTCAATTTCAATTACTCCTTCTAACTGATTAATTGGAAGAATCGAATAGGTTAGCAGCCGATAAACAAGTGTTAAATAAATCTCACAATCTCGCTTTAAGTAATCAGGATCTATTTTATCTAGAGTATCTTCAGTTGTATGCCACCACCAACCAAATCCACCAGTTTTTCCACCACCAAATAGTTGCCCAAATGCCGCGGCTGCAGGTTCATTGGAAGGCTCTTGTTCTGATAATCCCATAAAAACAGATGGTGTCCCTGTTCCCCAAAATGACTGATCCCCAGCACGTCCATAACGAGATCCTTCAAATTTTTCTCCCGTTAGCGTACCAATTACTTCCTTAGCCAGACCCTGTGTTTCTCTCATACAATTAGATTCAGTTAAAACCGTAGAATCCTTGGCACCTACAGAATCAATATTGACATGCAGCACACAGTTATCATTTAAATCTTCCCAGTGAGTATCACAATACCATGCTGAACCCGCATAACGACCATGTGAATGTCCAGACCAAAATGCCAACCGCAGGGTACGCTTTAATTTACCATTGTATTTTGAAAGAATTCTTGCTACTTCTAACATAACAGCGTTAGCAGTGCCGTTGTCCATGACACCATAATGCCAAGAGTCAATATGACCACTTAACATGACATACTTTTCAGGTTCTTCATTTCCTTTTATTTCTGCCACTAAGGTTGGAATCGAACGAAAACCAGTGTCTACTTCGGTTGATATCCTACAATCATTTTTCCCTTCCTTAACTTGTTTCCGAATTGATTTCCCGTTATCATAATTAATCGAGACTACGGGAATACTCGGAAGGTACGAGGCATTTTCCGGAATAGGAGTCCCCCATACAGGTGAGACAATCATTTCATGTGTATATTTTGCATTAATAAAAACTGCAGCAACCGCTTGGTATGAAGCAGCTTTTTGAACCCCCGCTGGTGTTGCTAACCCATCAATAAGTACTACTTTCCCTTTAACGTAATTTTTTTGATATTCTTCATCTGAACCACTCCCTATATCGACGATTGTTGATTCCAAATTATTCACTGGTATCGCCATAGAATGAGTTATACAGTCAAAATCTTTGTTATTAACTTGAAGTGATGCACTTCCTGGAAGACTAATATATCCATCACTAAAAAGTAGTTCTGTCTCAAGACCAAAGCTTTCTAACTGACTTCTTGCGTATTCAAATGCTCTAGACTCTTCCACAGACCCTGATAGTCTTACCTCTTTAGAGATTTCTTCAGTAAACTCCATTAGTTGATCTTTAGATACATTTTTTAATAGCTTATTTTCAAATGATGTTAGTTTTTGTACTGTTTTCATACATTGACTCCTTCCTAGTTATCGACATCTATTTTTTATTTGCCGGATAACTTTCTCATCCACATTGGTATATGATAAAAGAACAGATGGTAGACTTAGTGTTTTTTAAGCTAATTAGAAATGTATTATATCTCATTAAAGCTTAGACTGTTTAAAAATTTACAAACCCCAAAAGTACAACGGAATTTTATTTAAGTTTTGGCCTAACCTGACTTGTTGCTTCTCTATTATTTTATGAATTTACAGACAATAACACTACATCCACCCACGCAGAAACCGGAACATTAAAACTGTTTTGATCTTATTTTATAGTCAGCCCTTTCTCTTGCATAGTAATTACATGAGTGCAGTATCAACAAATTCAACATACTCTCCTGCTTTTTTAAGAAAGGCGCCAATTACTCCACAAATTGCACCAGCGCCTACTATAGTTTAATTCACTTAGGCATACACTTTCCTACTATTTTTAATTAAATGATAGTTCTCGAATTAAGAGAGCTAGCAAGGTACTACGAGTTGACATTTCCGAAATTACAAGGTGCTCATGTTCAGCGTGTGCACCATCTCCAACAGCCCCTAAACCATCTAAAGTTGGAGCAAGAGGTGCTGAGAAATTACCATCACTTCCACCACCTGTTTCTTTCTCGGTTAAATTGTAGTTCATGTGGTTTTTCGCTAGTTTCTTAGCTATCTGAAATAATTGATGAACATCCTCTGTCTTTTCAAGTGGAGGTCGATTAATCCCACCAGACACTGATAAAGAAGTACCATCTACTTGAGTCTTCAAACCTTTAATTAAGGGTTCGACTCGATCGAATTCTTCCTTGGTCTTAACTCTCAAATCAATATCTGCATTCGCTTCAGCGGCAATTACATTTGAGGTTGTTCCACCATTGACGACACCGACATTAACAGTTGTTCCAGTTTCAAAGTCTGATAAATTATGAAGATATAGCGTTTGGTGAGCTAATTCTTCTATTGCACTACGGCCACTATAAGGATCTAATCCTGAATGAGAAGGTTTGCCTTTAACCTGTAATTGAAAAATGCCAACACCTTTTCTAGAAGTTTTAAGCGAACCGGTTGTTGACATTCCTGGCTCTAAAACCAGAACGAATTTACTTTTCTTCGCCTCATCTTCAATTAACGTTTGAGAAGTAGGGCTCCCAACTTCTTCGTCTGAAGTAAACAAGAAAACAACCTTACAACCTACTTCTTCTTTTAATTCTGATAATGCTTTAAGAGCGTATAAACCTTGAGTAATACCTCCTTTCATATCAAATACCCCTGGCCCATATACTTTACCCTCTTTAATTTCAAAAGGCTTCCTTTCTATTGTTTGTTCAGGCCAAACTGTGTCAAAGTGTGTAAGTATAAGAATCTGTGTGTCACCTTGTCCCCATTCAGCACGATAGTGGTCTCCATACGTTTTATTAGTAATTTTGATAACTGAACCGCCCACCAGTTCTTCAAATAGTTTTGAGAGTTCAAAACCTAGTGCATCATTCAGTGATTTACTATTTGACGGGGATTCCATCTCCACTAAAAAACGAAGTGTTTGTAGCATACTTTGCTCACGGTCTTTTATGAATGAATAGATATTGTTCATTTTACTCCCCCTATTTATTTTTGTTTTTAAAAAACCTACCAGCAGAATAACCGCCATCAATAAATAACGTCTGACCCGTAGCGTACATGGAACTATCTGATGCAAAGAACAAAACACCACTAGCAATTTCTTCAGTTAGTGCAGTGCGACCCATTGGGCAATATGACAGCTTCTCTACATGTTCTTGTTTAGCCTTCTCCGTCGAAAGCGTGTTTAATAGTGTATCAGTTTCGACTAATCCTGGGCCTAGAGCATTAATACGTATCCCATATTCAGCCCACTCTAACGCCAGAACTTGCGTCATCATTTTTACACCCGATTTTGAAGCACAATAATGTGCTACACCTGGTCGAGCTACTTCGCTAGCAGTAGAAGTAATATTTATAATACTTCCACCTGTGTCTTGTTTCACCATTTGTTTCGCCACATTCTGACACAAGAAAAAATAACCTTTTAAATTTAGATCAAACAACTGATCCCATTCGTCCTCGGTGATATCTAATGCTGGTGTAGATGGATAAATACCTGCACAATTCACTAATATATCAACTGTTCCTAATTTGTGAACTGATTCCTCTACTACTTCTTTATAGCTACTACTCTTACTTAAATCGGCAGTAAACGTATATACACTAACTTTACTATTAATTGCTTCTAAATCTTTTTTGGTATCGACTAACTTCTTCTGATTAATATCAACAAGAATTACAGATGCCTCAGCATCAACAAAAGCTTGTGCTATTCCTTTTCCTATCCCCGAACCAGCTCCTGTTATAATCGCAGATTTCCCCTTCAATTGATTGGTCATTTCCCCTTCCACCATCCTAAAAAATATCATTCTACTAAAAATTGTTTTGAGTACGAATTGTTATTTTCACCAATCCGTTTCTAAAACTGTAAAAATATCCATTTTCATTCTACCTGAATGGTTATTACAGTTTTGGTTTATTATATCCTCCCGTTGCCACCTGAAAGGCATTTGCAACTTGATAGACAACTCCTTCATCATGATGTTTGCCAACAATTTGTAGGCCAACCGGCATATTTTCTGATGTGTTTCCAGCAGAAATTGATAATGCAGGATTTCCACTCATATTAAAAGGGATGGTTCTTTGTGAAATATCAATATCTCCATCTTTAAAGGATGGATCTTTTTCGGTTGCCGGATAGGGTACTGTCGGACAAAGTAAAATGTCCACTTGATTAAATGCCTCATATATAGATGCCGTAAAACTATTCTTTATTTGCAAAGATTCTAAATAACTTAAAGCAGAAACATTATAGCCCTCTTTTAAATTTTTATAGGTTCCTTCAGCGTAATCACTTGTTCTATCTTCCCATTTTGTATGATAAGAAGTAGCTTCTGCTAAAAGTATTGGCATTGCAGCTCGCTCAATTATTTCAATACCAGGAATACTGACATCTATTACATCAGCGCCTAAATCTTTAATTCGTAATATAGCTTTATCAATTAGTTGTTTCACCTCTGTATGATGGATAGAATCTGTTAATGACCGAACTACCCCCACTCTAACGCCATTAAGTGTATTGCTAAAAATCGATTCATAGTTAAATTTTTTAGACGTGATATGTTCTAAAACTATAACATTATCACGAACAGTTCTAGTCATCGGCCCTACATGATCTAGTGAATTAGATAATGGAAACACACCTTCTCTTGGTACAGCATTATAGGTTGGCTTTAAACCAACAATCCCACAGAAAGACGATGGTACTCTTATCGATCCACCTGTATCCGTTCCAATGGATGCAAATCCAATTCCCGCTGCTACAGACGACGCAGATCCCGAACTTGATCCTCCTGCAGTATGATTAATATCCCAAGGATTATTACACTGACCATAATCAGGGTGTACTGATCCATAAGCAAATTCAAGCATATTATTTTTCCCTACTACGATGGCACCTGCTTTTAAAAAAGCATCATACACATGAGAATTTTTATTTGGAACATAATCCCTCATAATTCTAGAACCTAACGATGTCCGTATTCCCTTGGTGTCAAAAATATCCTTTAAAGATACAGGAATCCCATATAGTTTCCCAACTTCCTTATTTTTCAGAAATGCATCTTCGGCTTTTTTTGCCTGACTTAATGCCTCTTCTGAAAGAACTGTAATAAATGCATTTAACTTAGGCTCTAATGTATTCAATCGTTCTATAGTAGCTTTTGTAATTTCATATGGTGAAACTTCCTTATTCCTGTACAATTGACCAATCTCTTCTATTGACTTAAACAATAATTCATCCAATTTCTTTTCAGACATGAATAATCCCTCCCTCTAATTTTAAAATATCAATTGTACTATCCTAATTAGATATTTCACTTTTTCACCTATAATTTTATTTCCTAGTGTTTTTCCAGACAAGATTATTTTCTTCAATAACCGTTGATGTCCCACGTAAATTTGTAAATTCATGTAATCGATTTGCTATTTCGAAGGATTTTTCTTTATTTGTTACTATAGCTTCACCAATATCACTTAATATTGCTGGTTGAACCTTTACCATCTCAATTTCAAGCCTCCCCTTAGCAGGGAGTAACTTTATATCGGCTATACTAGTTTGTCGATTTTCCGGCAGGCTTGGTGGAAATTGAATAGTACTTGAAGACACATCCAAACCTACCTTCGAATATTCGTAATGTGAAATGTAGTTTCCGAGACTATAAAAAACAGGTACTTCTTTTTCGTGTTTACCTATAAATGATTCCATACCATATGGAGCGTGTGCATGATGCCCAAGAATTAAATCTGCACCTGCTTTTGCAGCACGCTGAGCCAATATTGGCTGATATTCTGCGATTAATCCCTGGTAAGGGGTACACCATTGAGGTGGGACTCCCCAATGTAAAGCCAATATCACAAAATCTACTTCTTGATAAGCCTTTTCTATAACTTTATCAAGTAATGATAAATCTTCTTCAAAAGGTAGGGATTTAATCCATGGAGCTGTTCCTGGCTGTTCTAAATCAAGGCTTGGTTCTAGCTCATAAGAAGATTTAACTCTAACTCCTGCTATACCAGGCCTCGTTTTCATTGCTTGGAATCCTGGGGCAAGTGTTGTAGCCCAAGATAGAAAAGCAATTCTATGATTTCCAACATTCAGAAGTGCGGGTTGTATAGCTTCATCAATATCTCTACCTCCTCCTGAATGTTTTACACCAATTCTGTCCAACTCTTTTTGTGTCTGATACAGTCCCTCGCTTCCCCAATCCATTGTGTGATTATTTGCTATAGACACTGCAGTTGGATTCAAATCTTTTAACCATTCGCCAGCCTCAACTCTCTGGTGTAAACGAAATTGCTTATCTGCAGGAGGGCCAAACTTCCCCACCAAGGGCGATTCTAAGTTTCCAATGCGAACGTCTGCGGAGTCCCATAAATTCCTATCTAAATCCTCACTTATTTTCTGTGAAAGAGTAATATCACCTACAGCAGCAATATGAATAGGTTTTGCCATTTCTTACACCTCCATGAGTTTTTAAATTAAACGAAGAAAGTTGTTCTAAAATAATATTTTCCTAATATTCCCTCAATATTAATATATCCTGCTTATAACTAACTTTTTAAATAGTGCCATTATTTCTAACCTTAAATTTCTCTCATAATTAATAAGGAAATTCTTTGTTATGAACACTCAAAAAATTTTTTAGTCCTATCAATAAATTAGTGGATGTCTGTATCCTCCTGAATTTAATTGAAAAGCATCTGCAACTCGATAAAGGGTAGATTCATCATAGTGTCGTCCGATGAACTGAAGTCCCACCGGTAAGTTTTCAGACGGTGTAAGTCCTGCTGGAACAGTTATAGCTGGATTACCAGAAATATTAAACGGCATTGTCCTTTGAAGATAATCGTAAGTAGTATCCTCAAAGGAAGGGTCATTCTTCGTTGCTGGACTAGGAGATGTCGGACTCACCAATACGTCAAAATTTTCGAATAGATCAACTAACTTTTCCCTAAACTCCTTTTTCTTTTCAACAGCTTCTAAATACGTAACTGCTGAAACGCTAAATCCTTCTTTTAAAACAATCTGAGTTCCTTCAGCATAATCTTCAGCCCATTTTGGATACCAATCCCTATGATGGTAGGAACCTTCTGACATTAAAATTGGAAATCCTATATCGTTAAAAGTTTCAATCCCTGGTATTTTAACATCAACTACATTTCCACCTAATTCTGTAAGTTTTTCTACAGCTGAAGCTACTAGTTCTTCAACTTCTGAATGCGTGTTAGAATCAATAAATGAACGAATAACACCTATTTTCATCCCTTTAATAGATTCAGTAAATACTGAATCATAGTTAATTTGATTAGTAGAAATGCCTTCTAACACAATTGCATTATCACGAACTGTTCTAGTTATCGGTCCAATGTGATCCAAAGAATGAGATAGATTGAACAGCCCCCTACGAGACACTGTTTCATATGTGGGCTTTAAACCTACAACACCACAAAATGATGATGGCAGTCGAATTGATCCCCCTGTATCCGTTCCAATGGAAGCAAAGCCAATTCCCGCTGCAATAGAAGACGCAGATCCCGAACTTGATCCTCCTGCAGTTCGATTAATATCCCATGGATTATTACACTGTCCATATTCAGGGTGTACTGATCCATAAGCAAATTCAAGCATATTATTTTTCCCAACTATGATAGCACCCGCTTTTGAAAAAGCATCATAAACATGGGAATTTTCTGTTGGAACATAATCCTTCATAATTTTAGAACCGAGTGATGTGCGTATTCCTTTAGTATCAAAAATATCCTTAAGTGATACAGGAATCCCATATAGTTTCCCAACTTCCACACCTTTGACGAAAGTATCTTCAGCTTTTTTTGCCTGAATTAATGCTTCTTCTGAGAGAACTGTAATAAATGCATTTAACTTAGGCTCTAATGTATTCAATCGTTCTATAGTAGCTTTTGTAATTTCGTATGGTGAAACTTCTTTTTTCCTGTACAATTGACCGATCTCTTCTATTGACTTAAATAATAATTCATCCATTTCCTTTCCAGACATGAATAATCCCTCCCCTTGGGTATATATCCTTTAAATTAATTAGCAATGGTTTCTTTAGATTTAGTAACTTCAACATCTTTAAAGAATGGTGAAAGAGCCTCATTGGAAACTGGCTTTGTCAACAAACTAACAAAAAGCATTCCACACAAGCTGACAGGTATACTAATATATACAGCATCAATACCAAATGGATTTCCAATAGCTAGCCAAATACTAGCAATTCCTATTCCACCTACCATGGATGTGATTGCCCCAGGCGCTGTTGCACGTTTCCAGCATAAACCTAGCAAAATTGAAACAGCGAACGATGAACCTATTAGAGCCGCAGCATTAATCCAAATTTGTTGGATAAGCGGAACAGGATTTAGAGCAAATGGAATTGGTATAATCCCCATTACTAAAACTGCAATCCTTGTAATCTTCAATTGTTGCTGTTCTGTTAGCTCTTTCTTCATTACTTTATTAATAATGTCGTGAGATATTCCACTACTTAACATTAGTAAGATTGCACTTACTGTGGATTGAATCGCAGCTAAGATTGCGGCAAGTAATAATCCACCCAAAACTGGTGGTAATAACTGCATTGCAATAGTTGGACTAGCTAAATCCGGAGTTGCAAGGCCAGGAAAAATAACTCGAGCACTTACACCAAGAACCGCAACAGATATAGCTATGATAGCTTGAAATATAAACGCTAACCCAACTGCTCTTCTGATTGTTTTATTGTCCTTTAAAGAGTAAAATCTAATAGCGATAATTGGGTAACCAATCATCATAATAAAGAAGGAAATACCTACAGCTAATAAAGTACTTGTTGGCATACCATTAGACACTAATCCTGGATCAATGTTTGATAGTGCTGTATTTAGAGCCGTAAACCCCCCTGCATTCGACACGGCGAATGGTACTGCAATTGCAAATCCTACTGTAAATATAATCATCTGTAGTAGATCAGTATATGCAATTGCAAATAAACCACCCATCACTGTATACAAAATAAATACAGATGCAATAATTAATACTCCAGCAGTTTCAGGGACATTAAAAACTACATTTAACAAATAGGACCCCCCTACTAATTCTGCTACTATGGTCATTCCAAAACAAACCATTAGTATTATGACAGAAATAACTCGCAGGGAGTTACTCTCATAACGAGTTCCTAGAAGGTCTGGTATAGTTAATGCTTTGTGTGAATTAAAAAACGCTTTCATTTTTGGTGCAATATAAAGAGACATGATCACCCAAGAAGCCCAAATCCCAAGCCAAATCCACGCAAAATTATATCCAACTTGATAGTGAAATCCAACAGTCCCTATTGCTGTACCAGCACTCATTTGTGTCGCAGCCAGCGTCGCCCCACCAACCCATACACCTAATTTACCACCAGCAGCTAAATAATCTGTGTTATTATAAATTTTAGATTTCATATAATATCCAATTCCAATTACAACAAGCATATATAGAACTAAAACTGAAATCACCATAATTATTTCTCCTCCCTTTTATTAATAATTTCTATTACTAAGAAATAAACACCTATAAAAATTGCCATGGTAGCTCCAATCATCCAGTTTGATAATGCAACTCCAAAAAAATCCATCTAATCCCTCCTAGTAAATTAATATTTAGAAAACCAATCCTAAATAATTTCACTAACCATTATTAATTCTAAATATACTGGGGTCGTTCACAATCCCTCCCTGCTTTTAAACAGCAACTTTTTTTCGTTGGTCTAAATTATATATCCCTCCTTTAATAAACCTCACTATAACTAATGCACTTTTCATGCCAATAAATTAAAATAAGGAAATAACCACTGTTAATAGTACTTTTTTATTCTTTCAGAACATTTAGGTTTAATTAGGGTCTAGCTAAGTTATCCAATTCGTAGCCTTAAATACGTGTTTTTATTAGAACTAATCGTTACATAAAAAAGTTGTAGTTACTAAAAAAAGAGGATAAGTTATTCCCTAAAAAGATTAAATTAATTTTGCCAAAAATATCGCTCACTACCCATAAATTGAATTTTATCTTCTTAAGTTGAATTTGGAAAATATGTAACCAAATTTTATCAAGAGTAAGAATTAAAGTTCTCCAAAATAAATTATAGAATTGGTAAAAGGGATTTATATAAAAATTGCAGTGGGGATCCAGACAAATATCTTTATAGCTTCCTTATACGACGAACAGTTTCGTAAAAGAAGATTAGGTAGTTAATAGCATTTAGATTTAATCTTCGTTACCATTATTGGGGTGGCTAGATAGAAGGTTATTCTGAATTTAAAATGGGAGATAGTATAATTAGTAAATAGAATATATATCGCCATTAAAAAATGCACACGGAAATGCTTCCATGCGCATAAGAAGAATTCAAGTCTATACTTGATGGAGATTTGACTCTAAAATAAAGATAGAATTGAAAATGTGATAAGGTTAATTAAAGGGTTTCCCGAAGCATCTTATCTAATCTAGTCTATTCAACATTGGATGAGATTTTTACTCAGGAAGCCAGAGTAGATTATCCTACCAGACTTGCACCATCACCTGTACATAAATCTGCACAACAATATAAAACACAATCGCGTACTTGTAGTTAAATTGTACGCCGTTTTTAAATAGCCCTAACCCGTTGGATGCACTCAACACAATGACAGGCATGATTACCGGTGATAAAAGTATGGATATAACACTACCAGATGTAATGGCCAGAACAATCAACTCAGGCGGAAACGGTAATGCTATATTTCCTAGTAACCCTGCTACCAATACCATTACAGTAAGTGGACCTAATCCTAAGAACCCTAGAAGAATAACGATAAACGGTAGCAAATACAAAAAGTTTATAAGCGGAAAAATTTCCTGTATATAATACACACCATCTATAACGATGGTAGCAAACCCCGTTTGGTTCAACCCAAAGATCAGCACACCTGCTGCTAGTAAAACACTTAGCTGGTATGACTGCTTTGTCATATCCTCGGCAACATATCTTTTTGCTTCAAACATGAGCTTTTTTGTTCTTTTTTTCACGAGATAATAAACACCAGTCCAAATGATAACTACAATAGGAATAATCATCATTAGATTCACGCCAAAGATAGCGTGCAATAGAAATATGGATCCAAATAACGAAACAAACAGCAGCAGAAACTCCTGTACTTTTTTCTTCATTTCTTCCTTATCTGAATAGCTACGCAGAACAGTATCAATTTCCGTTTGGATAGCAGCTGTTAGATTGACTCCGTATTTTTTCTCCTGAAAATAAGAAAATATAACTGCAATAACAGTTCCTATTACAGCAATTCCAAACCCTTGTAGTATCGCGATCCACAACGTGGCACCCATCGTTTCAACAGCAAAAATAAAACTCGGAATACTAATTACCCATAACGTCGACAGGGCAAAAGCACGTAGCAACGCTGTACCTTTAAAATTTTCCCACGCTTCTCCCTTTTGATTTTTCAAAATGACCGTAATGAACTTATGCATCATTGGTATCGAACCAAAAAGCAAGAAGTAAGAAATAATCTGTGTAAATGATACAATCCCAAAATAAAATTTACGACTTGTATCAATTCCTCTGTGTGCAAAAGCCATAATTTCTTCAATATAAGGTTCGTCCCGCAATACCCAACTGATCATGGGAACGATAATTAGTAACCCGATGATACTGCGCATTTGCAGAAAACCATCGAACATGCCACTCACAACAGAACCATCAGATACAGTTAAAACCGTTACACCAACAAGAAATAAAAAGAGAGGTAATTTAAATTGGCTAACCTTAAACATCATTGCCGCAAACAATAACATAAGGATGCCACTGATCGAAAGTAAAATTAATAACATTTCCACTTCATAAAAATAGGTAAAAAAGTGAAGAAGTGCATAGAAAGAAATAGATAGCCGCAGACCCCATTTAATGAAACGTTTCATAACATGTAATCCCCTTAAAATTGAAATACCTATCATAAACTATAAATTAATTTATGATAAAAAGCGATAAACATTACTATAGACGAACTATTCGCAATAACATAAATCTACCAACACAGAATTAACGGGTTCACTTGTGAGGTGCAAAACAGTGATTAACAGTAAAAAAATGGCTTAGGGAGATGTCCAAGCCATTTTTCTTTCTTTAAACCAAAGTTGAATGAAAACCACTGCATAATCATTCTTTTCACGGACTCAGTGGATCTTATTTCCTATAATTATGTATAGTTATCGCTATTGTCGGACTCAGAGGACCTTATTTATAACAATTTCAGGTGTAATAGCAGTTTTTTCATTGAATAAGATCCCCTGAGTCCACCCAACCTCACATATCACGGTTTTTGACACAAATAAGTGCACTGGAGTCCGCTTAAAATTTGTTCGTCTATTATCTTCCCCGTTTACACAAGCAGTGATAGCTCTACTTGAACAACCCTGTCTAAGCATCTAATTTCTCCTGTTTGTTTTTTCGTTAAACATAACAACAAACTGGTTTACCTATTCTTCGCAAAGCATTTGCTGTAGATAAAATCGACCACTTATCTGTCTGCTTCCAATCTTCCACATTATAATAATATTCAAAAAATTAACTATATAGTAAAAGTATAACAGAACATGCCCAAATTGCGCTCCCTTCAACAAAGTCCACCAAAACCCAGGAAGTGACAGGCACCCCATAACGAAAAAACTGCTAGAACCAATGCATGAAGTATCATGCTCACCAGTTCTAACAGTTCTTTAATCCCGTTCGAAAAAAAACTAAGCCTGCAAGTTCAGCGTAACTCTTGCTGACAGTTGTGTATTACTACTGTTTAAGTTTGAAAATTTCCTTTTCTAAAAACTGTATCTTTTCCGAAACAAAGTCAATTTCATATCTTGCTACAATATTTTTATCCAACTTTTCATTCATATTGTCCAATTTATTGAACAATGTTTTGATCGCAGTTGCTGTTTGTGAAGTAAGCAAATCCACTTTCCCTTCTAGACCGCTAAACCGTTCATCCATAACATCAAATCTTCTATCTATACTTTGGAACTTTTCATCCATAACACCTAATCTATTATCTATACTTTGAAACTTTTCATCGGTAACATTAAACCTACTATCTATACCTTGGAACTTTTCATCCATAACATCTAATCTACTATCTATAGCTTGAAACTTTTCATCCATAACGTCAAACCTATTATCTACACCTTGAAACTTTTCATCCATAACGTCAAACCTACTATCTATACCTTGAAACTTCTCATCCATAATATCTAATCTATTATCTATACCTTTGAACTTTTCATCGATAACATCAAACCTACTATCTATACCTTGGAACTTCTCATCGATAACATTAAACCTACTATTTATATCTTGAAACTTTTCATCCATAACATCAAATCTACTATCTATACCTTGAAACCTTTTATCAATACTATCAAAGCGCTCTTCGTTTCTATATAATTGATCTTTTACAATCTTGAACTCATTTCTAAATTCCTCTTGAAATTCACTTTGTTGCTTTAAAATTGTATTAATGATTTTATTATCCTCCATGCGTTTCACTCTCCTTTTTTAATTATAAATCATTATAAGAATCCCTACTAGATATATAATAAATTATTTTAAAAAAAGAGTCGAAACAGTAAAAATGAATTGTTTTTGTACTATTAGCCATGAAAGTATAATTTTCTTCTAGAGTTAAATTGAAAAGTATTAGGAAGGAAGATGTATAAAATTGAATATTGTTACTTCTGGCACTGTTATATCACATAATTGAGCTACTCGTCCCAAACCATTTGTTGCAGCATCAATAAGGTTTGCACCAGTACCAACAAAGGAGATCTGATACGAATTTTCCAATTTCTCGATTCCCCATTCCGATTTCAAGGTGTAAACTTCACCCCCTTAGAAAACTTGGCTTATCGCCAAGCCTTAATGGCGGAAGCCTTAGTTGCACTTATGCAGATGAGAAAGTTTTATGCTTTCTTATCTGCCAAAAAAAGAAGGCAGTTCATAACTGCCTCCTACTTCCTAGATCACACCATCACTTTACACATATCATTCGTAAACTCAACTGGGTCTTCTAAAGGTAGACCTTCAATGAGTAGTGCCTGATTGTACAAAAGGTTTGCGTATAGGTCTAATTTTTCATTATCTTTCTCATATGCTTCTTTCAATGTCTGGAATAGCTGATGATTTGTGTTGATTTCCAGTACTTTATCAGCTTTAATATTTTGATTGTCCGGCATACTGTTAAGTATTTTTTCCATTTCAACTGTCACATCGCCATCACTTGAGAAACAAACAGGATGTGTCTTTAAGCGTCTGGAAACACGAACATCTTTTACCTTATCTGATAAAGCCTTTTTCATATAAGCAAAAATTTCTTCATGATCGTGTTCTTCTGCTTCTGTATCCTGGTTTTCATCTTCCTCAATGCCAAGATCACCGCTTGCCACCGATTTGAACTCTTTACCGTCGTAGTTCATCAGCATTCTAATCGCAAATTCATCCACCTCATCGGTAAAGAAAAGAATTTCATATCCTTTATCTGTAACCATCTCTGTTTGAGGCAACTTTTCTATTCGTTCAATTGACTCTCCAGAAGCATAATAAATATATTTTTGATCTTCCGGCATTCTCGATACATATTCTTCTAGCGTAACCATTTTCTTTTCTTTGGAAGAATAAAATAGTAGCAAGTCTTTCAATACATCTTTATTACTTCCAAAATCACTATAAACACCGAATTTCAGCTGTCTTCCAAAAGATTTATAAAATGTTTCGTATTTTTCTCTCTCATTTTTCAACAAGCTTTCCAATTGGTTTTTAATTTTTTTCTGGATGTTTTTTTCAATGATTTTCAATTGACGATTATGCTGCAGCATCTCTCTTGAAATGTTTAGAGACAAGTCTTCTGAATCAACCATACCTTTTATAAAGGCAAAATAATCCGGAAGCAGATCAGCACATTTGTCCATGATCAGAACACCATTGGAATAAAGCTCCAGCCCTTTTTCGTACTCCTTTGAATAATAATCGTATGGTAGACTTTCAGGAATATATAGGATCGCATTATAGCGTACAGTACCATCCACATTAATATGAAGATGCTTTAACGGTTTATCATATCCATAGTGCTTTTCCATATAAAAATTATCATAGTCTTCTGTTGTCAGCTCATTCTTATTCTTTTTCCAAATAGGAACCATGCTGTTAATGATCTGTTCTTCGATATATTCCTCTTCCTCATTTTCATCATCTTCTTTCGGCTTTGTTACGCTAACATCCATTTTGATTGGATATCGGATAAAGTCTGAATACTTTTTGATGATTTCTTTTAACTCCTGTTCTTCCAAAAACGAATCATATTTTTCATCTTCTGTATTCTCTTTTACTTTTAAAATAATCTCTGTGCCGACTTCATCTTTTGGATAGGGTTCAATGGTATACCCATCAGCACCTGAAGATTCCCACTTGTATGCCTCTTCACTGCCAATTTCCTTACTGATTACCGTGACAACATCTGCAACCATAAACGCTGAATAAAAGCCAACACCAAATTGACCAATAATATCATGGCCATCTTTCTTCTCATTTTCCTTTTTAAATGCTAATGAGCCACTTCTTGCAATGGTTCCCAGATTATCTTCCAGTTCTTCTTTTGACATACCAATCCCAGTATCCGTTACTTTCAACGTTCTACTTTCTTTATCAGTAGCTAGTTTAATATAGTAGTTGCTTTGATCAAAACTTAACGAGTCATCGGTCAATGCTTTATAGTATATTTTGTCAATTGCATCACTCGCGTTGGAAATGAGCTCACGCAAAAACACCTCACGCTGAGAATATATTGAGTTGATCATCATGTCCAAAAGCTGTTTTGATTCTGCTTGAAATTCTTTTTTCGCCACTACAGTTCCTCTCCTTCACAAATAATATGTAAACATGTTTAGCACTCTTCACAATCGAGTGCTAATTACTATTTCTTTAATATCATACCCTTGAAAATATGTCAATTTTTATACACGAAAGAGGGAATACATTAGAAATAAAAGATTACTAGGACCAGGGTGATAAACTCCCAGTCCTACGTATTTGAGTTGTTAGTTGTATTTATTTTTTCCCACTCTGTTTTCTTGTACTTGATAAATTTGAGCATCCGGTTGATATGTTCTTCATCATACTCTCTGTATGACTGCTCTTTAGCCCAATTTCTGATGTGTTCATGATCAGGGTGACTCGCATTATGATAAATGTTAAGAAACTCATAGTACCCCCGAAGTCCACCAACATCTTCCGGTGGAGCCGTTTGGGCACCATCAATCAGTGTTGGATAACCATAGTAATAATCTTCCTTGACTTCTTCTAACATTATTAAAAACCGCCAATCATCACCGAAATCATAAGTGTAAGTAAGTTCGCCATATCTTTCTATGTACGTATCAATCTTAATACCTGTAGGTTTTCTGATCACCGTTTTGAGGTTTTCAAGCTGTGCTTGTTGAAAGTCTGCAAATTCCCGAGGTACATCTTTCATCTTCTCTTCTATTGCTTTACGATTTTTCTTGAAATGTTGGTGTTCCTGATAAGCTTCCTCATTATTAGTAACACGGATATTGTCGTCCCTTAGATCAAACTCAAAAAGATGAAAAGCTTCCCTTGGGTAACCACTTTCAAAATTAGTAACTGTTTGAATGACATCATGCAGTCTGTTAAATGTCGCTCCGGCTGGCATGATCACTCTTCTCCAAATTAACGGATCTGAACCAGTTAATTCGATCTTAATTTGGTAAGCTTTCATATGAGATCTCCTCTCCTTACTATGTCATAACTTCTAATTACTCGCTGGAATAATCTCCAAACTCTGCCCAGTTTTAGCAAACGTCATCAAAACGTCCACCATAGCTTCAAAATTCATGTTCGTTTCCACATTGTTATTTACCAGTTCCAGCACATCGCCTGCTAAATGAATATTTTCTAAACTCGTGACCTTTTCCATCAGCGCTTGTGTAACTTCAATTTGACGTTGTAGATTACCAGTCATCGCATTTGGATCTTGCCCTTTTGTTTGAAGATATTCCATTGTTTGTACCCCATCGAGGCTCAAATCATTCTGTACAGTGATACCACCGACAGAATCGACGACATCAGCAAGCATACGAAGTTTCACTTGAACATAATAATCCAGGTCAATATCTAATGAATCCTCAACCGCTTCAATCGATTCATCTAATCCTCCAAATGTTTTCACCCTTTTTCCATCAGCATATACATTCGTTTGTTTTGGTACATCAAGCAATTTTACTTTGTTTACTTCAGGTTCCATTTCGAGTACTGTTATTGTTTCCGTACGATCACTTTGTGAATCCTCACTTAAAAGCAAAATATACATCGGGTCAGCGGCAGAGGTGATTTGCTGTTCTTGTTCCTGTTCATGTTCTCTGTCCTTAAATGGAACTATTTCATCCATTTTACTTTTAACCTTAGTAGCTACATTATCATAAATTGAACTTAATTCATTATCTTCTACAGCATCAGGTATAGTCGAAACCATGTTCGAACCCAAACTGTACAGAACCATACTCAAACAAAACGAGAGAATCAGGAGTAGCCAAACGTGTCTTTGCTTCTTTTTTTTCTTCATGCTTCCCTCCAAATAAAAACAGATATTTAGTTTCCGCAAAATTTGTTATGCAGTATCTCCATATCTGTTTCTATTTAACCAACGGAGGGTAGCAACTCTCCAAACCGAAAATCATTCGACAGGGTTCAACAAAAACCGGGAAGTGACAGGCGCCTTATTCGAACTCATGGACCCAGACTTTCATTTCGGGCATCCATTTCATACCAGGGTGCATGGATAGTATAGACTGTTTATACTCATCCAAATTTTCATATCCTTCTTGCTTGGCATGGTCTTCTGTTACTTCGCCAAGCTTTTGTTCATATATATTTTTCACAACAAACTTCTTATCTCTAAGAATCATTTCCTCACCAATGTCAGCGTAACGTCCATTTCGGCGAGTTGCTGTTTTTTTGCCCTCGATTACTTTATCTATATCCACTTCTTTTGTAATAAGTTTTTCAATCGTACACGTTTTTGGTGGTAGTGAATTATTCTGTTCTGTCATTAGAAATCTCTCCTTTTTTGTATCTGACTTTTAGTATAAACGCTGCGTGTTTACAAGGCTAACATTTCTTTACTATTTTCCAGGTACTTACCTGAGCTATTTTACTAGCATTATTTACTAGAATGATCCAAACTAATATTATTGAGCTTTTTAACCAGTTAGTGGAAAGGGTATCGTCATGGAAAATACAAGAAAAAAACCAACCACACCAGAAACGAATCAAACTGTTTATTCCATTTTATTCATAATTGGGATATGTCACTTATTAAATGACTCCTTGCAGGCTGTTATTCCTGCCATGTTTCCTATTTTGGAAGAATCATTAGGGCTAACATTTACCCAGCTCGGGTTGATTGCCTTTACATTAAACATGGTCTCCTCTGTCATGCAGCCTTTAGTCGGCATGTACACAGACAAACGTCCCATGCCATATGCGCTTCCACTTGGCCTTACGAGCAGTATGATTGGTATGCTTGGTCTTGCAATCGCTCCTAACTTTTGGACAATCATAATAAGTGTATTATTTATTGGACTCGGTTCTGCCATTTTCCATCCAGAAGGCTCACGCGTTGCCTACCTTGCTGCAGGCACACGCAGAGGACTTGCCCAATCGATTTATCAGGTTGGTGGTAACTCTGGTCAGGCACTTGCACCGGTAATTACAGCCTTAGTTCTTGTCCCATTAGGACAGTTTGGGGCTATTTGGTTTACCCTAATCGCAGGCCTTGCTGTATTTTTCCTTATCCATATTTCAAAATGGTATGCTGCTCAGATGAAGATTTTTTCCAATAATAAAACTAACAGCACAATAAAAAAGCCTGACAAAAATATGTCAAAAGCTATTAAGGGTGCGTTAATTGTACTGATATTTATTGTATTTGCCCGTTCATGGTATACAGCAGCTATTTCTAATTTTTATGCGTTTTATGCAATTGAAAGTTACGGATTAACGATTGCAAAATCACAAATATATATTTTCACCTTCTTACTGATGGGAGCAGTTGGCACGTTCTTCGGTGGGCCGTTAGCAGACCGATTTGGGAAACGAAATATCATTCTACTTTCATTATTAGCAACCGCTCCGTTTGCTATCATCCTACCGTATACAGGACCGGTCAGCTCGATTATTTTGTTAGCATTAACCGGATTTTTGCTCATGTCCAGTTTTTCGGTAACGGTTGTCTATGCACAGGAACTCATTCCAGGTAAAATTGGCACCATGTCCGGACTTATTGTCGGATTAGCTTTTGGCATGGGTGCTATCGGTTCTGTTGCACTCGGATCCTTAATTGATTTATTAGGATTGACAACTACCATGATTGTAATTTCATTACTGCCATTACTCGGTTTTCTGACATATCTGTTACCAACAGATGAGAAAGTTCGAGAATGGTACGCATAGAGGCATAACAATCCGTTTCAGAAAATATATATACTTAAAAATCCTTGTTAGAAGGAGTGAGCGGATTGAGTATCACATGCTTAGTATGTAACGGGAAACATTTTCGCAAAGGGTATTATGAGGTCGATACAGATGTTGACATATATTCTACAGCCTATAATAGTACAACAGCCCATAACATTGCGTCTCCATTCACTATTCCAGAACCGATTGAAGTTGAAACTACTATTCACAATGAGACTGCTGCTAGTAGCAAAATGGAGTTACGGATAATCACAGACGAAAAAAGTGACAATTATTTCGTTAATGTTTACCAATACATATGCGAAGACTGTGGTTATATTATGAGCTTCACTAAAGAATTCGACGCCCTCAGCAAGAAAGAACAACATAAGCAGAGGCAGAAGGAAAATGCGTATGATTGGACTAGGTTTGGAAAGGAAATAGAGTGAAGGATTAAATGTTCGTCGTGAAACCAAATCTCCATTATCCGTTGCTCGATTTCCTCGTAATTAATCAATTCGGGTTTAGCTGGTACAACATGTAAATAATAAGCCGGACTTTTTACAGGAAGTGTTTTAGCTGGGGTTGTTATAAGTGGTTGGATACGACGAGTCAAACCCTGCTGGTGGAAACGCATTACACATCTACGACTCGGTTTAGTGATGTTTTTTATAATTATACTGTTATATTGTTTTGTGAGTAATTGACAATTACTTCATATGAAAGCCTGGCTTAAATGTATTTGTGAGCCCATTATCAATAAATAACTCTTGACCACTGATTCCTTGAGAAAGCCCACTAGATAAAAATAGACATGCAAATGCTATTTCTTCTGTTTGTATATATCTATGTTGGGGGACAAAGCTCAGAATCGCAGATAGTGCATCCTCTTCATTCAAATCATGAAGATTAGAAATAGCCTCTATCAATTTTCCTTTCATTTGGGTGTCTACCCATCCTGGACATATTGCATTCACAGTTATTTCATATTTCGATAACTCAAGTGACCATACCTTTGTTAAATTTGAAACAGCAGCTTTTGTCGAAGAATATAGACTATATGTTTCAAGTCCAATTTTTGCAGTCATAGAAGAAAGGTTTATAATCCGCCCTCTACTTGTACCCTTTATCTTGGGAATAACGTATTTCGTTACCAACATTGTCCCTTTTACATTAACATCATAAATCTTATCCCAGTCACTAGTCTCAATATCTGTTAAGGGTGACTTTAGAATAAGTCCAGCGTTGTTTATTAAAACGTTAACTTGTTCAGGCAGCCTTTTATGCGACTGTTGTATCGATGTTTCGTTAGAAATATCAACATACTCGTACTGATACCGATTACCAAACTCTTCTTTTAACTTTTTAACTTGTTCAGTTTCTTTTAAATCCCAATTAACAACACTAGCCCCTTTTAATAAAAAGGCTTTGCTAATTTGTAAACCAATTCCATTGCTTCCTCCTGTTAATAAAACATTTAAATTCGTAACATCAATATGTAATGAATTCACATTCATATCGTTCATCCCTCCATTCACTTTTTTGACATGTTACCCTTTTACGGCTCCAGAAGTAAGACCCTGAATGAAATATTTTGTTACAAATGTAAATAAAATCACCATTGGCAGAATGATCATTGCCGCACCAGCTAATAATTCACCATTCTGTAGAGAAGTTGATTCCTTAATTGCGGCCAGACCGACAGGAATGGTTTTATTAGCTTCAGATGAAACAAGCATTAATCCGAATGTATAATCTGTAAAGGAAACAATGAAAGAGAACACACCAATACTAATAATCCCCGGAATTAATAATGGAAATATTACTCGATACAACGCTTGGAATCTACTTGCACCGTCCACCCATGCACTTTCTTCTAATTCAAACGGAACTGTGTCCATAAACCCATTTAACATCCAAACACCAAACGGTAATGTTATTGCTATATGCGATATTGTTAATCCTATTAATGTATCTTCAATTCCCATTGATATAAACATCCCAAGCAATGGAATTGCAAGCAACATTGGTGGAAGCATATATCCAATAAGCATGCTATTTAATAAAAATTTTTTCCCTCTAAATTTAAATCTAGTTAAAACATAAGCAATTAAAGTTGCCGTTATTATTGTAATTAATGTAGTGCTTCCTGCAACTATAAAACTATTTTTAAAATAAATGGGAAAGTTAGTTTCACTCCATATGTTCTTAAAGAACGTTAAATCAAATGCTGTTGGAAATAGAACTGTACTATTTTCAAAAAAACCTGTAAGTCCTCGTAACGGTGAGATTACAATCCAATATAATGGGAAAAAAGAGTAAACAAAGACACAAATTGCGAAAACATATATGGTAATCTTTGAAATTACACTTCTTTTAGCCATAAGTTTACTGTTCCCTCCTTGCTCTTTTAGATATTCGCGAAATTCTAAACCTAGGTTTTCCTTTATCGGAACTGCTTTTTACTGATGTTTGTGTTAATTTTAAATAAATAACCATAATCAGCATCATGATTATTGCAGAAGATACAGCAATAGTTGCACCGTATCCTACTTGGAATAATTTAAATGTATTCATGTAGGTATATATTGGTAATGTTTCTGTTTTTTCTAGTGGTCCTCCCCCTGTAAGTAACCACATAAGATCAAATTTATTAAACATCCATAATCCTCGTAAAAGAACAATTGTAATTAGAATATCTTTCATCAACGGCATAGTAATCCTCCAAAACTGTTGCCAACGACTTGCACCATCAAGCGTTGAACTTTCATATAGATCCTTTGGTATTGTTTGAATTCCGGATAGGAATACCAACGTAACAAATGGAGTCCAGGTCCAGACAGATAAAAGAATTGCTGTCACCATCGCTAAATCTATTGATAAAAATTGAATAGCATTAAACCCCATTGAAGTGATGGCACTATTTAATATTCCAAAATTTGTATCCAGAATCCATTCCCAGCCAATCGTTACAACTATAACCGGAATAATATATGGAACTACAGAAACTCCTCTAACAAAATTACGTCCTTTAAATTTTTGATTTAATACAAGTGCTACCCCGATCCCTACAACTATTTGGAGCAGTACGGATGAGAATGCATAGATAAACGTTTGCCATAAATCTCTCCAAAACCGGAAATCCTCAAGTAAAATTAAATAATTACTCAAACCCACAAATGTTGGTACTCCTACAAAACTGGATGTTTTATAAAAACTATAACTTATTGCAAAAACAGAAGGTACAGCAGTTACGAATGCGAAAATAAGAAGTCCAGGGATTAAAAAGGCAGTGACTAACGGAAGGTCGCGTTTTGTTATTTGTCTTTCTATCTCTAACACCTCCTAGGGTAGTAAGGTTGCCGGGTAAATATACGTTACCCGGCAACTTTACATGTTTAATTATCTACTAGACTACGAATCTCATCAGCGATATCATCTACTGCCTCCCCAGGGTCTTCATTATTTAGTGTCACCTTTTGGAATAACTTAGGAATCAGAAAGGCTTCAAATACCTTACCAGGTCTAGCATCCGTTGTTGGGCCATCCGAATCAATAGAATGAAGCTCAGCATTTTTCAATAGGTCGTATTGAGGTTCTACTCCTGATTCCCAATACTTCTGAATTACCGGATCATCTCGCCACTCTTCACTGTTATAGATTGATTCTTGTGCTGGGAAGTAATGCACACCGTACGTATGCAAGAAACTGAACAATTCTTCTTTATAGAACCATTCAACAAATTTTTTCGTTTCGTCTGTGTGCTCTGATTCTAAAATTCCAATCGAATCATAGCCAAGTGTAGCTGCTACACCATTACCATCTTGCATTGGAATTCCAAATACTTCAAAATTCTCTCCAAGCTCCGGATTTTTTTCTTCCAATATATCAACTAATCTACCAGAGTAAAAAGTCATACCTACCTGGTCACTTATAAATGTCTCCGTTAACTCAGAATAAGACGCATTAGCTGCTTCGGAAGGCATATATGGAAATAACTCTTTTAATAGGTTTAATGATTCTACAACTTTAGGTTTCATTTCTTCTGAATCAAGAATGACATTCCAGTCATCATCGAAAATTCGAACTTCATTCGCCCAAAGTAAACTAGAAGTTACCCAGTTTGTTGCACCATCAGATTTTAATGGTAGAATCAATCCATATTTATTCTCTTCTTTATTTGTAAACTCCTTGGCAACATTTACTAATTCATCCCAGGTCTTGGGAACAGATAGTCCTTTCTCCTCTAACCAATCCGTTCGAATGTATCCATAAGCTAAATTATAGTCATACGGAATCCAATACGTTTGTTCTTCGATTGGGAATAAAATTTGCCCATCATAAAAATCTTCTTTACCTCCAAGATTTTCGATAATATCGTCTACAGGTGCAAGTTTTCCTTCTTCTTCTAGTATTGAAATATGACCAATAAATCCCGTTAAAAACGCATCGTACTGTGCAGAAGTTCCATAGGTCGCGTTGATTTTCGTGAAAATATCAGCAAGTGGTACTGCTTCAACCTCCACTTTAGTCCCGAATTCTGCTTCATACTTATCTCCTGCATTTTGCAACACTTCTATTGTGTCTGCTCCTGTTTCAGCTGACGCAATCCGGATTACATCTGCTTCATTATCTTCTGAATCAGTTTCAGTATCGGTATTCGTTTCAGTATCAGTATTAGTATCGGTGTCATCATCTGATGATGAGGATGAAGAACCTAGACATCCTGACAAAGCGATAAGCAATAACATACTTAATAAAAAGACAAACCACATATTTCTTTTCAATGTTTTTCCTCCTTTTTCTATAAGAACTTCACTAGGGGAAACTGAGTAAACGTAGAATCGAATTAATTTTTCATTTTTTAAGTGCAACCACCTTCTTCCTTGTATAAATTAGCTTTATTCCTTGCGTTGATAAATCATTGTAAAAGGAATGCTTGAACCCGAAATTAGATAAATGCATTAGATTCTATTACAACTGGATTTACATTGAACATTTAATTAAAATTGATAGCTATAACAAAGATTATAGAGTTCAACAATCTCTTCCAACCCTAATTTTTCAGGATGATTATTAGGACTACCACTTGCCAAAGCATCTTTCGCCATTTTCTGTAAATGTTGTTCATATAGTTGACCATTAACTCCCCATTGTTGAAGGTTAGGTGTATTAACTTCTATACATAGGTGTTTAAGATCCTTAATAAATCTTTCTACGAGATCAGATGCTTCTACATTAGAATTACTAGGATGGAGACTCCGATAGATATTAGTGAGCTTTTCGGTGCAACCATCTTTTGTAAATTCTAGAACTGCAGGAAGAATCATTGCGTTTGAGATGCCATGAGGAATATGAAAAAGTGCTCCAATTGGTCGTGACATTCCGTGAATAAGTGTTACAGAAGCATTTGAAAATGCTATACTTGCCATTGTTGCAGCAATTGACATTTTTTCTCGAGCTTCTTTATCATTCCTGTCTTGGTAGGCACGAGGTAGAAATCGAAACACATACTCAATTGCAGTTAAAGCATAGTGATCTGTTAACTCATGTGACCGGTCAGATAAGTATGCTTCTATCGCATGACAAAGTGTATCTAATCCAGTTGCTGCAGTTACTTTTTGAGGACAAGTATAGGTCAATTCAGGATCAACTATTGCCACATCTGGAAGTAATTCTGGTTGAGAAACCATCATTTTCACTTGTGTATTAGCATCTGTAATGACGGTAACTTTCGTAACTTCTGAACCGGTACCGGCTGTAGTCGGGATTGCAATAAGTGGCAAGCCTTTCTTAGTAAAATGCTTCATTCCCGGTATATAGTCAGCAATTTCTCCTTCATTAACATACATGACATTTGCTGCTTTAGCAGTATCAATACAACTTCCCCCACCAAGGGCTAGGATGAAATCATAGTTGCCGTCGGACATTAGGGTAAGTACATCTTTTAGGTTACGAGTAGTTGGTTCTGTTAATATATCTGTATATTTGCTTACGGAAACACCAGCTTTCTTGAGTAAATTTTCAACCCGGTTGACTAGGCCCTCTTTCTCCATTACTGGATCACTAACTATAAGTGCTTTGTTGCCAAATCTATTAGTGATCGTTCCAACTTCATCAATAGCTCTAAAACCATAAACTAATTTATTTGGCATAAGTACTTGATTCGCTGTGGACATTCTACTTCACCACCATAATAGTTTAGAATTCGGTGTAACATAGACAGAAGATAGCTAATTAAGTGTTCTGGGATATTTTTGCAAGTCTATGTGAAAGTTTGAATGTTTGACTATGCAACTGTTGATATATTTCAAACATTTCACTATATATTTCATGATTTTTTATATTCGGAGAAACCTGATGAATAACTGATTGTACTGAATTAACAGCTTCTCTTAGGTTTGTATACCAACCTATACCTGTTGCTGCAACTAGCGATACTCCAAAGGAAGCATCGTGATAGGCTGGAATCTCCAACTCTTGCTGGAGAATGTCAGCAATTATTTGTACCCACTCGCGTCCTTTGCTACCACCACCAATAATTCTCATTTTTTTCGTAGAAGAATTAGGAAACTGCAAGCTACAATCCCGAAGTGAATAGCCAACACCTTCTAAAACTGCACGTGCAAAATGGTTCCTACTATGCCTTGCTGTACAACCAAAAAAACTAGCTCGTAAATGTGGATCCCAATGAGGTGAGCGCTCTCCATTTAAATAAGGCTGAAAAATTAACCCCTCTGCACCTGGTTTAATTTTCTCTACCTGTCTTATAATCTCCGGATAGATTAATGAATTATCAAATTTTTCTGATAAATCAGCGTAAAATTGTTCCTTAAACCACCGAAAAGACGCTGCAGCAAAGTTCGTAGCACTATTTTGGTAATATAGGGTATCAATTAAATGGTGATACGTTGTAAGATTTCTGTTTTTTTGTGTATTTGCGGTTACCATTGAAAAATTTCCAGCTGTAGCAAGTTTTATTACTCCGTCCCCTTCATTAACAGTCCCACACCCAAAGATTTCCGCTGCAGTATCTGCAGTACCCATGATAATTTTAGTATCATGAGAAACACCTAATTGTTCTGCCATTTGACTATTAATTAAACCAACTTGATCCGTAGGGGCGTATACAGGTGGGAAAACATCCTGTTTCAAGTCAATAAGAGAAAGCAGAAACGGAGACCATTCCCTTTTACGCATGTCAAATAATAGGGAACCTTCTGCCTCAATATAATCTGTACAAAATTCTCCAGAGAAATGGTAGCGTATATAATCTTTCATAAAAAGAATTCTGTCTATTCCCCTATAATTATTAGGTTCATTTTCTTTTAACCAGGATAAATGGCAAAGTGTCCATGTCGGATTTGGCATATTGGAAGTAAGTTCATAGATTCGGTCACCGTAGTTCTCACTAAGTTCTTTCGACTGTATATCTGTACGTTGGTCATTCCACATAATTGCTGGACGAATTACCTCTTGATCTTTGTCTAATAATACTGCTACATGATGTGGTGCAGAAAAACCAATTGCATTCACATTCTTTTTTTCAACAAGATTTAGACTTTCTGTCGCTTTTGAGATTGCCCGAACAGCAGCTTCTTTCCACATTACGGGATCTTGTTCTACCCATCTCGGGTGTGGATAATAAGATGGATAATCTACATAGGCATCCGCTACAACTTTACCATCTGAACGTAAACAAGTTACTTTGCATCCTCCAGATCCATGATCTACACCTAGCACATATTCATAACTCATAGATTTCTTTCCTCTAAAGAAATGAAGATTTTTATGACTTCCTCTTGACGATCAATGGCTTTAAATCCATATTCAATTGAATCTTCAAGTGAAACTATTCGACTAATTAATTTATCCGTTTCAAAATCATTTGATGCTAATAAATTTATAGCTTTTCTGTAATCTTTTCCCTTATATACACGTGTTCCAATTAGTTGTAATTCTTTTGCTATAATCTTATAAGTATCTATACTAGCTTGCTTTTTTGGTAATCCTGCGATAACGACTTTCCCTCTTACACCAGCTGCTTCTATACAGGAAACCAATCCGGCGTTTGTTCCTGTAGCTTCAACTGTAATTTCAAAACCACTTCCATTTGTTAGATTCAGCACTTCATCAACAATATTCTGTTTGACTGGATTAATAACAGAAAACCCTAATTGTTGTGCAGTTCGAATTCTAAACTCATTAATCTCAGATATAACTACGTTAGCTCCCCACTTCTTTGCAACTTGAGCAGTGATTAGACCAATCGGCCCGCCACCTACAATTAGAACTGTTTGATTTTCCTTTAATTCAACCTTTTCAAGCAAGTGAATACAGACAGCAATTGGTTCCACTAAAGCACCGTCTTTCATAGACACCTTGTCACCTAGACTATATACATAATCCTCTGAAACTTTCATTAAGTTAGAAATAGCCCCGTTACTATCAATGCCCATCAAATTTAGGGATGAACATAAATTATATTCACCTTTTTTACAGCCACTACATTCCCCACAGCTAACTATTGGTTCAACAGTTACCTTCTCACCCACTTGACTAATACAGTTAGCCCCAATAGCTTCTATTATTCCAGAGAATTCATGACCTAAGATTACAGGTGGCTGTACGCGATTATCCATACCGCCGTGATAACAAAGCATATCAGTTCCACAGATTCCCACATAAGCTACTTTTATTAGCACTTCCCTCTCATTTAACGTTGGAACGGGAATCTCCTTTATATTCAGTTGATTTGGACCTGTATAAAATAATGCCTTCATTTTCAACCCCCTCTTCATTTACTAATCTTTAATTAAAGCGCTTTCATTGTTATCAGAGTTCAAATCCTAATTTACCTGGATTCATGATTCCCTTTGTATCTATTGTTTTTTTAATATCACTTAACACATCGTACATTCCTCCATATGACTCAGGCATTAACCATCCCAGTTTAAACCCAATTCCGTGATGTTCATTTAATAGTCCCCCATTTTCTAAGTTCACACGTGAACAATCTGCCCATATTTGATTATGAAGTTGGAAAACTTCCTTTGCATTTTCAGGAGGGTTAGCAATATAAAAACGATCATAAATCATCGTTCCCCATGGATACCAATGTGAAAAATGTGCCATGTACTCTGCATTCCATCTTTTATATTTTTCTTCCACAACTTTCTTCTTCTCATCATAAAGTTTGTGAATGTTATCATAAGTAGTGATTGTCTCTACAGTTCCATATAATAAAGGATATGATGGCTGGAGTGGTGGACGATAGAAATCATAACGAGTATTCCACCAGTACTCACCAGGTTCTTCACCTAAATCAGTTCCTCCATGTGTTTTACAAATATCTATTACCTTTTGCATGTGTAATTCTGCAATTTCTGCAAATCCATCAACCATAATTACCATGTTAACTCCTTCAGCATCCATTCCGGTACCTCTCAGAGACTTTTTTGTTGAACCTGGATCATATAACCTAATCACCGCTGGATTAAGCCGCTTAATCATCAATTCTCTTCCTGCTTCAATTCCGTCATGAATTGAGCTGAAATGGATCATTCTGAACAGTCTTTTTTCAGGGATTGGATCAAGTCGAATTCTTATTTTAGTAATAACACCTAATGTTCCTTCTGAACCAACAAATAGTTGAAGTAATCCAGGTCCGCTTGCATGATTTGGAACAGGTAGCGTATCAACAACTTTTCCATCAGGAAGCACAACTTCGATAGAAATCACCATGTCCTCTGCTTTTCCATACTTGGTAGACATAACCCCTGATCCTCTCGCAGCAAGATATCCACCAAGCGTTGCGATATCAACTGAAGATGGATAATGAGCTAACATTAAACCATGTTTATTTAATTCATTCTCAAGGACCCTTCCGTTTATGCCTGGTTGAGCGGTTAAAATTAATGAAGTTTTATCAATATCGTAGATTTTATCCATTCTAGTTAAATCAAGTATAATGCCACCATATAACGTGGTTGCACCACCCTGTGTTCCTGAACCTCCTCCTCTTGGAACAACAGGAATTTTGTACCGGTAGCATATTCTCATTACTTTTGATACTTCTTTGGTTAATGCAGGTCTAACGATAAAGTATGGTAAAGGTATCTCTTCATTCTTTTTCATCCACATATGTGTAAGCCAATTTTGGTCCATTGCCATATCTTTTTGTTCATCTGTAACTTCTATTACATTCTCTGTTCCAACTGCATCTTCTAATTCAGATCGAAACATCTCTAGTGAATATCCTTTTAATTCCATTTAGCGATCACTCCTTTATATAGATTGAAATATATACAATTATAAGTTGTTAATTTTGAAGGTTTATAGCTAAATAGAGCCCAACTAGCTCATTAGTTCTTTAAGCTAATAGTATAAGAGAACTTATCCCCTCTAAAATAGGAATATAATAATTCCACAGGCAATTTTTCTTCCAAGTAGGAAGTTCGTTCAAAAAAGAAAAAGGGAATAGTCTTGGGAATATCAAGAATTTGATTGATTTTTGGTTCCATTACAGCCTCCATCCGTTGCTCTGCAACATGTATTGGTTTTTCTATTTTCCTTAAATGATAATAAAGAGACTCTTTTTCTAAATTTACCTCCGTAAGATCAGGTACTAAGTATTCAGGTACAATAAGTTTTTGAAACCCATATGGAATATCATCCACATAACGAATCCGTTTCACTTCAAAAACAGAACTTAATCGATGAATCTTTAATCCATTACGCTCCTTATCTGTCGGGAATCGTTTTTTAAGTTTTATAATTTTCGATGATGGCTGTAAACCCATAGCTATCATATCCTCATGAAAACCTGTAATCTTGTTTAAGTTACGTTCTACTTTCCCATGGGAAACGAACGCCCCTTTTCCATGAATACGGAAAATAATACCATCCCTTACAAGTTCAGTAACAGAATTACGAGCTGTCATCCGAGATACCCCATATTGCTGAGCGATTTCATCTTCTGTTGGGATTTGTTCACCTTCTTGATAAAGTCCTTTATTAACCTTTGCTCTAATATCTTTAGCTATTTGAATATATATCGGTGCTTGTGGATCTTTAATATTCATAAGACGGTATCCTTCCTCTAATTAATCTCATTTTATACATTAAAAATATATTACCTCCTATCACTTTTATAAGTTGTAAAAGTCTCCATTTACCATCAATTAGATAAGCAACATCGGTTGTTAGAATCTACATCGAGTTTGAAATGATTACTAAATAATCACTAAATGTCACTAACACTAATCTCTCTCCTATTCGTCTATACAACTATATGCAATGTTTTTATGTTTAGTATAAAAATTACAACATTTCTTCAATTATGAAAGAAAATTAAATCTCAAAGTTGGTTAATAAAACATTATTCGTACTAATAGTGGCAATATTAATTGGTCTTAGTTGGAATAAGTAGATTAACATGTAGAGTAAAACGATTCTGGAGGAAACGACTTGGAAATATTAAAAGAAGCCTTGTAGGAAAAATTATTTCCCAAGACTTCTTTTTTATAGGTAGTATTTATCTCGAAAAATTTACAAGTGTGAATATATCCCTCATAACACTACATTGACTAAACCGCCAAAACCAGGAAGTGACAGGCACCCCTACAATTCTACTTCCTCCCGAAAACCAAGCATAATCACTTTTGTTTCCTGATAATCCGCTAACAGCTCTTTTAAATCGATGTCCTTATCAATCATCGTTTCGACAACAGGAAAAGCTTCCAATAATTTTGCTAAAACTTCAGGTGATGTGGCAGTCTTCTTGGAGGGGAAAGTATGACTTGGAATAACATAGTTTACATTCAATAAATTTTTTACTGCATAAGCAGCTTCTTTCGGCCCCATTGTTAATTGACCAGACGATGATAATATAGCTATATCAGGTTGATAAACATCTTGAATCAATTTCATATCGTACATTAACGCTGTATCACCAGAGTGGTAGACGGTGTGATCATCCACAAAGTCAAAAACATAACCAGCTGCCTCACCAGCATATATTGGTGTGTTTTCGGTCTCTCCATAAGAAGAAGTGTGTACTGTCTGTACCATTGTAACAGTAACATTAACAAATGAACGGATCCTCCCAGATTGACAGGCACTACATTTTCAACCCCCTGTTTTAAAAGAATTAAGACCAATTCATACTGTACAATAATCATCAAATCCGGCAAATGCTCAAGTATTTTGGATAACCCGCTCGTATGATCTAAATGTCCATGTGTCTAAGACACACAATCAATAGATTGATAGAAATCCGGATCATCTAAATGAGGTGGAGAACTGTGATTCGTATCAATAAATAGATCGATTAAATAGTTCTTTCCATCATTACTTTTTAACACATATATCGCATGCCCAATCCGTAAAATCTTCATAAATATCGACCCTAATATTCGAAAAATAAATCCCAAAGTATGTGTATTCCATAGAATTGAGGAAAAGAACTAGGAAAATTAGGAAACTATAGGTTAGAGGACTACTGAAAATTTACTTTGAAGAATTAATGGAAGGGACAGGTATCCCTCACCACTAGGATATAACATTGCCCAAATTGCATAACATTTCGTTTCTAAAAATATACTCTTAAAAATTAGTGTTAAAGGAGGAAGCGAAATTGAGGAAAATAAAATGCTTAGTATGTAGCGGAAAGCATTTTCGCAAGGGGTATTATGAAGTCAATACGGATATCGATATACATTCCATAGCCTACAATAGTACAACAACTTATAACATTCCATCCTCTTTTACTATTGCAGAACCGATTGAAGTTGATACTACTATTCATAATGAAACTATTACAAGCAGTAATATTGATTTCCGATTGGTCTCAGAAGAAAGAAATAGATTTTCACATAGCGACAATCAAGTTTTTGTTTACAAATACATATGTGAGGACTGCGGATATATTATGAGCTTTACAAAAGAAGTCAAAGTTATAAGCAAGAAAGAAGAAAATGAGCAGAAACAAAAAGTGAGCGGATATGATTGGACTGAATTTGGTAAAGAAAAGGAGTGATGACTAAAATTAAAACTGTTAGAACAAATACATGTAATACCATACTTATCAGCTCTAACAGTTCCTAATATTTTAGTAATCCAGTTCGACCAAGTTCAAAAAAATCAAGATGGACTCCATAAAATAAATCCGTAAACGATAAAAGTAAAAATTATTCTGCATACAATTGTCGAAATGACTCATGTAATAATTTCGTTATCGGCCCGGGATCCCCATTTAAAATCACTTTATTATTTACTGACCGTATCGGCAATACTTCAACAGTTGTACTAGTTAGAAATGCCTCATCTCCACTGATTAAAAATTCTGTAGTAAATGACTTTTCCAATACTTCAACATCTAATTTTTGTGCTAATTTTAGCACGTTCTTCCTAGTAATTCCTGAAAGAATATTGTTTGTTAAAGGTGTAGTATACAATGTATTATTTTTAACAACAAATACATTTGTACTCGAACCTTCCGTTACGTATCCATCCTTTATTAAAATTGCTTCGTAGCTTTCCTCGTTATTAGCCTTTTGCTTTGCTAATACATTAGGCAATAAATTTAAAGACTTTATATGGCAATTAGCCCATCGTTCATCTTTTGTAGTAATTGTTTTTATCCCCTTATAGTAACTCTGCTCTGATACTTTTCTTGCGGGTTTTATTGTCATTGTAAATGAAGCGGATACATTAGGAAATAAATGATTTCTCGGTGCAATTCCTCTTGTTACCTGAAAATATACTTCGGCATTCAATAATTCTGATCTTTTAATACCTTCCAGGATAATTTTCTTAATATCATCCAGAGAATAAGGAAGTTTTAATTGAATTGCAGAAGCACTTTCTTTTAGACGTGTAAGATGTTCATCGAGTAAAAAAGGTAAAGAATTATATATCTTAACAACTTCATAAACGCCGTCGCCAAATTGATGACCACGCTCATCAATAGGTATAACTGCTTCATCGGCATTAATATACTCACCATTAATAAAACCAATATTCAATAACTTCTCCTCCTAGGTCGCTTAAATTCTTCTATATTTATTAGTTGATTAGTCAAGTTCCACTACTAACCATCATTATTATACTCCGTATGTAACGATAAGCATCAAGAATATTTTCTGTAGTAAATGTAACGGACGTAGTATCTTTTCTTTTTACAATCGGAAGTATCTCTGCCATGTCCGCAAGTCCCGAATGTAAAAATGATACCTCAACCTCTAATGACCCCTTAAAGTTGAATGGCTTGATGTTATCTTTATTCTTAATTCCTTTAATAGTCTCTGATTTTATAATCTCATGTGATCTATCTAGACTTAAATTTTGAGCTGTTGTTCGATTTATTGTTTTTTTAACAGTCGCTGTATGAATAGTAGGAATTAATTCTGTTGCTTCTTTACTGAGTAAATCACATCCACTCACCATTACAAGTGGTACACCGTGATAACCGGCTAACGCTGCATTTAATCCAAATTCTCCATAATCCACACCATTAATTTTAATAGTTTGTATGGCTTTACCATGAAATGTATGGTTTAAAATTCCATTTGTACCCATTCTCGTATGGTAACCAATAAATATTACAACATCAAAGGTTTCATTCAGTCCTTCTACCATTGCAAATTTCTTTGGTGAACCCGAGATAAGCTCTGCCCGCGGATGCAGCTGTTCCAACAGTATATTTCTCATTGTTCCATGTGAGTCATTTACCACGATTTCTGTAACGCCAACCTCTAAAGCTCCATTTATACAAGCATTAATTTCTTGAGTCATGTACATTCTTGCTCGATCATGTTCTTTACCATTTCGGGCAGTATGTTCGGAATGAACAACCCCAGAAACACCTTCAATATCAGCGGAAATATAGAGTTTCAGCCTTCTCACCTCCTAGATAACATTCACGTATTTTTTATGAATAGATTTTAGTTTTAGTATAGTCCTGGATAAATTCTTCACCTTTGCGTGAAATAGTTGATCCTGCCCTACCTTGTCTTACAATAGTTAAACCCAATTCGTGAAGAACTTCTAACCTCATTCGTAATTGTTGCTCTGATAGGTTAAGTCCTTTTTCCTCAAGACGTTTTTTTAATGCCTTTCTACCGTATGAAGCATATATTTTTTTTCCTTCATAAAAAGTGTTTAGTATTTCAATACTTTCATCTAAAAATCCGTGTTCTTCTATTGAAGAGATAATTTGATTATTTACATTAATTTTATTAAACTTTTTCTCATCTGTTTTTGAACGCAGATGAAATGGCAGGAACTCCATCCCTATAGGATCTTCTTCTAGAAAAGATAAATAGGTTATAACATTATACAGTTCCTTAACATTACTTTCCCAATTGTATTCCTTAAAGAAAGTAATAACTTCGTTGGTGAATTCAATATCACTTCGTTTAATTCTCTGCTTTACATTATCAATTAAAGGAACAAGATCCTCCATCCGTTCCGACAACGCCGGCACTTTAAGTGAGTTATCAGATAATAAGTTATATAGTTCCTGAAGAAACAAACCATCTTTAACAAGTTCTTTGCAACTTTTTGAGTTAGTAGTTATCACCCTGCAACGAAGCGGCATTGGCTCGTTTCTTGCTGAGCTTAAAAACTCCCCCTCTTGAAAAGTTCGTAATAGTCGTTCCTGTAAAGATAGAGGAAGTTCTCCAATTTCTTCGATACAAACAGTTCCATTTTCCGCAAGTTCAAAAACCCCATATGAGGCTTCTTCACCATAATCCGATCCAAATAACTCATTCTCGACTATATCAAAATTTCTTGAATTACAATTAACAGAAATAAATGAATGCTTTTCCATATTGGAATGATTATGAATTGCTTGTGCAAACATACTTTTTCCAGTACCTGGATCACCTTCTAGATGGATATGTATGGCGTTACTGTCCATAGAATAGCGCTTGGCAAGTTTAACTGCTTCATTCATCGATTTACTCACAGAGATTATATCTTCAAAATGGTATTGTGCTACATTTTGAATATCCTTACTACTTTTAATTTCAGTATTATAATTACATGACAATGAAACACATGCTTTAAAGTAACGCTTAACAATTTGCGATTTCGGATATTCAATTTTCAACAAATTCACTAACTCTTCAAATGTGCTGATATCTAACAACCTCGCTCCTATATCAATTACATTTGACAAACCTTGAGGCAGAAGGTGACTCTCACCAGGAGTAACGATATAATCTATTGTTTTGGAGATAGTCTCTTCTGGTAAATAAGCTTGGTAATCATGTTCGAAGACTATTTCCCGAAGCGATTGAACGGTCTCCACAGCATTATTTTTATTATCATTTACCACTAAAATATGTTGACCAGGTGGGAGTTTCAATAATTCTCTTGTATTGGTATAGTTAATATCACGCTTGGCAATAATAATTTGACAATCTTTAGGTATTAGTTGGGTTACTAATCCCTTGATTTGACTGTTTGAAATAACAACAATATCTCCACTTTTAACAGTGTTAATCTGGAGATCCTTTACTGTTATGGAATTAATGATTATCTTATCACCAAGGACTTCTTTAACTTGCTTTGTAATTGTTTCTAAATACCTTTCTTGAATCGCAATTATATTTACCTTTGCACACACCATTTCTTTCCATCTCCCAAGTTAAAGTTGTAATATTATTTCTTAAACGAGATGACAGGATACATAGTGTCCGTCACTGGTTTGACGTAACTTTGGTTCCTCTTGTTTACAAAACTCAGTTGCCAATGGACATCTCGTATGAAATGTACAACCACTAGGTGGATTAGATGGACTAGGAATGTCACCTTTTAAAATAATCCGATCCCTTTTCAACTTAGGATCAGGAACAGGAACAGCTGATAATAATGACTTTGTATAAGGATGTTGGGGATCTTTGTATAATGTTTTTTTATCTGCTAATTCTACTATTTTACCTAAATACATAACACCTACGCGATCACTAATATGTTCCACTACACTTAAATCATGTGCTATAAATAAATACGTTAAATCAAATTTCTTCTGAAGATCTTTTAATAAATTTAAAATTTGCGATTGAATTGATACGTCCAAGGCAGAAACAGGCTCATCTGCAATTATCAACTTAGGGTTAACCGCTAATGCTCGCGCGATACCAATTCGTTGGCGTTGTCCACCACTGAATTGATGTGGATAACGGTCAGCATGAAAGGCATTTAAGCCTACAACTTCTAATAATTCTTTAACACGATTCATTCTATCTTTCTGATTGTAGCCATGAACAATTAAAGGTTCGTTTATAATGTCTTTTACCATCATTCTTGGATTCAATGATGCATAAGGATCCTGGAAGATCATTTGAAAATCTTTACGAGCCTTTCGAATTTGATTATCATTTAGACTGGTAATTTCATTTCCTTCAAAATAAATTTGCCCTTCCGTAACGTTTAGTAAACTCATAAGCAGTCGACCAGTAGTAGACTTTCCACAACCACTTTCACCTACAAGACCAAGTGTCTCTCCCTTATTAATCATAAAAGACACATCATCAACGGCTTTAACAAACGTTTTCTTTCTTCCAAGTATTCCTTTTTTTACTGGAAAGTACTTTTTCACATTTTTCACTTCAACTAATGGCGTTGTCATCTCTACACCTCCAGAGCTTTTTCTTGGTCCTGATACAACCAGCATCTACATGTATGGTTATCATCGGTTTTTAACAGATCTGGATCACGCTTCCAGCAAACATCCATAGCAAAATCACAACGTGGAGCAAATTTACATCCTTTTGGCATATTAGCAGGAGTGGGTACATTTCCTCGAATGGAATCTAATTTTTCAACATCTTGCCCTAACTTTGGTACTGATCCAATTAATCCCTTTGTATAAGGATGCTGAGGATTCTCATATAATGTATTTACATCGGTTTCCTCCACAACCTTACCTGCATACATAACAACTACACGATCACACATCTCAGCGACAACTCCGAGATCATGCGTAATAAGCATAATTGCTGTATCACTTTTATCTCGTAGGTCTCGCATAAGATCAAGTATTTGTGCTTGTATGGTTACATCTAAAGCAGTAGTTGGTTCATCTGCGATTAATAGTTTAGGATTACAAGCCATAGCCATTGCGATCATAACACGTTGCCGCATGCCTCCGGATAGTTGATAAGGGTACTCATTAATAATTTCCCCTGCGCGAGGCAGCCCTACCATTTCTAACATCTTAACTGCATGTTGCCGGGCTTTTTTCTTATCATACTTCAGATGTAACCTAATTGCCTCTTCCAACTGTTTTCCAATCTTATAAACCGGATTTAAAGATGTCATTGGTTCCTGAAAAATCATTGCCATATCATTCCCACGGAGCTGACGCATTTCTTTTTCACTGAGATCTAATAAACTTTTCCCTTCAAACTTAATGGAACCACCTGCTATTTCACCTGGTGTGTCGTGTAAAAGTCGCATGGCAGATAAAGAGGTTACACTCTTTCCGCAACCTGACTCACCAACAACACCAACTGTTTCACCTTTATTAACAGTGATTGTTACACCATCAACAGCTTTTACAATTCCGTCATCTCCATGAAAATACGTTTTTAAGTCTTCTATTTCCAACATCTTTTCGCTCATATAAAATCTCCTTTCCTTAAAAACTAATCCGTAATTTTCGGATCTAGCGTATCTCTTAATCCATCACCAAGAAGATTAAAAGCTAATACCGTTAAAAAGATGGCAAGTCCAGGATAAAAAGTAACATGTGGTGCTGTGCTTAAATAATCTCTTCCACTACTCAACATTGCTCCCCATTCTGGAGATGGTGGTTGTGCTCCTAAGCCAAGAAAACTTAAACTGGCAGCGGTTAATATTGCTGTCCCTAATCTCATTGTAAAATTAACGATAATACTCGAGACTGTTCCCGGAAAGATATGTTTCCAAATAATTCTCCTATTCCTTGCACCAATTGACCGCGTTGCTTCAACATAAACAGATGATTTAGTCGAGAGAGCACTACTACGTACAATCCTCGCGAAATTTGGAATACTAAATATGGAAATGGCAATAACAACATTCACAAGGCCTGGTCCCAAGATCGCAATGATACCAATAGCTAATAATATTCCTGGAAAAGCAAATAATACATCACATGTTCGCATAATAATACTGTCCAACCACTTTCCATAAAAGGCGCTTATTAATCCAAGAATTGTACCTATTACAGCACCCAATAATACGGATGTAGCACCTACAGTCAATGAGATTCTAGTTCCTTCTAAGATTCTACTAAAAATATCTCTTCCATAAGCATCGGTTCCTGCTAAATGATCTAGTGATGCTCCTTGTAACACATTAGCATAATCAGGCTCTACGGAAGAATATGGTGTAATGATAGGTCCTAAAATCGCAATAATAACTAAAAGAAGGACAAAGCCCCCTGCCACCATTGCAAGACGTTGCTTTTTAAATTTCCTCCAAAACTCCTTAATTGGTGAACTTTTTTCTACGTTATCTGATTTCATCGGCAGTTCAGTTGCAAATTCTGCCGTTTCTGGATTAGCCATATTAGGGAACCCTCCTTTACTTAGTCATATCGAATTTGCGGATTAAGGAAGCCATAAATCAAATCTACTATTAGGTTAATAAGGATAAATTCTAGTGCAAACAATAGCATTTCAGCCTGAATAACCGGATAATCACGAAATGCAACAGAATCAATCAACAATCTACCCAGACCAGGCCAACTAAATACCGTCTCAATAACAACAGAACCACCTAATAGAAATCCAAATTGCAACCCAGTCATGGTAACAACCGGTATCATTGCATTCTTTAATCCGTGACCCCAAACAACTTTGTGCTCATTTAACCCTTTTGCTCTACCTGTTCTAATGTAATCATCTTTTAAAATATCCATTAGTGATGAACGTGAAAATCTAGCTACTACAGCTGCAACTGCTGATCCCAATGTAATGGATGGAAGAATATAACTTTTCCATGAATCGAGTCCTCCTGTTGGAAGCCAACCAAGTGTAACGGCAAACAATTGAATAAGTAGTAGTCCCAACCAGAAAGAGGGCATGGAAATACCTGACACGGCACCAATCATCCCTAAGTAATCCTGCCACTTATTTCGTTTAGTAGCAGAAATAACACCGATCAACAAACCAACAATAACTGCCCATGCCATACTCCAAAACGTTAACCAAAATGTTGGCATAAATCGCATAGCTATCTCATCAAATACTGGTCTACTCGTCTTTAAAGAGGTTCCAAGGTCTCCTTGAAATATACCTGAAACAAAAGTGAAATATTGTATATGTATAGGTTGATCTAAACCTAGATCTTTACGAACAGTCTCAACATCTTGCAATGTAGCATCCTGACCTGCAACTAATCTTGCTGGGTCACCAGGTATAAGATGAACGAACAAAAAGATAAATATGGATACTAAAAACAAAATTGGAATAATTCCAATTAATCTTTTGATTATATACTTTAGCATTTAATCACCCCTTGCTAAAAAATAGTTGAGCGCCGCAACAACTTACTACAGCGCTCAAATTTATAACTTATTCCAGGATTTCTAAATTCTCTAGACTTAAAGATCCATCAGGTAATAAATAGATACCTTCTAAATAGTTTTTCTTCCCAGCAATCGTATCATCAACAGATAGGAAAGCCCATGGCGCTTCTTCCCAGATGACTTCCTGAACATCAGCATATGCCTGTTCCCTTTCCGCTTCATCGCCTGTTGCCAATCCGTCTGCAATTAAACTATTTACTTCATCATTGTTATAGTAAGCTGTATTGTATGAACTAGGTGGGTATGCATTTTCTCCACCTACAAGCGGCCGTATTCCCCAGTCAGCATCTCCAGTAGATGGTGACCAACCACCATAATACATTTCGATTTCTGCATCTTCTGGGTTTTCCACAGACCAGATACTATCTGAAAGTGTACCGGATTCCATTGGAACCACTTCGAGTTCAATATTTATTTGTGCAAGTTGTTGCTGTATAAATTCCATCGCCTTGGTGACAGAAGAACTATTAGATCCCCACACTGTTGTTTTAAATCCATCTTCATACCCAGCTTCTGCTAACAAGTCTTTGGCCTTTTCTACATCAAACTCATAAGGCGTTTGACCAGAATAGAATTGGGTATTTGGAGCGATAATGGAATCCATTGGGCTAGCAAATCCATTCATTACAACTTCTATAAAAGCTTCTTTATTAATTGCATGGTTTACCGCTTGACGAACACGCACATCATTAAATGGTTCCTTTAGATTGTTCATTGCTAAGTAGCGAACAATAATAGATGGTGCATTTTCAACTACGATACCATCTGTTCCATTAACGCTTTCCGCTTGTTCTGTCGGAACGGGATAGATAAAATCAGCTTCACCTGTCTGAAGCATTGCAACACGTGTTCCATTTTCTGGTGTTGGTTTAAATGAAATAGAATCAGCTTCATTTCCAGTGGCATTCCAATAGTCCTCATTTTTTGTCACTGTTAAATGATCACCTGGTTGCCATTCTTCAAATACATACGGGCCAGTCCCTACTGGATTTTGTGAAACATCATCTCCATATGTTTCTAAAGCTTGTGGACTTATTAACATTCCCGCTGGATGTGCAAATGTATTAATCATCGCACCAAAAGGCTCGGAAAGAGTTACTTTTACGGTATGTTCATCAATTACCTCTGTTTTATCAATAAGTTCAAACAAACTAGAACGGATAAGTGTACTGTCTGGATCTGTAAGACGGTCAAGATTAATTTTTACAGCTTCTGCATTAAATGGTGCACCATCATGAAACGTTACACCTTGTTGTAGCTCAAACGTAAATTCTGTAGCATCGTCATTAACCGAGTAGTCTTCTGCAAGGACAGGAACTACGTTCATATCCTTATCAAAGCCGACAAGACCTTCTAGCATCGTTTTTTCGGCAGAATATGAAAGTGTGTCATTCGTATCATGCGGATCTAAACTGACAAAGTTAGCAGCAACTGCAATGGTTAAATCCTTTCCTTCTTTTTCCGCTGTTTCTTGTGGTTCAGCATCATCTACTTCTGTTTCATCATCTTCGGATGCCGTATTGTTAGAACACCCTACCAATACAATAATTAATACGACTAATAATGCAATTGATTTAAACCAATAATTGTTTTTCACTATTATTCCTCCTCATAAATTTAACCATTTAAAATGCTTTTGGGACTTTTTAATTGGAAAGTTGGAATTAGTTCCCCAATGATTTCATTTCTTGCGTTGCGTAATTTTGGATGATAATATTCTTCTAATTGTTCAATCTGATCATTCGTTAGTAATTCAAGTTGTACGAGTACTTCCATTACGGCAGGATATACTGCTCTGCCATTCCCATCTGCAACTTTCGCGGCAATACCGATGCCAGTTTCGGTATCTCCAATACAATAGACACCTTCTGCGCCAGCTTTTCCAAAAAACCTCCCCTCACCGACAGTCATAAAGTCCGAACAAAAACGATTTGTTCCTCCAACCATCTCAGGTGCTTCTGTCATTGCTTTTGTTATTCGACGAACTGTATTTTGCCTTTGATCTCCAAGTGTTTTAGGATTAGCCATTCGTGAAAAACCATAAGCAAGGCGATCTAATGGTAAACCATGTACAGGGACTCCACACCCATCGATTCCAATTTCAATTTCTTCTTTTGAATAATCACACATTTCGCTAATGACCTGAATAATTCGTTGTTGAACTGGATGGTTCTCTGAGTAGTATGTTTCAATTGGCTCACCCATAAATTTAGCGGTTGCTAACATCCCTGTATGCTTACCAGAACAGTTATTGTATAAGGGAGTTACATCTTTATTGTTTAGAATGAGATTTTTGTAAGTATCCTGCCACCGAGGAATATGGGTTCCACATTGTAACTTGTTGTCTTCAAGCCCGACTCGTTCTAAAATCGACAAAACCCGCTCTGTATGCATGGCCTCACCATTATGAGATGCTGTACAAAGTGATAAGTCTGCATCACTAAATCTGTAATGATCAGCCGCCCCTGTTTCCACAATTGGAATTGCTTGAAGTGGTTTCATAGAAGAACGTGCATACACTTTCCCTTTTGGATTTCCAGCATGATGTAGTAGGGTACCATTAGAATCAACGACAGCTATATGTACTTGATGGCTACTTTCTATGTGGTTTCCCCTTTGAACATTAACTAGATTACTAGATTCCATCAATTCACTCCTTTTTTTAATTTTTAGATAATAAAGTAATTTTAAATCATTACTTAACCAATTACAACCTATTTTTGATAATTATTAAAATAATTTTAATTTTTTATATCATTAATTGGATATTCTTAGATTTCAACACACCCATTAAACCCTGTTAATTCTAAAAATGAATGCTATAAAAACAGTTAGTTCCCATAAATCATAGCCCTCAAATTGAATTGAATAGATTGCAATACCCTTTTCATGTAGTAAAAAATTTAGATCCTTAGGCTTTTTGTCCCCCCAAAATATCTTTAAAACCATCCATTTTGAAAACTGAACAAACTGATTCACCCAGTTATCTATGATAATCGGATCTTGTAGACCGATTATATGATACAATCACCCTGTGAGAAGGAAATAAATAGTATACTCTCTCTATGGAGGAACTTATGAACAAGTGGTTTTATTTTAATTTCTTACTACTGATTGTGGCTGCATGGAAAATTTCCACCAACTATGCATTCCCACAACTTCACATACATATTCTGTTTGGTATGGTGGCATTGATATTAATACTATTCAATTGGACCCGTCACGCGGTTTTTTCCACCATCCGTTCCTCTACAACTAGAAGCAAAAAAATCAAATATGCGAATTTATCCAAAAGAATTCTACCGTTTCACAGGTGGATCGGTACGACTGCATTACTCCTAATCGTTATACACGCGACTCTTGTCATTAATCAATTCGGATTTGACTGGAAAAACATGAAAATAGTAAGTGGACTTTTGACAGGCAGTGTTTTAGTTGGAGTTGGAGTTGTTATAAGTGGATGGATGCGACGAATCAAACCCTCCTGGAGGAAACGCATAACACATTTACGACTAGGATTAATGATGTTTTTTCTGATTTTATTGCATATTATCTTGTAGGAAACTGAATACAATCTCGCTATGTAAAAAGCCACCCAAGTTTGAGTGGCTTTTTACATAATTTCATTCGACATTAATCGCTAAAAACTGGGAAGTGACAGGCACCTTTAAGATACCATTCTGCAAATTCGTGAACGGGTAAGGGGTGACTATAAAAGTATCCTTGTCCATAGACGTCCTGCTCCATTAAGATATCCAGCTCTTCCGCTGTTTCAATTCCTTCTATAATTACCTTTGCCTCTAGTCTTTTCCCAATTGAAATGATAGTTTTTAGTAACGAACGGACTCTGCTGTCAACTAATGCATCATTTAGAAATGATTTATCAATCTTTAATTCATCAATTCTAATATTTCTAATCATACTAAGGGATGAGTATCCTACACCAAAATCGTCCAAAGAAATCCCTACTCCCAGTTTACGTAATTCAAAGATACTTTCCTTAGCATCTTCATAAAATAAAAGCGCAGATTCAGTTATTTCAAGTGTTATCAGTTTGGGATCAACCTTTTCCTCGAAAAGAATCCTTTCTATCCGCTCAACTATATGTGGATTCATTAGTTGCTTGGTTGATATATTAACCGAAATCGGGAAAGTTGTGAGTCCCTTTTCCTTAAAAAACTTTGTGTGTCTGCAAGTTTCCCGCAATACCCACTCGCCTATCGGAATGATTAAACCACTATCTTCAGCAACTGGTATAAACTCATCAGGCTTGATTTTACCTAGATCACATTCCCAACGTAAGAGTGCTTCTGCCCCTGCTAAGCGCCCGGTTATAATATCATTTGTGGTTGGTAAAAAACTTCTAATAGATAGATTTCTATTCCCTTGTAAGTTAACTATATTAAAAGCTTCATATTTTGAATGTTTTATAAAAAAATGCTAGAACCACATGCATCAATAATATGCATACGGGCTCTAGCATCTCTAAACTAAAATTATCTATTCGACACCATTCAACATAAACCAGGAAGTGACAGGCACCTATTTTGATTTAAACTTTTCTTCTATTTCTCCGTGCTCATCATAGTTATCACCGAAAATCATAATCATTCTCTCATGTGCTTGCTGTTTTACCGGGGCGTCAATATGGGATATTACACTATATAACGCATAAACAATAACGGTAATATCATCCGTGAAACCTACTACAGGTACAAAATCCGGAATAAGATCTACCGGAAAGATTAAATACCCAAGAGCTCCAGCAATCGTCAATTTAGCAGACTTTGGTGTAGTAGGACTTTTAAATGAATAAAATAAAAGTAGGCTATAATAAGAAACCTTCACTCCCATTTTTTTTGCATATTTAAGTAATTTGGTAAGGTATTTTTTCTCAGAAAAGTGCTTTTCTTTACCCTTTACCGCTTCAATAGGATTCAAGTTTTCTAGTACTTTTTTGTAGTTTTTATCTTTTGTCATCTTTATCCTCCAAGGTGTTTGATGTATTACTCAACTACGATTATATACTAAACAGGATAAACCCCAAAATTTAAAAAGCTACTAGGATATCCTAACAGCTTTTCTTAACTACTCATCCATTCGATAACATTCAACATAAAACGGGAAGTGACAGGCACCTCTCTATACACCCTCCCTCCTACAAGTTACCGATAGATAGGTACTTGGTTTCTAGGTATGGTTCTATTCCTTCTGTTCCACCTTCTCGCCCGAGTCCACTTTCTTTCATGCCTCCAAATGGTGCATGGGCAGCTGAAGGGCCTCCATCATTCCAACCGATAATACCAAAGTTCAAGTGCTCATGTAGGTAAGTACCGGTTTTATAATTATTCGTAAAGAAGTAAGCAGCAAGGCCATTTGGTGTACTATTGGCAACTTCAACTGCCTCTTCCATGTCCTTGAAACTTGTAATAGGTGCTACTGGACCGAATGTTTCTTCATCCATAATAGTCATGCTAGAATCTACATTTTTTAAAACGGTTGGATGTACAAAGTAAAAACCTTTTTCATCATCTATATTGTACTCGTTCCCAGTTAAAACTTGAGCACCTTTTTCAATTGCATCATTTACTTGAGATACAATCTTTTCATAGCCTTTCTTATTAATAATTGGTCCTATATCAATTCCTTCTTCGGTACCATTACCTATTGTTAATTTTTGAACTTCTTTTGCTAACTTCTCTGCGAAAACATCCACGATACTTTCATGTACGATAATACGATTGGCGCAGACACAAGTCTGTCCTGCATTCCTGAACTTAGAAGCAACTGTCTGTGTAACTGCAAAATCAAGATCAGCATCCTCAGATACAATTAGTGGCGCGTGTCCTCCTAATTCCATAGTGACATGTTTCACAGTATCGGCGCTGTTTTTAATCAGCTGTTTGCCAACAGGTGTGGAACCAGTAAAGGTAATTTTTCGCACGAACTCACTACTGGTAAACAATTCACCAACCACACTACCTTTTCCATTCACACATTGAACTGCATCAGTTGGAATACCAGCTTCATGAGCAAGTTCAATTAATCGAATAGTTGTTAGAGGAGTCTCCATCGCTGGTTTAACAATAAACGTGCACCCGGCTGCTAAAGCAGGTGCGGCTTTTCGAGTCATCATTGCAGCTGGGAAATTCCAAGGTGTAATCGCTGCGACTAGTCCAATTGGTTGTCTATTAACAATAATTCGTTTAGATTCACTGGATGCTGGGATTGTACGGCCATAGATTCTTTTTGCTTCCTCAGCATACCAATCAATATAACTGGTTGCATAATCAACTTCTCCCAACGATTCCTTTAGTGGCTTACCGTTCTCCATAGTCATTATTTCTGCTATTGATTCTTTATTTTCTTGTATCTTTTGAGACCATCTTCGTAATAATCTTGAACGCTCGTGTGCATTAATGGCTGACCATTTTTTAAAACTTTCATGACCACTTTTAATTGCCTGTTTGATCTCATCTTCTGAATTGACTTTGACATCCTTAACTAAATCACCAGTGGCAGGGTTATACACGCTAAACGTATTTGACATTTGCTTTACACTCCTTTTAAGTTAGATAATATTGCTCTACACACTAAACCTCTTTAATCAAATACCTTTTCTAAAATCTTCATTCCTTTTGATAATTCTTCATCACTAATAACTAGCGGTGCTAGGAAACGAATCACGTTACCTTTCAAACCTGCTGAAAGCAATTAATAACGTAGTATTTATTGCTTCTGTTGAAGCATATTAAAGTACTTATCCAATTCTCCGGGTTTAAATTTAGAAGGTGCAGAATTTCTTGCTGGACTCGGTGCAATGGTTATCGGCGCAGATAACGTTGCACTTGAGCAAGACCCACCAAAAGGAGTGCATGAATTTCCAGTTCACACGTATTTGCTTGCAAAGGCCGGCATTCCAATTATAGAACTTGTTTTTCTCAATGAGCTTGCAAAAGAAAAAATCTATCAAGTTGGATTTATTGGAAAAGTGATGCCAATTAAAGGAGCAACAGGAGCACTAATTCAACCAATTGTCTTTCCTTTTAAGAAATAGATAGAAAAATTGATGCTACTGCTAACCTAAATTAGGTAGCACCAGTTTTATTCTATATTAAGATAGATAACAAGATAGATAACTTTATTAACCATACTTTTCCCCGAAATGAAAGTGATCACTTCGTTTCAGTATTGTATTCATACAACTAGCATTCAATTCGGCAATTTTCAACATAAATCAGGAAGTGACAGTGGCATCTCTTAATATAGTTTAATTCCAATAAACTTGATATCTGTCATCTCTTCGATAGCATATTTGACCCCTTCTTTTCCTATTCCACTGTTCTTAATTCCACCGTAAGGAATGTGGTCATAACGGCGAGTTGATACATCGTTGATCCATACACCGCTAGCTTCTAGAGAATCTGCTAAACGCATAGCACGGTTAATATCACAAGTAAAAACTGCTGCATGTATCCCTAAATCAGTATCATTTGCATACTCTATTACTTCTTCTTCTGATTTAAATGGTAATATACTTACGATTGGCGCAAACACTTCAGCACATACAACTTTCATTTCTGGATTGGCATCATCTATTACAGTTGGCTCTAGTATTCCTCCATCTCTTTTACCTCCTGTTAAGACGTTTGCTCCTTGATCAACCGCTTCTTTTATCCATGATTCAGCTCTTACCGCAGCATCTTCAGTAATCATTGGACCAACATTTGTGGATTCATCTAAAGGGTCTCCTGTTTTTAATGCTTTAATTTTTTTAACGAGTTTTTCCTTAAACTGATCATGAACTTCCTGATGCACATAAATTCGTTGTGCTGAAACACATGTTTGACCAGCATATGTAAAACCTCCCATAACAATAGCATTTACTGCTACATCAAGATCCCCATCTTCAAAAATAATGTTTGGTGCATTTGCACCTAATTCTAATGTAACTTTTTTCTTTTTGGCCATTTCATTTATTTTCCAGCCTACTACACCACTACCTGTAAATGTAACTTTTTTAACTTTAGAATGTGTAACGAGTGGTTTAACCAGCTCTTGACCAGTGCCCATTACAATATTAAACGCTCCTTTAGGCAATCCAGCTTCTTCAAATAATTTATAAAGCAATACTGGAGAAAGTGGGGTTTTTTCAGCTGGTTTCAATACGATTGTGTTACCCGCTGCAATGGCAGGAGCTACCTTATGAAGCACGAGGTTTAATGGGAAATTAAATGGTGTTATTGCAGCAACTACGCCTAAAGGCACACGTTTAGTAATCCCAATTTGGTTTTCACCACCCACTGCACTGTCCATTGGAATTTGTTCTCCATAAATTGACTTAGCTCCTTCAGAGGAAAATCTCAGAACCTGGATAGCTCGAGCCACCTCTCCTCGACTTTCTCCAATAGGTTTACCAGCCTCTAATGAAAGCAATTTGGTAAATTCCTCACTTCTTGATTCTAATAGATCAGCAGTTTTTCGTAATATTTCTGAACGTTTATAAGCTGGCACCTTCTTCATTGATTCGTGAAATACATCATCAGCATTTTCGACAGCTTCATTAACATCATCTATAGTGGCACAAGATATTTCACCAATTAGTTCGTTATTATAGGGATTTAAGACCTCTATTTCATCCCTGCCTTCTTTAGATTTCTCGATACCATTAATAAAGGATCCAAAATAATGAGTACCCTTATTTGTCATTTCTATTTCCCTCCATTTCTCTTGTGAAAAAATCAAGCACCTTTTTTAAGAGATTGTATTTCTTTTTCCTTTTTACTTTCTTTTTTATTTTTCCACCTGTCTAGCAAACCTAGAATTCCTTTTGGAAGAAATAATATAATTAACATTAGAATTAATCCGTAAACAACTCGGTCAATTCCAGGAAAATCTGCAGCAAATTTATTTAAATAAGATGATAATGGGACTAATATTACCGCACCAATTATTCCCCCAAATAAGTTTCCGATTCCACCGGCGATAGAATAAATAATAGGATTTAAAGCGGTATGAAAACTGAATGCTGTATTAGGTTCAATTAGCCTAAAATAAGAAACATATACTGTTCCAGCAGATGCTGCTAAGCTCGCACTAACGCAAAAGGTTATTAACCGTATTCTAAAGACTCTTATACCTACAGCCCTTGCTGCCCTCATATCTTCACGAATAGCTGATAATTTATAACCAAAACTAGATTTAGTCAACATCCAAATAATAAACGTACTGAAAATCGTAACGGATAAAGCTAAAAAGTAATATGGTAACTGACTATCCCAAGACATATTTAGGAATCCAGAAGGGCTTATCTTTAATGGAATGGTTATGCCGTAATCTCCACCAGTATATTTATCATAATATCTAAATAGCACTCCCATTCCTATTGTAAAAACAAAAGTAACTAATGAAAAATAATGACCAGAAAGCCGACAAACGAAAAATCCTAACATTAGTGCAACTATTCCGGAAACTAACATAGCTACTGGAAAGCTAAATATTGTGGGAATTCCCCATGATGCAAAATATGCTGTAGTATATGCCCCAAGTCCAAAGAACGCTATATGTCCTAGTGAATACATTCCTCCATTACCGGCTAACAAAATCCAGCTTTGAGCAACAGCAGACCAGATCATAATGGAAATAAATATGTCAAGCAGATATCCATTTGATTGAAATACAAAAGGTAAAATAATAGATACTACAAACCCTATAATTATCATTAAATAGCTTAATTTCTTGAATATCATGCTCTCCCTCCCATCAAACCTTGTGGCCTAAGTACTACAACGGTCATAAATACTAGAAATAACATTACAAATTCTAATTCCGGTGCTAAATAAACTGCTGTAAAGTTTTGTACGAATGATACTATAAAAGCACCAACTATTGTACCAAATAAGTTACCTAATCCACCTAATACTACTGCGGTAAACGCTAATATTACAAAAGGAAGACCGCCGGCAGGAGTAAGTGTATAGTAAGTAGAAATTATACCACCCGCTGCTCCAGTAAGTGCAAACCCGATACAAAGTGCAACTAAATAAATGAATGACCTATTAATTCCCACCATGCCTGATGCAATTGGATTATCTGCAACTGCTCTAATTTTTGTGCCTAATGTTGTTCTATATAATATAAAAAATGTTATTGCTACCATTATTAAAGATAACACTGCAGCAATTAAATACGATTTATAGATTACTAGTGACCCTACATGGATATATACTGACTCATTGTTCATGCTAATTGACTCTGACCCAAATATCATTAATATCAAATTTTCCATAACAATATTAAAACCAATTAAGCCAAGTATCTGTCGAACAGAATCATCAGCAGGGATAAATCGTAGATAGCAATAATATAGTAAAATGCCAATAACAGTTAGCATTAACATTGCAGGGATAATGGAGAAAAAGGGATGACCGCCTATTATAGACCATGAAACATAGGTTAAGTAGCCCCCTGAAATTAATAGTCCACCATGTGCAAAGTTGACTATGTCTAAGATACCAAATATTAATGATAAACCTAATGCAACTATTACAAGAACGAACCCTAGCATTATAGAATTAGTTATGACTTGCAACAACATATCCACAATATCACCTACCTTAAATAGTATTCCGCTAATTCTGACTTATTAAGCCTATCAGCGTTTCCAGAGTGCACCATTTTTCCTTCTCTCATCACATAAATATTTGAACAAACAGATAATGCTAATTCAGAGGATTGTTCAACCAATAAAATTGACAAATCTGTTTTAAGTAACTTTGGAATTACTTCGTAAATTTGCTCAATTATAATTGGAGCCAATCCTAGTGAAGGCTCGTCAATCAATAAAACTTTAGGTCTCATCATCAAGGCTCTAGAGATAACCATCATTTGCTGTTCTCCACCGCTCAAGTTACCTGCTTTTTGGTTACTTCTTTCTTTTAGTCTAGGAAATAGATCATACACAAATTCCAAATGTTCCTTTATTTCGTTTTTATTTAATTTTATTGAATATGCAGGAAGTAATAAATTCTCTTTAACAGTTAAGGAAGCAAATGGTAATCGTCCTTCAGGAATTAAACTTACTCCCATTCTGGACATTTCATACGACTTCTTAGATGTCACATCTTTGTCCATATATTTTACATTGCCTTTTGATACTGGTAACACTCCTGATAATGCTTTTAATAATGTTGTTTTACCTGCTCCATTCGGTCCAATGAGGCCAACAGATTCACCAATTGGTACAGTAATACTCAAATTGTCTACAGCGACTACCTCTCCATATTGAACCTTTAAATCATGCGTCTCCAGTATTGCTTTCAAATATTTTCACCTACTTTATTTTTTATTACATCATTTTGAAGGATACTATCCTTCAAAATGATGTAATTAAATATGATAATTTTAATTAACTTTGAATATTGGTTCTGTACTAGATATTTCCTTTGGATAAACAGTTCTTGGTACACCATCAATCCATTCAACTAGAGCCGGAATAACGTCTGCGTTCATACCTGTTTCATCAAAACTAATATTTCCTCCTGTCATAATCGAAGGAATATCTAAGTTAGCTACTGCATCCCGTACCTCCTCTGGATTGGAAGTTCCAGCTGTTTCAAGAGCTTCTTTAAGTGCGTACACCATCGCATAGTCCTCCCCGGCTTCTTGTGGTGCAAAAGGTTCATCGAACTCATCCATATACTTTTGGTTAAATTCCTCTGCACCATCATAAGGGAAATCCCAGTTCCATCCGACTGTTGCAAAAGAGCCATTTCCAGCATCGCCTGTAGCTTCTTTAAATTCTTTGATTACGTATGCACCACCATTACCGAGGAACGTTCCTTCATAACCCATCCCACGAAGTGTTTTCATGATCATACTTACATCAGCAATTGCTCCTCCAACATATACAAGATCTGGATCTGGATTTAAAATTTTTGTACTCATACTAGTCGCATCAGTTATCCCTGGTTGATAATATTCTTCTACCGGAACATCCACCCCTAGTTCCTTAAATTGTTTTGCAGTCGCCTGCCCTACAGTTTTATTAGAAGATTGATTATCTGCTACTATCGCAACTGTCTTTATTTCCTGATTATGTGTTTGGCTTAAATCCATCAAAGCATCAACTGCCAATTCTCCCATCACACTAGCTTTCTCTGGGAATTGAAAGACATATTCATATCCTCTATCAGTTATTTCATCTGTAAACGACTGTGATAGCATTGGTATCTTTTCCTGTTCTGTAACTGTACTAGCTGCAACAGTATAGGCACTAGCCCATAATCCTATTACCGCTGTCAAATCTGGGTTTTCTTGAATTACCCTACGCGTTACTGAAGCTGCATGACTTGGATCGGCACTACCTGCATCTGCAGTTATTAATTCAAGGTGTGCACCATCTAGAGATTTAATCCCTCCATTATTATTAATTTCTTCAATTGCTAACTCAGTACCTTTGACAACATTCTCTCCATTTTGGGCAAATGGTCCGGTTAAAGGTGCAATAACTGCAACTTTAACCGTATCTACATCGGCACCGGAATCTGAACCGGAATCTGAACCGGAATCTTCACCATCAGAATTTGAGGCACTACTACAACCTGCGACAAACAAAAGGAAAAACATAAAACAAACTGATATTGATAAAAAATTAATTTTATTTTTCAAAATTTTCATCCTTTCATTTACATTTTTTATACACTATCGGTACTTGGACTCCCTATTCTAGCGAATGGTCTCCCAGTATTTGAGATTGAAAGAGCTATTACAATTTCATCTTGTCGTGGAGCATCAGGAATGCTAAACATTACACTCATATGATGTGCTCTCAGCTTGTGATCATCTTTATGCTTCAAGGGAACTATGATGGATCCACCAGGCCCAGTTCGATATTCTGATGAAACAAGACCTTCCAATCCTTTCATTTTATTTCGTACAGGTGTTCCAAACTTAAGGTTATGAGCAATAGCACATCCATGCTCAACCTCAACATTTAATCCTACGACTGCTGCTTTTCCAACACCTTCTGTATCTTTTAAATCCCATCCGGTAGCTTTCTCTATTTCACTACTTAAAACTTCAGATAAGTAGTTACTATAAGTGTCAATTAAAGGAGATAGATCTTCCTGAAATTCTGAAGCATATTCATCATGAATTACTGCTGCAGCTGTTGCTATAATCCATGGGTTTTCTACTTCTTTTTCACCTTCAACTAGTGTCTTATCAATAAATGTAACAATCTTCCTTATATTTTTTTCCATAATCCACTTTCCTCCTCTTATCGGTTAATCTCATATACCTTGCCTAAAGAAGTATTCCTTCTCTCCTTTCTGTTATATTAGAACCAGATAAAATTAGTAAGTTATAAAGCGCATATAATATCACTTACAACTGAGTAAATAGTTTGCTAGACCTTCTGCTTACCTAGGTATGCTTCAATTACAACTTCATCTGATAAAACTTCCTCTGTTTCACCTTCAGCAATTAATTCTCCCTGGTTAAGCACATATACTTTGTTAGCTAATTTCCGAAGTGCACTGATAACGTGTTCAACCAATACTACTTTAATAGAGGAAGAAGCAATTTCATTTTTCACAATATTTACTAGACTATCAACTTCTTGTTCGTTAAGTCCTTCAAATAATTCATCCAATAATAAAACCTTTGGTTCAGTCATTAAAGCTTTTGCAAGTTCTAATCTTTTCCGCCCTGCTAAATTCAATTGACCAGCAGTTGAATGAGCATGCTTATCTAATTCAAGAATTTTCAGTAATCGTTTTGCTTTTTCTTGTGAATCATTTAAGTTATTAACACCTAAACCACAAGTAACTATATTTCTTTCTACAGTTAAGCCAAAGAAAGGACGTGGTATCTGAAATGTACGGGAAATCCCTTTTCTATTTACTGTCTCAGGATTTAATTTTTTTTTGTTTGAATCACCGAACAATTCGACTGTTCCACCACTTGGACTAACTTCCCCAGCTATTACCGATAATAATGTAGATTTCCCAGCACCATTTGGACCAATTATTCCACATATATCCGAGTCATCATTGATAGATAAAGTCACATTGCTTAAGGCTTTAATTGCTCCAAAACTAACACTCAAATCTTTAACTATTATAATAGTGAACACCTCACTCAAAGTGTATTACGTATTTTTATCAACTTATTTTCACAATAATATTTTCCAGTTCAGGACTAGCTGCTTGAAATCTTTCCATCACCAAAGGATCATGTCCAGGAACAATGATTGATGAAGGGTCACTCACTGAACGAATCAAATCGAAAGCATCATACATTTTTGCTAGATCATGAACAACATTAAATGGGCGATCTTCTTCAAGATTTTTATAATAATGGCTCACATCAGAAGTTAAGATTACATTCCCCTGATTAGTTTTAACCTTTACAAATTGTAATCCTGGAGAGTGACCACCAGCGTTATATACTGTAATACCAGGAACAATCTCCTTATCTCCAGAAATAAAATTAACCTTCCCGTCAAAATTTTCTTTTACTAGATGAAGTACATCTTCTACCTCCACTAATTGCCTATACTCTTTTCGGGAAACATATTTTCCTGTCCAAAATGCCATTTCAGTTTCCTGCAGTACAAATTTAGAATTTGGAAACTTCTCTAAATTCCCTATATGATCATAATGCATATGTGTAACTATTACATAAGGAATATCCTCTACTTTAATTCCTAGTTGTTCCAAGGACTTAATAGGACATCGCAAAAAAGTACGGTTTCTCTTTTTTGCAACAGATTCATTAAAACCAACATCAATAACAATGGTATGTTTTTTGGATTTTGCAATCCATATATAGTAATCCATTGGCATAGAGTAGTTTTCATGGGGGTCTGTACTCCCATGAAAATGTTCATGTGCTATTGCATCTCTGGTTGCATACTTAATTGCATAGACTTCATAAATATCTTCACCCATTCTACCCCCCCTTTCTCCTCCTATTTTGAAGCTTCTTCTAGAATTGGTTTAAAATATTCCAGAAATCCAATTGGATTTTCAGACATAGGGAAATGACCCATTCGTTCCATTTTGACAAAGGTTCCATTCATTCTTTTGGCTGCCTCTTCACTCATTTCCGGAGTACAAGAATAATCATACTCACCACATAAGATCCACAAAGGACACTTTGCTTTACCAATATGTTTAGATAAATCTGGAAAGTCATGACTATAAAAGTAAGTATCACCTTGATAAACTCCAGGTCCTCCTTGAGAGTACTCCCAAAGTACTAATCTGCGATAATTCTCTGGGCTTTCAGGTGACATTAGGCCTGCAACCCACGAAGACAAGAATTGTCCTGCATGTACTTGCGGATGATTCGTCCATTTTACTTTTCTTCCCGCAGATCCAAAACCACCTTCTAATGAGATTACTCCTTTAAATAAATCTCCATATTTATCTGCTAGATATAAAACAATTGCTCCTCCCATAGATGAACCGGATATAATTGGTTTCTTATCGAATAAATTAGTAGCCTTCATGAAGTTGAATATCCATTCTGTATATAATTCAGTTGTTAATCTATATGGTTTTTTCCACCATCCTTGAGGCGGTTCCGATTTTCCATGATAAGGTAAATCAAACGCAAACATGTGCCATTTTTTTTGTAATTCTTTGTTGCCTAGTAAATGCTTATATTGCCTTGAATCAGAACCTGCAGTATGTAGGAAAATAACAGGTTGACCCTGACCAGCCTCTTCATAGTAGGTTACATAATCTTCTCCATTTACACCCATGGATACATAGTGGCCATTTATTGATTGCGGATCATAACCACTTTCCCCGTTAACTGGATGTGGATTACTCTCACGTGCTAAATACAAAATTCTCTCAATAATATTAATTGACTGTGCCCATCTTAATCGGTTTCCATCAATTGTTACTCCTTCTACCTTTGCAATCATCGCCTGCAACGTGTTATGAAAGGCTGGGGCAACTGGTGCTAGGAAGTTGTTCCATGCTTCTTCAGGTATATTTATTGTAAAATCCCAAACATTGTCAATTGTAACTGTATCTTCGTAAAAAATAGACTTATTTTCTACCGTCCAGATAAAACTTCCCTCTCCAATTTTTAATAGAAATGAGAAAGAATGGGAGTTAATCATATTTTGTAATTCAATGTCATTTTGTACCTTCTTGTACCAATTTTGCTTAATACTAGTGATTGTACTCATTTATTCACTCCTCTTCATCAGTAAATTTTTTATATTTACGTATTAGCTGGCTGGTCCTCTGCAATACCGACCATTTCTTCTAAATAATTCACAATGGTAGTAAAGTCACGATTACCACCGCCTTGAGTAACAGCGTATTTCCATAATTGAGTAACACCACTTCCTAACCACATCGGTACATCTAGTTCCTCCGCTAACTCCATACAAAGTTTTAAATCCTTATACATTAAATCTGTAGTAAATCCGTAATCAAACTTACCTGTTAAGATAGATTTAGGAAATTTATCAGTAGTTGCCGTATTTCTACCGCTACCCGCATTAAAAATTGAAATTAATACTTCTGGATCTATTTCTGCCTTTTTCCCTAAAACAACTGCTTCAGAAGTTATGGCTAAGGCTGCACCAGACAATAAATTGTTAGCAACTTTTACTATTTGTGCCTGACCAATCTTATTACCAACGTAAAACACGTTTTTTCCAATTATATTTAACATGGGGCTAATCTTTTCAAAAACAATTTTTTCACCAGATGCCATAACAGCTAAAGTACCCTTTACAGCACCTTGCACCCCTCCACTCACAGGTGCATCTAAAGTTCTTATTCCTTTTTCCTCTAAGCCTTTTGCAACTTCTATCCCTACTTTTTGTCCAGTCGTAGATAGGTCAACATAGGTATTAATTTTATTACCAAAAATAATTCCATTTTCCCCCATGGCAACCTGTTTAACAATTGCAGGAGTTGGGAGACTAACAAATACTATTTCTACCCTGTCTGCCACTTCTTTTGGTGAATCAGCAATGTATGCGTTTTCATTTTCAAAATAACTCAAAGCTTCTTGATTTTTATCATAAATTACCAATTTATAGCCATTATTTAGAAAACGTCTAGCAAAATGATGACCCATATTACCAACACCTATAATTCCTATCTCAGTTAAGTTATCCATGTATCGTCCTCCTTATATTTAAAAAGTTGGGAGCTCAATAGTATGACCTATTCTGTTACAATTTTCTCTAATATAGATAATCCCCTATTTTTTTTCTTCTCTAAAATTACTTCAATACACTTATAATCTTTCTCTTCTAATCCCTTCACTAGTTCCTTATATTCCTGCATTGATCTGATTAAACTCTCAGGATGGGATAGCGTTAGGTAACGAAACGTAGTCCAACGTTTATTCAATTTCTGGTATAAATCAATAATTACAGTGTTACCGGGTAATTCAAAAATTTTGAGTTGTAAATCCTCGATTAGTAAAAAACACTCCTCAAAATTAGCTTTCTCAATAGCTTTCTCCATTTGTTCTAATACACTATAAAGATCATTAACTTGTTCAGTCTGTAAAGTTTCCACTGATTGCTTTAGAATATTTACTTGTATAATATAAACCGCATCATACAAATCAAATATTTCTTTTTTGGTATGCTTTTTTACGATTACGCCTTTTCTCGGGATGCGTTCAACAATACCTTGGTTTTCTAGTGAATAAAGTGCTTCTCTAATTGGTGAACGACTAGTACCATAGATTTCTGTTAATTCATTTTCAATTAAACGATCTTCAGGTTTGAAAGTCCCTTCAACAATTTTAGTAGCAATGTCTTCTGCTATTTTTTGAGATAAAGTTAGTAAATCAAATTCTGCCACAGAATCCCACCAATCAAGTGTTATTTTCTTGTAAATGTTCCGAAATTATTTCATTAGCTGTTCTAAAACTATCTACCGCAGCAGGAACACCTACATATATTGCGCACTGGAGCAAAACCTCTTGAATTTCCTCAGGAGTACAACCATTTCTTAGAGCTCCAGTTGTATGAGTTTTAAATTCATGAGGTCTGTTAAGAGCAGTTAAAATGGCTAAGTTTAGCAGACTACGAGTTTTTTTCTCTAGTCCTGGTCGAGTCCAAATCTCTCCCCAACAATATTCTGTCACCAATTGTTGCATTGGTCTGTTAAAATCAGTAGCATTGTTCAGTGATTTATTAACATAGTCTTCACCGAGTACACTACGTCTCACTTTTAAACCTTTTTCAAAATTATTTTCCATACACACACCTACCTTATTAGTATTTTTAATTATATTGAACATTGTATACAATCCACAATATTCTGTCAATACCAATATTATAAATTTTGTAAATTTTAAAAAATATTTACACTCACTTCCAAGCAGTATTAAAAATAAATCTGGCAATATTAAAAAACTGCTAAAAATAATGGTTTACTATAGAACCATTATTTTTAGCAGTTTTTTAATTACTCAACTTTCGCATCTAGAAAAACGTAGTTCATTAAGATGCCTGTAAGGCTAGTATCAGTTGAAGTGTAGCAAATACGACAATCGTTTTTGCCAGATACATTGTATTTTCTTGGTAAAATCGGTGTAGTACCGACCAACGGACACTAGGCGGCATGTTTTATGAATTTTGTGATAAAATAAATGATCTCGGTTGGGCTATCGCACTTTTAGCAATTAATCGAGCTTCTTGAAGATACCCTGAAAAAGAGTAACAAGAAAATGAAAAGACTCCCTCAAAGTCAACTAAAACAATGGATTGCATTTTTACCCAACCACATCAAGGCATACCTGTCTATTTCAGCCTGCAAAGTTAAGTAATTATATTAATCTTTATTTGACACAGCCCACATAAACCAGGAAGTGACAGGCACCTAATTCAACTTCTCAATATCTGTAACAGTAAAATTATTCTTATCCAAGTCTTTTTCAATTTCTTTGGCCATTGCCTCGTCTACTTCTTTTGGTAGCACGATACAGACTCTTCTTACGTATTTTGAATTATTATTGAGTGAAATAACACTCTGTACATTACAATACTTATTAATGATCTTCAGCATTTTCCGTAACACTCCAGAATACTCAATGGTTCCAATTGTAAAGGAATAACTACCGTTGTGAACACCCCAAGCGTTTTCCAGCACTTGAATGACATTACCATTAGTTAATATTCCTAGAAACTCTTTGTCCTCGTCAACAACTGCAAGAAATGGCAATCTTTTAATAGATGAGAACACTTTAAAAAATGCGTCATCACTCTTAACATAACTATTTTCCCGATCAGAAATGAGTTCAGTTACTGGACCGTCTAATAAATTTTCCTTTTCATATTCCAACAAATCCACTTTATAAATATTTCCTACATATTTCTTTTCTGCCTGGTCTAAAACTGGAATACATCTATATCCCGTTTCCTCCAGTTTTATCATTACACTTTGTATGCTGTCATTTTCATTCACAAACACAACATGATTCTTATCTAAGTAATCATTTTTGACTAGCATCCCATTCCTCCTTGAATCAATATGTAAACCTACTACCGTACAGAGTAGATTCTTACTCTATTTTCCTATATTTTCACACTAATAGCAATAAATAAAATATTCAATGCGTAGAAGGAATTTTTTCATCTAATCAAAAAATAAGGTACGTCCCGTTAACGGAAACGCACCAACCTTTTACTCCAATTCAGATACTTTTACAATTGCTTTCCCAAGGTTTGCACCTTTAAACAAGTCAAGAAATGCATCAATTGTCTGATCGAACCCATCTGTAATGGTTTCTTCATATTGCAATTTCCCTTCTTGCAGCCATTTTGCTAATGCTTGTGATCCTTCTTTGAAACGGGAAGCATAATCACCAACAGTAAAGCCTTTCATCACTGAACTTGTTTTGATCAAGTAGCTCTGAACGCGTAAACCAATATCAGCTTCCTCATTATTATAAGCCGAGATCGCTCCGCAAACTGGGATACGCGCAAATTTATTAAGTAATGGAAGTACGGCATCACCTATTTCCCCACCAACATTTTCATAATACACATCAATTCCATCAGGGCACTTTTCAGCTAAAGCAGTCTTCACATCATCTGTTTTATAATTAACCGTTGCATCCAACCCAAGTTCATTCTTAAGGTATTTTATTTTTTCATCAGAACCAGCGATCCCGACAACACGCGCGCCTTTAATTTTTGCGATCTGACCAACAACTGACCCAACAGCACCAGCCGCTCCTGACACAACAACCGTTTCACCTTCTTTAGGCTGTCCTATATCCAACAATCCAAAATAAGCGGTTAACCCTGTCATACCTAGCACACTTAAATAGGCAGAGGCAGGCGCAAGATTTGTATCAATTTTTCGAATAGAAGAGTCTTTCGCAACTGAATATTCCTGCCATCCGAGTGAACCAGTTACAACATCCTTTTCTGCAAACTTAGCAGATTTTGACTTGACGACTTGACCGATTACACCGCTCGTAATTACGGAATCCAACTCAAATGGCGGAATGTAAGATTTCACATCATTCATTCTGCCTCTCAAATATGGGTCAACCGAGATATAGATGGTTCGAATCAGCACTTCACCTTCTGCCGGTTCACCGATTGGTGCTTGAACAAATTCAAAGTCCTCTTTCACGGGTGTACCCACTGGCCTTTTCACAAGTTTAATTTGTTGTTGCAAACCGATCATCCTTTCTTTCATACTTTATTACTTTCAACTATACAGCCACAGCTATTTCTTATCCAATGATAAACTCAATATAAAAACTGTTAGCAGTTAACTACTAACAGTCTTTATATACCTATTTCGTTATTCGGCACCTTTCAACAAAATTGGGAAGTGACAGTGCACCCTCCCACCTACTTCTCCGGTGCTAGCTCAATTGCTTGTCTTAACGCTTCTAACATGCTTCTTTCATCTACTATCCCTGTACCGGCGATATCAAAAGCGGTTCCATGGTCAACACTGGTTCTAATAATTGGTAACCCAACTGTTATATTCACTCCAGCTTCTAGTCCTAATACCTTGATTGGACCATGACCCTGGTCGTGATACATGGCAAGTACGATATCAAAGTCACCACGTTGCGCTCGGAAGAATAACGTATCAGCCGGTAGTGGCCCTTCTACATCTAGTCCTTCTTCCGTAGCACGTTCAACCGCGGGAATAATTTTCTCCTCTTCTTCACCATAACCAAACAATCCATTTTCTCCGGCATGAGGATTAATCCCACATACCCCTATTTTAGGCTGTTTGACACCGGAGTTAGTTAGCGTTTCATGGGCTAACCGAATAACTTTATAAACACGTTCTGGATTAATCATATTGATAGCATCGATAATACCCACATGTGTGGTTACATGAATTACTTTTAACTTAGGTGAAGACAACATCATAGAGAAATCTTTCGTATCTGTTAACTCCGCCAAGATTTCTGTGTGTCCCGGATAAATATGTCCACCTTTATGCAATGCTTCTTTGTTTAAAGGTGCGGTACAAATAGCGTCAATTTGCTCACTATTTGCGAGTTCAATGGCAGTTCTTAAATATTCAAATGCAGCATTTCCAGCTTCAGAGGAGACCTGTCCAAAAGGTAGATCTTCAGGAAGTAAATCTAAATCATAACATGCAATTTCACCCGCATTAGTTGTTGTGAAATCCGAATTACCATCTACTTTTGTAATAGTAATATCCGTCTTTAAAATCTCTGCAGCACGCGTTAGCATTTTTGCATCCCCAATCACAATCGGATGTGACTGCTCATATACGTGATTGCTTTGTAGACTTTTCACAATAATCTCTGGACCTACTCCTGATGCATCCCCCATAGTAATTCCTACTATTGGTTTTTTACTCATTTTTTATGAACTCCCTTCAATTCCTGCATCGCATGATAAATGGAATCTTTTTTTCCAAATGCTCCTGCTTTTGTTACGACTTTATATTCCAAATCCATACCGATTAACGTACCTAAAGGAATACCTGCTTCGATTTGCTTTATCAAACGGAAACCAATCCCACCTAAGTGACGTGAGGTGTCTTTCGCTGTATCTCCGCCTGTCAGCACGAGACCCGTAAGATCTTTATTTGCTTCGGTGATAATTGCTACAATTTCACCAATAGCTCCAGAGATCTTTTCTCCGATTTGGTTATCTGTTAGCTTTCGTTTTTTACCGACTTTCTTTACGTTTTCTCTTATTTCCTGATTGGAAGGAACATACAGAACGATATCATTTCCTTCTTCTAATGCTTTAAGAGAATCAGCAATAATACTTTCTCTTAGTGTTGTCCAATCATTCTCAAAAACTTGCAACGTGTTTAATTCCACAGCAGTTACATTTGGCTGACTTGCCGCAAACTTTACTTGATCCTGGGTAACTTGTGATAAACTCCCACAAACCGTCATGACACGGCCAGATTCGGAAAAAGTCCGTTGGTCTGTATGTTGATTGATTCCCAGTACTTCTGGCAACACTTCAGCAAGTCCAGCAGAACCGGCCCAAATAATCCGTTCTGAAACATCAGCCATCTTTTGTGCAGCTTGTTGTAAATGATCTTGAGTCTCTGCATCACAAACAATATAGTTTATATTATTATGTTTAAATTTATTTACTTTTTCCCAAAAAACAGATGAATCTGCTTCAATATCAGCAATCTTCAACAAACCAACTGGCTCCCCGATTTCTTTTTCTAAAATCTTTGGGATAGACGATTCCGTAACCGGATGCTTCGGGTCTTTTGAAATTTCTGTATCTGCAATTTTTTCTCCATTAACATAATGAATGCCATCTTTAGTCGTTCTACCAAGCGGAGGGAATGCCGGAGCAATACATACAAACTCCGGCTTAAATACATCATAAAGAATATGCAATTCTGTTCCAATATGCCCTCTTAAGGTTGAATCCATTTTTTTATAAATAGTTGGATAGCCTGCTTGTTTTAAAAATTGGCCAGCCTCTCTCGTCTTAGATGCTGCATCTTCTCTTGACAATGCACGTGAATTCGTATCGATTACTACTCCGTTATCCAGATGATCCTTATTTTTTGGGATATCAAAAAGAACGGAAGTATTTATACCTTTTTCGGTAAGCTGAACGCCACTATCATTTGCCCCAGTTAAATCGTCTGCAATAATTCCTATTAGTTCCTTCATGTTGATTCCTCATTTATAACAGATTTATTTTAATTAACTATAAAGTCATCTGGTGCTTTAATACCTTTTTTGTCTAAACGTTTTACTAAAAACCCGATATATAACGGAAGTAGAATTGCTGTTGTTACAGTCGATGCAGCAACTTGTACAGTAGCCAAGTCAACATGCGCTGCAAAACTTGCACTAGCAGCTGCAATTGCTGCTGGAGTTGCTACGGCGTTACCTGCTGTTGAACCTTCTGCAGCCCCTGCAATCGGATTCCATTTAAGCGATTTAAATACGAAATAACCGGCTGTACCAGTAATAAATACTGTTGCTAATCCAAGAATAATTCCAGATAATCCACCTTCAATAATTGCTCCAAAGTCAATTCCCATACCTAAAGCAAATGCGAAGAATGGAATTAACATGGAACTACCTTTATCAAAGAACTCTCTCATTTCCTCATCTAAGTTACCTAACACCATACCAACAATAATTGGTAATAATACCGCAATAAATGAAACGAATGAGAACAATCCGTCAACAAATCCCATAGCTCCGAAAATAGATAGTGCTACCATCGTAAAGAAAGGACCATCATTTAAAGCTAGTAAAGAATATGCTGCACGGTCTGTTTTATCACCATATTGACCAACTAGCGCTACATACAAGCCACCATTACTATTTGTCATAGCGGCAATAATGGCAATTGGTGCTAGACCTAGCCAAAGACCATCAGATCCAGCGAACATGTATGCAAGCAAACCAAATGCTGCACCAACTACCCATTTGGTAGTTAACAATGTTGCCCCTTTTCCTAAACTAACTCCAACATTACGAAAATTAATTTGTGCCCCTGTACATAATAGAAATAGTGCGATAAGCGCACCTGCCCCGTCGACAAATAATGCCTGTGTGAAGTTTCCGATCCTTAGTAAATCAGGTGCAACCGTATTTAGTGTTGCAGCAAGCAACAACGGAACTACCATCATACCTCCTGGAATTCTTTCTAATGTAGCTTTGATCTTCATTTTATATCCCCCTCGTTTTGTAATCGTTTTATTATGAAACAAAAATAATAGTAAAGCGTTTTCATTAGTAATGATAAAATATGTTGTCATAAAATGCAACATATTTTTATAATTTTTCACAAAATACTTTATAGTGTTGCATTTTAAAACAATAAACAAAAATAAAAACACCTAGAATGACATGACAGGTATAAGCAGTTCGATTCCGTGTGGATACCTTTACCACACGGAATTGAACTGCTTATGTCTCGAAAGCCTAGGAGTTGTAGCTGGACATGGCTGATTCTGTAGAAAATATACATAACGTTCAAGGTTATATATTTTCTTCACAAACAAAAAGAGAACCCATTACGGATCCCCTAACATTCGACTCTATGACTGTTTCAACTTTCTCCATAATGTAGAACGATTAATATCCAACCGTTTCGCTGCTTTTGATTGGTTGTTGCCTTCTTCTTGTAAAACCTGTTTAATCACGTTTTGCTCTATTTCTTTTAACGTGCCTTCAATTGGTAATCTCTTCTCATTCTCTACTAACATTTGTTGATAGTTATCCATTAACTCTTTGACATGAAAAAGTTCTATATAATTTGCTTTGGTCATCACACTTAATTCCCTGATTACTCGTTTTAATTGAGGTAGGTTGCCTAACCACTCAAACTGCAATAGATATTCAATGGCATCTTGTTTCATCCCAACGGTTTCATTACCATTTTCAGCATGAAATTCAGTTAAAAAATAATCTACAAACGTTCCAATATCTTCTTTTCTGTCGCGTAATGGTAAAAGATGAAGGGAATACTTAGAGATTTCTTGATAAAGTTTTTCATCAAATGTGTTGGAAATAAGGCGTTGACCAAGTGGGGCTTTACTAAGAACCAAAACTTTCGAGCTACGTGGCATGTCACTTAATAAACTTCGAATGTCGTGTTGTATCTCAACAGGTACGGATTCTATGTCTTTGATCAAAACAGTACCTCGTTGGATAGATAAAAGTTTTGTTTGTAATTTTTCAATTTCCGAAGCATCGTTTGTCAAGTAGCTACCCTCAATAACAACAATAGGCGATTCTTGACCATACCTTTCAAAATGTATTTGTTGTGCTACTGTAAATTTACCCGTTCCAGCTTCCCCGATAATAGATACTGTTTCTTCCGAATCTGCAAATTGACGTATATTTCTTCTCAGACTCTCAGCCTGATCACTTTCTCCAATAATAGGAGTATGCACAGGATCACCTATTATTTTAATAGCTTTGGTGCGTGCTTGAAGCGATGAAACATGTATGATCATTCCCACGATGGACTCCGATTTACTCACCAAAAATCCTTGTATTTCGTATATATAATTTTCTCCCTCTAATTCAGCCCATTGATTTGTTTCATTTTCCAAAACCCGCTTAACTAACTTAGAGGAAGTAGAGGAATTCAAAATGTCATGACCTTGAATATCTTGCTCATATCGTCCATTTTTTTCAATTAGTTTGCCTTGTTTATTGACCAAAATAGCAGGAACAGGCATCGAACGAAATGCCTCCTGGAAATAATAGGATTGGCTATTTACCCTATGAAAGAATTTATGCACTCTTTTTCCTTCTTCAAAAGCATCTGTAACCGCTTCTTTCCCCGAGGTAATTAATACCCCACGCAATCCAACTTGTTCAGCAACTTGAACCGTAATAACATCACCAATTACAACCGTGAAGCCTTGTTCTTTAAGCATCTCCAGATGACCTCTCACTTCACTTCTGGATTCAATCGTAATCATCTTCACATCAAATTCTAATATGTTACATATTGTGGCAGCACCCTGAGAAATATTCGAATATCCAACGAGAGCCACCCCTTTTTTGATTCCACGAATGAGGGTGAAAACACGAAGCATATCATACCCAGTTATGTCTATGTGAACAACAGGTATAGAAACTTCATCCTGAATCATAGTAGCCGTTCCACCACGACTTATGATTAACTCATATCCCTGTTGTTCTGCTAATTTAGCAGCCCTTACCCCTTCTTCAAGGTTAGCTATCGTAACATCCACCTGTAAATCTTGTTGGGTATCCACTTTCTTAGCTGTTTCTGCTAACCCCTTGTAAGGTGCAATTAGAAGTGCTTTTATCATTTTCCATCCCTCGCTTGTTGCATATTTCAACAATTTTATTATTACACATAGAAAAGTAATTGTCTACAACACAACAAGAACATTACCTAAAATTCCCTCGACACGATTCAACAAAAACCAGGAAGTGGCACCATCTCCTACCAACAAAATTCGTTAATCACCCTAATCAACTGCTTCACTTCCTCCTCGGTTGTCCGGTAATGAAAGCCAATTCGGATTCCCCCAATGCCTTCAATTGATCGTAAACTTACTTTCATCCCATTTGCAGATAGCATGTTATACAACTGCCTCTCTTTCTCTATTCCATTGATATTCGTTAATGTAAGAATAGAGGACCATGTATCAGGATTCTTTCCCCCTAGGATTTCAAAGCCTTCCGTCAGCTGTAACTTACTTCTAAATAATTTTTGTAACTGCATGATATGTTGACTGGCATTCTCTACACCAAATTCCTGCCAATTCGTAATACTCTTCCCAAGCATCAGAGCCCCAAATGCATTAACCATACCACCTGACTCAAATATACTCGCACTTTTACGAGTAGACATATTTTTTAAATCTACTAACTTCCTCGATCGAGATTCAAGATAATGAACCCAACCATCTACTGGCTCATTTAAATTAAAGTAACCATAATATGTTGGTCGAATGTGTTCAAGCAAGCGATCACTTATATACATAAAACCTAATCCAAACGGGCTGTTTAGTAATTTATGCCCACCAACAATATATGCATCAATCTTCTCAGCCTCTAAACCTCGCATAAATATGCCCGCTTCTTGTATACCATCAATTATCCAGTATTCGTTAGTACCTTTATCACGTAATTCCAATAGATCCTGGAATGAAAAACGGTATCCACTTACCTCCTGAACAGAACTCATGCAGAGAATATTGCAGTCTTTTTTCAATAGATTACTAACTGCTTCCACCGAAACGATGCCATTCTTCGTTTGACAAAAATTTATACGATCAGAATCATTTTTCCATACTAATGCACTGGATATAAATTCAATATCAGGTACCGCAACTTGAATATCAATTTCAGAATTCCTTAGAGCAGATGCAAGGATACCAAGCCCCTCTGTTGTATTGGATATAAATGCTATATTGTCAGCAGAAACATTATAAATATCGGCAATCTGTTTCCTTGTTTGTTCTGCCATTGAAACCATTTCCAATGTATAATCTCCCTGACTTTCCAGAATCCTTAATGGTAATTGAGCTAAAAAATCCTCTACATCTTTTAAAGCTTCCTTATCTGGTATACCCAGTGACCCGTAATTAAAATATACCATTTAGTTATCCTCACTTCGCAGCTTTATTCAGATCGTTATTACTACTTTCATTTCCATAAATCTCTACCGACTCTCGTTGATATTCATCTTCACTCATGTATTCAATACCCCAGCTACTGAATGCTGCATATACAATGACAATAACCATCGCTATACAATAGAACACGTAAGGTACCACACCAACTGGATTAAAGTTCGGATACGCTACTAAATCGACTGTTCCACCAACAAACGCAAATGGAATTAATAATCCTACACTATACGGTAAAAAACCAATAATGGAGGTAGACCCGGCATCCAATAAGTTGCCTCGTCTCCAAGGTTGAATCCGAAACTTATGTCCTAGTCTTCTAACGAAATCACCTAACATAACCATGGAAGGAGTACCAGCTGTCGTTAACGCATTCAGTATGAGCGTAGCAAATACAATTACAATTTCAGCACGCTTTGGCGTTGTAGCTACAATTTCTGCTTTTTCAATTAGCCAATCTAAAAAACCACCACGTTGAAGGGTTCCGATTAATGCCATTAGGAATATGGTAAAAACAGCAACGCCTACCATACCAAAAATACCATCTAAAATTATTCCTCCTGCCGTGAACTCCTCCCGATTTATAGATAAAATATTATTAAAACCTATCAGACCAGTTACAAGTCCTAAAACTAACCCAAAAGCATTGGAATATAACAATCCTTCTACAAGATCGCGTCCTTTTATCATTAAAAACAGCAGTAGTGCAGGGACTAATAACATGATTAAACCTAGAGGCGCCATGTCTTCAGGTGGTTGTACTGCCCCTGAATTATTGGACAGAAGAGCAAATATTATATAGAGTCCTACAGTTATGGTTCCTGCAGCAATGGCGTATTTAATACGACTTTTAACAACTTTATCAATTTCTGTCCCTTGTGAATACGCAGAAACAATCGTAGTATCCGAGATAGGGGCCAAATTATCACCCACATAGGCACCACCAATAATGGCACCAATTATGAGTAACGGATCTCCGCCTAAAGCATAACCAACAGGGAATAAAATAGGACTTGCAGCAATTAACGATCCAACTGCTGTTCCGGTTGCCATAGAAATAAGAGCAGTAATCAGAAAAGCAATTAATGGAAACCAAGCAACGGAAAGACCTATTTCCAATAAGGACCATACTAACCCTTCAACTAGACCAGTAGATTGCAGTAACTTAGCCATAACCCCAGCTAAAAACCAGGCTAATAACATGATTGCGAGCATACGAGATGTAATACCTTGTATCAGTGAATCTATATATACCTTCTTATTCTTTGCAAGCATTAACCCTACTAGTAATGCTAGTAAAATCATCGGCCAAAAGGCTTCCGGTAAAGCAGCTCCTGTAAATCCAAGCCATAAAATCCCAATAAACATAACGCCAAATGGTACTAGTAAGATCGGTACGCCACCATAAAATTCCAATTTTTTGTTGGTTACATTCTGTTTTTGTTGTGACATTTCTTACTCCTCCTCCAAAAATTTAATTAATCAATCTAGCAAGCTCTTTTACTGCTAACTTAATGTCATCTTTGGTGTTATAAAAATGTGGAGCAATTCTAATCACATCATTTCGAGCAGAAACAATAATACCTTGATCCTTTAATTGACCTTCTACTTCTGATGCATTTTCTACATAAATGGCTGTGTTCGAAGCCTTGTTATGAAGTGTTTTAGGACTTTTAATCGTTAACCCCCTTCCTTCTGCTTCCTCAATTGTAACCTGGGATAAGTGTTTTAAATGATCCTCAATGTCAGCTATATCATATTGATTTAACACCTTTAAAGCAGCTTCAGCAGCAAATCCATTTATCATCGGAAATGTTCCGGAATCAAATCGTTTGGTACCCTCTCCGTATTCAACATGTTTAATGTCAAATGCAAACGGATTGCTTTGACCAAACCATCCCGTAATTTTGGGTGTTAATGTATCTGCGAGTTCTTTTTTAATATACAAAAATGCAATGCCAGGAATACCCAAAGCATATTTTTGCAGACCAGCTGTAAGTATGTCTATATCCATTTCCTTCACATCAATAGGACATTGACCTAAAGATTGATAAGCATCTACAGATAAATAGGCTCCCTTTTCATGGACCACTCTTGCAACTTCCTTTAAATCCTGTTTAAATCCATCATAAAAGGAGACATGTGATGTATTGACAATTAATGTTTCCTCATCAATATGATCATGATACGCTTTAGCATCAATGAAATCGCCTTCATTTCTACCTATGAAACTTACATCATATTGATCTTGGTGGGACAACCAAACGTGACCAACTGTTGGAAAATCAAAATCAGCGATTAAAACTTTTTTTCTCTTTTGATCAGTTAAACTTGTTGCTATACTAGAAACACCGTGTGATACACTAGATACAATAGCTATTTCACTACGATCAGCATTTATCATTTTTGCAAATTCAAGACGAGCATTCTCGCAGGCTTGCATCCATCCTCCCCAATCCATTCCATTCTCTTCCCAGGAGGACATGTATTTATTAATAGAATCCTTTACATCTAAATGCATGGCACTTTGAGAGCAACTTGAAAGTTGGATTTTATTCTTTAAAATTGGAAAAGATTCTCTTATTTTATTGATATTATTTATCATTACAATCATTCCTTTCAAAACTACGTGTATTATAGGAGGTCATTGCCTAATGAGATTATTAACGGAAACAATATCCCCATGGTTAGAGAACTTAGACTATGACTGGGGTCCCTTTATAGAACATTCCACTATTAAGGAACTCACTTCAGATATCCACATCTACGACCAAGGCGATCGAGCGGAAACTGTTTTTCTAGTTCTATCCGGACGTGTTAGGCTATTTATGTTATCAAGTGATGGTAGAGAAAAAGCCATTTCAATAGCCGGTAAAAACTGTCTAATGGGCGAAAACCGCGTACAAAATGATAAGACCTACTTCGAAAATGCAGTTACTGCTTCAACTGTTAAAATTGCAAGTGTACCCTACGCAACATTCGAATCGGTTATCTATAAACATACAAAACTTATGGCACAATACATTGATCTACTAAATACTAAATTACGGCTAGCAACTGTTTACAACCTTCATTTATCGTATGGAAGCTCCATCAAACGTATATCTGATGCTTTCTATCATCTAGCCATGAACTATGGTATTAAAAAGAACGATGGAATAACAATCCAAATTCAATTTACACATCAGGAACTTGCCAACTTAATTGGAACCAGCAGAGTGACTGTTGCCAACACAGTTAATGATTTGTTGAGACAGCAAATTCTAGTAAAAAAAGGTAAACTTTATCACATCCCAGAACTATCAAAATTGATTAACACAACTTACTAACTACCATTATGTATGGTGTTAACTAAATAGTCTGTTAAATACTTTACACATTAATAGATTTTTTTATATTTTCAAAAATAATTTCCACGAATGAATAACCGATACATTTCCCTCGACACATTTCAACAAAAATCAGGAAGTGACAGGCACCCCATCAAAAGTGTTATAATAAATAACAATATTCCATGGGTAGAAAGGTTGTTTTCCAATGACAGATTCAAAGAATATAAAACTCACTTCACTCTCATCCAAAGGTGGGTGTGGATGTAAAATAGGTCCTGCTGATTTGGCAGAAGTTTTACGGGATCTACCAGCAGCTACTCCCAATTCAAATTTACTAGTTGGTTTAGATACTAGTGATGATGCTGGAGTTTATCGGTTAAATGATAACATGGCACTCGTTCAGTCTGTTGATTTTTTCACACCAATTGTTGATGATCCGTATTCATTTGGACAAGTTGCTGCAGCAAATGCTATCAGTGATATTTATGCAATGGGCGGAAAACCACTAACAGCCCTGAATATTGTCGCTTTCCCAATTTCTACATTAGACAAGCAAATCTTAACCGATATTTTACGAGGTGCAGGGGATAAACTGAGTGAAGCTGGGGTAACACTTATTGGTGGACACTCGATTGATGATAATGAACCAAAATTCGGTCTATCTGTAACAGGTATGGTACATCCTGATAAGGTTCGCACGAATGCTGGAGCAAAACCAGGTGATAAGATTATTCTAACGAAGCCAATTGGTGTTGGGATTTCGACAACATCGATTAAAAGGGATTTATTAACTGAAGAAGAAATTACACGCGTTACAAATGTTATGTCAACGCTAAATAAAACAACTGCTGAGGTAATGGAAAACTATCATGTGCATGCATGTACAGATGTAACTGGTTTTGGCTTACTTGGACATGCATTTGAAATGGCAAAAGGTAGTAACGTAGGTCTACATATTTATAAAGAAAAAGTACCCGTATTACCTCGAGTTAGAGAACTAGCTGAAGCAGGTGCCATTCCTGGTGGAACAAAAAATAACTTCGCCCACCTTCAAGGTGATGTAACGTTCCATAATGCGATAGACCAAATTGATCAATACATTTTGTGTGACGCGGTTACATCTGGCGGTCTTTTAATTTCAATTGCAGATGATGAGGCGGAAGATCTGCTATCCAACCTGCAAAAAGCAGGTGTCGAAGCAGCAGTAATTGGTGAAGTAACCGAAGATAATCCAGATCATATTGACGTATCGTAGCAGAAAGGGGTTAACATCGTGTTCGAGGATATCACTATAGATGAATTACGCTCGTTAAAAGATACAGGTGAACTTACCGTAGTTGATGTACGTTCCCCTTCTGAGTTTAAAAATTCCACCATTCCTGGTAGTATAAATATCCCGTTTTTTAGTGACGAGGAAAGAGCGGAAGTCGGAACCATTTATAAGCAAGTAAGCAAGCAGGCAGCAAAAGACCGTGGGCTTGAAATTGTGTCAGCAAAACTACCTAACTTCGTGAGAGAGTTTGCCAATTTAGACGGAAAAAAGGCTGTCTTCTGTTGGCGAGGAGGCATGCGCAGCAGAACTTCGGCTACCGTGCTTGCGTTAATGGGGATAAAAGTTTTTCGTTTGGATGGAGGTTTTCGAAGCTACCGAAATTGGGTAGTGGACACACTGGAAACAACTGAACTAAAACCAGATGCTTTTGTATTAAACGGCTATACAGGATCAGGGAAAACAGCAATCCTGCACCGCCTTCGTGAAGAGAACTATCCAGTTCTAGACTTTGAAGGAATGGCCAATCATAGAGGATCGATTTTTGGTCAAATTGGGCTCGAACCTCATAATCAAAAAACGTTTGATGCATTGCTCATCGAAAACATGCAACACCTAAAGCATTCACCATACGTGCTGATGGAAGGAGAAAGTCGGCGGATAGGAAAAGTAATCATTCCTGATTTTATTCTGGATAAAAAAGAAAATGGGACTCAACTATTCATTGATATACCAATTGAAGAAAGAGTTACCCAAATCCTCGATGAATACCAGCCATGGAATCACGAGCAAGCGTGTTTCGAAGCATTTAGACGAATTAGAAGAAGAATTCATACACCAATCTCCAATCAAATTGATGCAGACTTGAAAGCCGGAAACTATGATTCTGCTGTAAGACTTTTACTCGAACACTACTATGATCCCTTATATGATCATTCGATCGAACAAATTCCTGAAGATAAAAAAATCACCATTAAAGCTAGTACTGTTGATAAAGCAGTTGAATTGTTGAGAGATTATTTAGGTGTAAGACAAGAAAATCGTCTTGGATAGACTAACGAGTTATTTTCCAAAAAAACTGCTAATATGGCATGACATTATGTTAAGAAGCTAATGAATATATGCATACTAAAACACATGAGCAAAATAGCTCATGTGTTTTTAATAAATTTACATAAGAATTGAGAATGGAGAACAAATTTCCTATGCAACTTTACTTTTACGCTGAATCGCATCTAAACGTTTGTTGTTCGTTGCAATAATGTAAATGACAGTCCCCCAAATAAGAACCGCGATAATTGATCCGATGTTAAAGATTCCCTTATCAGCTGTCCACATAATCGAATAACCGATGGAACCGATCAACAGTGCGTAATAGAAGAATGGAATAAGCGTCTTACGAATAACATGCCCTTCCTTTCCTACGAGTCCAACAACTGCTGATGCTGCGACAACGTTATGCACACAGATCATGTTTCCAGCTGCGCCACCAACTGCTTGGAGTGCAACCATCCAAGTCGCGTCACCACCGATGCGATCACCTACTCCAAACTGAAAGAGTGAGAACATCATATTACTCACGGTATTACTACCAGCTACAAATGCACCGAGTCCTCCAATGAACGTTGCAAAGATTGGATACACAGTACCCGCAAGACCTGCAACTCCTTCTGCTAGAGCGAGTGGCATTTCCTGATAACCAGCAGCCCCGCCACCTGAATTAAGAAATACTTGCACCATTGGAACAGTAAAGACAAGTGCCGAACCTGCGAGAATCATTGTTTTACCGGAGTCTTTCCAAGCCCGAGCAAAATCACTGCCTTTCATTCCATGCATATAGTAGGTAAATACGGCAACGACAATGAAAATAAAACCTGGCGAAAATAGGATCTCCCAGCTGGAGGAAATTTCCGTTCCAAAAATGTTTGGAAGCGACAGTTTGACAGACTTAAGCCAATCTCCAACTACTGTCAGCCTTGAAACTAGTAAAAGAACAGCAATTAGAACGTATGGAGCCCATGCGCGCCACATACTTATTTTACCTGCATAAATCTCACTATTTTTCAGTTCAACACGCCCAGTCCATGTTGGATCCCAGCGGTCTTTTGCTTCGAAGTCCCAAATATCGTCTTCTTTTGGCATAAGGAAGCCTCTTTTGGCAGCAGGAATGACGATTGATAATCCAATTAAGCCACCAATCATTGCAGGGAATTCAGGCCCTAATAAATTTGCGACGATAACATATGGTATGGTCATTGCTAGAGACGCAAAAATTGCGAACTTCCAAACCTTTAGGCCTTCACTGAATGATTTGTTCTTCCCAAAAAATCGTGTTAAGATTGCGACTAAAAATAATGGGATTAATAGTCCTGCAATAGCGTGAAGCAAGGCTACTTTCCCGGCAACACCAAATACAAATGTTGAAACATCCGTGATTTGTGCGAGCGGCTCAATACCTGTACCTACACCCACAATCATTGGTGTTCCGACTGCCCCGAATGATACTGGTGTACTTTGAATAACCATGCCCGAGACAACAGCGGCCATCGCAGGAAATCCAAGTCCAACCAATAATGGTACTGCAACAGCTGCAGGCGTACCAAACCCTGCTGAACCTTCAATAAATGAACCGAAAAGCCATGCGATAATAATTACTTGAATACGGCGGTCTGGTGTAATATCTGTAAAGCCTCGACGAATGGTGTGAAGACCCCCACTTTCCTGTAGTGTGTTCAATAGTAATATCGCTCCGAAAATAATGAATAAAAGCGTAACAGCTACGATAAGACCATGAACAGAGGCAGCAGCAACCTGTGGAAATGCTACGTCCCAAACGAATAGAGCTAGTAGAACAGCCACGATGTAGGAAAGCGGCATTGCTTTACTTGCTGGCCATTTAAGTCCGACTAGAAAAACTGCAACAACGATAATCGGAAGTAAGGCCAGTACAGCTAATGTTCCATTACCCATTTCAATTCCCCCTTATAAAGGTTTTATTATATTAAATAACAATATCCCTTCCATATATTTTCCATGACAAGTACAGAAAATTAATATTGTTATATAACGAATGAATCCAATGGCTTTTCCAATCCTTTATTGCATTTCAAATCAACCTTGTTTTACCGAGTTGCGAAGCTCACCAATTCCAGCAATTTCACAGATGATTTCATCCCCGTCTTTCATCATTTCAGCCCCAAGTGGACTACCCGTAAGAATCACGTCGCCCGCTTCTAGTGTCATTACACTGGATAAGTAGGCAATCATCTTTCTCATAGAAAAGATCATAAGCGCCGTTTCACTATCCTGCTTCTTATCGCCATTTAAATATGCTTCAACCTTGATTTTGTCAGGATTGAGTTCTGTTTCGATATATGGGCCAAGCGGTGTAAACGTGTCAAATGACTTTCCTATCATCCAATGTCCAGCTTCATGGAAAAATTGTGGAGCTGTTACATCATTCGCTATCGTATAACCGAAAATAGAGTCTGTTACCTCTTCTTCAGAAATGTTGCATGTACGTTTTCCAATCACAACTGCTAGCTCAGACTCGAATTTCACTTCCTCTATTTTAGCTGGGATAATAATTGGCTTGCCGCTCCCAATAACCGAGGAAATCGGTTTATAAAAAAACACGGGAATATCAGGGAGTTCAGATGGTAAATCATCTGGTTTACCGACATAGTTTGCACCGATCCCGATCACATGTCTTGGTAAAATCGGCGCCAAAAGCTCAATCTCTTCTACATTATGGACTAGATTGGTATGTTCCCAATCGGAAAATATGTCCCCCTCGATTTGTTGGATTCCGTCGTCTGTTACGATTCCTTGCAAAACTAATGCTTCATTTTGTTTTTTAAATCTAGTGAATTTCATTGTGTTTTCACTCCTCATTTCCAAATGTCGAGGTGAGTTTATAAGACCCACCCTCTCTTTTAAATACTAGTAAACTAGTGTACTTCTGCTTTTTTTAATTCCTGTTTGACCTCGGCACAACGGCCAGGTTGCGGGAATAGTTTCCCTGGGTTTAATAAATCTTCTGGGTTAAATACAGCACGTATATCCGTTTGCGCTGCCATTTCCTCATCACTGAAAATAAAGCGCATTTCAGCCGACTTTTCAATTCCTACACCATGTTCACCAGTAATCGAACCACCAACATCCGCACAAGCCTTCAAGCATTCGGAACCCGCTTTGGAAGCGCGCTCACTTTGGCCGGGAATACTTGCATCGAACAATATAAGCGGATGTAGATTGCCATCACCTGCATGGAAAATATTCGCAATACGAAGCTCATACTTTTTACTGATCTCGGTAATTTTTGAAAGGACTTCAGGCAAGCGTGTTCTAGGAATAACACCATCCTGAACGAGGTAGTCAGGGGAAATTGCCCCCATTGCTCCAAAGCCCATTTTGCGGTTTGCCCACCAAAGGCCACGCTCTGCCTCATCTTTTGCCACTTTCACTTCACGGACATTGTTATGTTTACAAACAGCAAGAATTTCATCGATTTGGTCTTCAATTCCAGCGGCGATTCCATCAACTTCAATAAGCAAAAACGCTGCAATGTCTCTTGGATGCCCAACTGGATAAGCAGCTGATTCCACACCTTCAATGGCTATTGAATCCATCATTTCAAGTGCTGCTGGAATGATCCCTGCAGCAATAATCTCTGAAACGGCTTGGCTTGCATCATCAATATCATCGTAATAGGCAAGAACGGTTTTCTTCCCTTCAGGATTTTTTAATACTTTTACTGTAATTTTGGTCACAATACCAAGTGTTCCTTCTGAACCAGTCAAGAGTCCTAGTAAATCGTATCCAGGACGATCTGGAACCCCTTCTTCTCCAATTTCAACGATTTCACCATTAGGAAGAACAACCTCAAGTCCTAAAATATGATTGGTTGTCACACCATATTTTAAACAGTGAGCGCCTCCCGAATTCTCAGCGACATTACCGCCAATTGTACATGCATATTGACTTGAAGGGTCTGGTGCATAATAATAGCCTTTGTCTGAAATGGATTGTGTCAGCTTTAGGTTAATATAGCCTGGCTCAACCACTGCTTTTCTGTTTTCCAAGTCAAGATGAAGCATTCTTTTCATCCGAACCAGACTAATTAGCACTTCTCCTCCCAACGGTGTTGCTCCACCGCTCAATCCCGTACCTGCACCGCGTGCGATGTATGGGATTTCTTCTTTGTTTAAACATTTCACAACATCAGAAACCTGTTGTGTGTTTTTCACAAAAACAACCGCTTTTGGCATGCCTTTAGCCATCGTATAACCATCACACTCATAGGAAATGAGATCTTCTTTCAAATAAAGAACATCACTTTCGCCGACAATAAGCATTAATTCTTGAACAACAGCATCCGGCTTTTGTCTTTGACGCTTTTTTCCGAACAAACCTTTCACATCCTTTTAAATTACGATTTTACTAGTTCGCTTGCTTCTTCTTTATCTTTTTGATAGGCCCAATCAAGCACTTGGACAGTATGGACAACTTTTTCACTTCTGCCATGTTTTTTAACCCCCATTGCGATTTGGAGCATACAACCAGGATTGCCCATCGAAATCATTTCAATGTTCTCAGGAACGTCATCAACCTTACGTTCAAGAAGTTTCCCTGCCATCTCGGGATGTGTGATATTGTAGATTCCTGCACTCCCACAACATCTATCTGCATCCGGTAATTCAACCATTTCCACGCCTGGAATTTCGTTTAAAAGTTGACGAGGTTCGAAGCGTATGCCCTGGCCATGAGCTAGATGACATGCGTCGTGGTACGTGATTTTTGTTTTAATTTCTGCTTTTGGCCGCTTAAAATTAGTGTCATACAAGAACTTCGAAACATCTTCAATTTTTGCTGAAAATGCTTCTGCTAACGGGAGCATCTCCGGATCATTTCTGAATAATTCATGGTATTCCTGGAGCGCACATCCGCAGCCTGCAGCATTTACAAGTACTTTATCGTAATCTTTGAAGGCCTCTATATTTTGTTTTGCAAGCATTTTCCCTGTATCTCTTTCACCGGCGTGAATATGAAGAGCCCCACAGCATCCTTGGTTTTTCGGCATACCAACCTCAAATCCGTTGTGCGTCAGAACACGAATGGTCGCCTCATTAACATCACTGAACATGACATCCATCACACAGCCTGTTAATATTCCAACCCGTTGTTTTGTCTCGCCCTCAGCAGGAACGATTTCCGGATATCTGCCAAGCACGGGTTTTCCAACTTTTGGAAGAACGGATTCCATATCTTTCAGGTGTGCTGGCATTACATTAAGCAAGCCTGTTTTTCTTACAACACGTTGTATACCACTTTTTTGATAAAATCGCATGAAACCACCAAGCATATTCATGCGATTATGATATGGGAAAAAGCCTTTTAAAGCAGTCCTGCTAAGCGCACCTGAAAAACCAGTTAAAGGCATCGCTTGACGAATTTGTCCACGAGCTTCTTCAATTAGTCCACCCACTTGGACGTCTGCTGGACACGCTGTTTCACAAGCACGACAATCAAGACAGTCAAAGACAGGTTTGGAAAATGCTTCATTAACGTCAATTTTGCCTTCCGCAACAGCTTTGACTAAATAAACTCGCCCTCTTGGTGAATGTTGTTCTTCACCAGTTTCCTGATAAGTTGGACAAGCTTCCAGGCACATGCCACAGTGGACACAATCTGCCCATTTATTTTCATCAGGAAGATCATCCCAAAGATAGTTTCCCAATGTCTTAGTTTGGCAAGCCGCCCCGTTTTTCAAAGTGTCCACTAAATTAACTGCACCCTTCTCGTCTGCACTCATTTTATATACCCCCTACAAAACGTTGGCGGTTTAGAATATTCTTAGGGTCGTTTGTTCGTTTAATACCTTCCAATAAAGCAAAGTAACCCGGTTTTTCTCCCCAAACGTCTATCGCCTCTCTTAATCTAAATGGTAAATGTGTACAAACGACATACCCATGCCTTTCTTCAACCTTTGTCCGTAGTGCTTTAATGTAAGAAACGATATCTTCGGAAAACCCTTTTACAAATACCCTCGAAATTCCATGACCTAAGCCACCATGCGCTTCAACTGAAACAGTAGACGCCTCAGCAAGTTGATCAACCATCTCCAGATTAACTAGGACATCTAAATTATTACTTCCAATTTTCAATGCTGCTTGTGTGTCTGCATCATTTTTATCATCATTGTAGCCATTAGGTCCGAATTGACGGAAATTATTCCACCATTGTCTTGCTTTTTCCTCATGAAGAACGGTATGGCGGGCTCCATTCGGCAAATGTATCTTTACCCATTTTTCCTGTTCAAGGACGGCATTTTCCCTGTCTTCAAATGCAATTGCAAGTGTATAGAGACGTTTTCCAGTCACTTTTTCAGCAATTGTAGGGGTTAAAATTTCCAGAGAGACTGGTTCCATCATGGAATCGAGAATTAATACCGAAAAATCACGAATCACCTGTTCATTGCCTTTAGGGAAATGCAGTAGAGATAACCCCTCATATTTCGGGAGTGGGCGTAATTTAATCGTGATTTCACTGATAACACCAAGTGTTCCCATAGAGCCGATGAAAAGCTTATTCATGTCATATCCTGCAACGTTTTTGACAACTTTACCGCCTGTACGGATAACTCTTCCGTCTGAATATACGATTCTGGTACCGATAACCAAATCTCTGGCAGAACCGTAAAGCAATCTTTTCGCCCCACTATCATTCGCCGCGACAATTCCACCGATTGTTGCTAGTTCCGGCCAAGAAGTGTCCAGTGCTACACACTGTCCACTCTTAGCTAATTCGTCTGAAATTTCTTTTAGCGTCGTTCCAGGTCTCACCGTCAATGTAAGGTCACCAACTGAATGTTCCACAATACCTTTGTAGTTGGCGAGCGATAATACTATATCCGCTTGTTCACTTAGCCCCCCATAGCCCCGCTTCGTTCCACCCGAAACAACATTAACCGTTTTACCGTGTTTATTCGCATAAGCGAGAACGCTCGAAATGTCTTCTTCGGAATAGGCTTTAATTATATGAATTCCGCCATTACCAAGCGGATGCTCTTGTTCATCGTTCATTTTCATTTGTTCTTGTGGTAAAACACCTTCTATCTCTGAATAAATCATGTAGTAGTCCCCCTTTCATCTATAGTAAAATCCAGTAAATGACAATTAGATAATTCCTAAGCGTTAGTAAAATATTGCTTGTTTGTTCTGTATCTTTGAAATAATCAAAATATTTATATTATACTTATACTGCTAAATAATTTATATCCGTGATAAACCGACATGTAGTTGATTCAGGTATGTAGGATTATAATAATCCAAGTCACGGATTTACATTTTCACAATACAACAGAACGAAAAGGGGGACTTTTGATCTTAGTCACCCTCTTCGTATTTCTTATGAACGCACACTATCTCCACTATTTACATGGTACTTTTCTTTTGCTTGGAGACGACGACGGTGAAGAATTGGTTCTGTATAGCCACTTGGCTGTTCTTTTCCTTTGAAAACAAGATCGCATGCAGCTTGGAAAGCAACGGAATCATCGAATTTAGGCGCCATTGGACGATATGATGCATCTCCTGCATTTTGCTCGTCAACGATTTTTGCCATACGCTTCAGTGAATCCAATGTTTGCTCTTGGGTACAAATACCATGGTGAAGCCAGTTTGACAACATTTGGCTGGAAATACGTAATGTTGCACGGTCTTCCATAAGTGCTACATTGTTAATGTCAGGAACTTTTGAACAACCGACACCCTGCTCTACCCAACGGACTACGTAGCCAAGCAACGTTTGCGCGCTGTTATCAAGTTCTTCTTGAATTTCTTCAGCCGACCAGTTACTATTTTCTGCAACGGGAATTTCTAAGATATCCTCTCGGTAATCTTTTTCTTCTTTTTGAATTTCCTCTTGAATTCTTCGTACATCAATTTCATGGTAATGAAGCGCGTGTAATGTTGCCGCTGTTGGTGATGGAACCCAAGCTGTGTTTCCACCTGCTTTTAAATGGCCAACTTTTTGCTCCAGCATATCAGCCATCAAATCTGGCATTGCCCACATTCCTTTTCCAATTTGCGCTTTGCCTTTCAAACCAGTATTTAAGCCAATTTGTACATTATTTTTCTCATAGCCATTCAGCCAAGTCGATGATTTCATTTCACCTTTTCGGATCATTGGCCCCGCTTCCATGGATGTATGAATCTCATCACCTGTACGGTCTAAGAAACCTGTGTTAATGAAAACAATTCTTTCTTTTACTTCGTTAATACTATTTTTCAAGTTCAAGCTTGTGCGGCGCTCTTCATCCATGACACCAATTTTAAGCGTATTGCGCTCCATATCAAGCATATCTTCTACACGGTTAAATAATTCATTTGCAAAGGCGACTTCTTTTGAACCGTGCATTTTCGGCTTCACAATATAAACGGATCCTTTTTGGGAATTTTGGTATGGACCATTGCCTAAGAGACTATGTTTAGCCATTAAGCTGGTAAATACTCCGTCCATAATTCCTTCAGGTATTTCTTGAGAGTTTTCATCTAGAATCGCGTTGTTCGTCATTAAGTGACCAACGTTACGGACAAACATAAGTACACGACCAGATAGTGTGACTTCCCCACCGTTTGGGTCTGTATAGGTGCGATCAGGGTTTAATGTACGTGTGATTTTTTCTCCACCTTTAGTGAATACAGACGTTAAATCTCCTCTGTTGAGCCCGAGCCAGTTCCGGTATACGAGCGTTTTGTCTTCTGCATCTACAGCTGCAACAGAATCTTCACAGTCCATAATACTTGAGGTTGCGGACTCTAAGTAAACGTCTTTAACGCCAGCTTCGTCCGTCTTACCAATAGCGTGATTGCGGTCGATTTGAATTTCAAAATGCAAACCGTTGTTTTTAAATAAAACAGCTTTAGGGTCTTGCGCGTGCCCCTGGTAACCAGTAAGTTTAGATGCATCCTTAAGTCCAGTCGTTCCACCGTTTTTAAGTGTTACCACTAAATTTCCGCTAACGATTTCGTATTTTGTTGCATCTAGATGTGAAGAGTCCATAAGTGGTATATTTTCATCAAGGAAGTTTTTAGCAAATGCAATTACTTTTTCGCCTCGGACAGGGTTATAGGATACAGTTTTCTCGGCTCCGTCTTCTTCACTTATGGCATCTGTTCCGTATAATGCATCATAAAGTGATCCCCAACGAGCATTAGCGGCATTGATGGCATAGCGTGAATTGTCTATTGGAACAACAAGCTGCGGTCCTACTTGCAGGGTAATGACATCGTCGATATTCTCAGTCGTAATATTAAAATCATCTACCTGAGGCTCTAGGTAACCGATCTCTTCTAAAAATGCTAAATATTTTTCCGAATCAAATGCATTGTTTTCTTTGTGCCATGCATCGATTTGTTTTTGAAATTCGTTACGTTCAACTAATAACGCTTTATTTTTAGGTGCCAAATCGGAAACAAGGTTACCTAAATCCATCCAAAACGTCTCAACAACAAGATTTGTTTCTGGAAGCGCTTCCAAATTCACGAAATCATAAAGCTCCTTTGCAACTTGTAGGTTACCTACTTTTATATAGTTAGCCAATTATAATTCCTCCCATTCCTTTTACTCTATATTCTATTCTAATCGGTACAGGTCAGAAACAAAAATATATGTTTTGCATGAACGTCATTCCTTTTGGCTATACCTTACCGTATAATAGGGTACAATTAATAAATTAGGAAAGGGTGCTATCATGGACATTAGGCAAGTAGAATACTTTGCAGAAGTTGCGAAACAGCTCAACTTTACAAGAGCAGCTTCCAATCTTCATATATCCCAACCTTCATTAAGTAAAACCATTAAAAACCTTGAGACCGAGATTGGTGCTGCACTTTTTTACCGAGGGGCTAAACAATTGGATCTAACGGATGCAGGACAAGCGTTCCTGGTCAACGCTAAAAATGTTCTTGACGCTTTTGAGAATTTAACATCGGAACTAAACGACGTCATTGATTTAAAAAAGGGGGAAATCAAAATTGGGATACCTCCAATTATTGGGACTGCATTTTTCTCAAAACTAATAAGCAAATACAAAGAGGCCTATCCATCCATTGATATGACCTTAAATGAGGTTGGCAGTAAAAAAATTAAACATGGCGTTCGTGAGGGAGAACTTGATATTGGTTTAATTTGCAATCTGCCGATTCAAAAAGAAAACTTTGAAACAATTAAACTATTAAAAGATCCATTAATGCTTATTGTACAAAAAGACAATCCTTTAGCCGAACGAAAAACAATTGATTTCTCCCATATCGAAAAAGAACCCTTTATTATGTACCGGCATGATTTCTCCCTCCATGATGGGATTATTGAAGCGTGTAAAAATCATGGATTTTATCCAAATATCGTCTGTGAGAGCTCACAAAAAGACTTCATGATTGAAATGGTTGAAGCAAAATTAGGTGTTGCTTTATTACCAAGTAAAATTTGCGGCCAGATTAACAATGATACAATTACAACGATTCCTTTTACCAGACCTGTTGTAAATTTGGAATTAGGCATGATCTGGAAAAAGGACAAATACGTGCCACATGCTGTACGTAAATTTATCGCGATGTCCGAATCGTTTAGTCTTTAAACACAGTGATAATTACCGGTCCTCCACCAATAGATATACTGCCTTAACCGGTCCATGCACCCCAACAACAATGTCCATCTCAATATCAGCACTATTGCTGGGACCAGAAATAAAATTGATACACGTTGCAATTTCCTTGCCTGCCTTAACAAGTCTATGAATCTCATGAGTAGCTTGGGTCATTCGTGGTACGATTGAAGACTTTGGAACAATAGCAATGTAGGTAGTCGGCAACAGACTTACGGAACGAGCAACATCTTTATCATTGAATTGAACAATCGTACCTGACTCGGCCAAGCTTATATCACTAAAAAATATTCCCAAGTTAGCTTCTTTAGCTTTTTCAATATTTTCTTTACCTACTGCCGTGTCCCATATATGCGTTTGGCTATTATCAAATGCAGATGTAAGCCCGTATTCTGCAAATCGAGCATCCTTTGTTGTGACAATAGACCCCCCACCATAATCCTTGATAACCTTTTGTATCGTTTCAGCTAACATCGATTGGTCTGTTTCCACCACATCAACATTCTTGGCTTTACTGTTTTTTTGAAGAGTAGCCAATAATTTCTCTGTGGAATCATGTTTGTAAACCTCCCATTGTGGTAGGTGCTTCCACTTCGGAAGGGAAACATGGTCTTTTCGCTCCCGACCAAGCTTATCGGCAACTTGATTTAAAAAAGGTTCTTTATTGTAAATGGTACCTTTGGCCATTGGCTAGCGCCTCCCTTTTTGGTGTTTCTTAAACCAGCTTCTAAAATTATCTTTTCCTGGTGCCGGAAATTCACGAATAGCTGTCCACGGTTTCATTGGCCCTGGTCCTTTTGTGACTTTTCCATCTTTTACGAACGGCTTCAGGAATGTTGGTGCACCTTTAACAGCTATTTGAAATAGAGATGGTGTACTTGCACCAATTCCAAATGCTTTCATCGCTACCTTTTCACTTGTTTTTGCCATCGATTGATTCACATAATTTTCCCGATGTTTGATTAATTGTTCGTGGAGTGGGATTTTAACAGGACAAGCTTCCGTACATGCAGCACAAAGACTGGATGCAAAAGGAAGTTCTCCATATTCCTCATAACCGCCAAGAATTGGGGATAGTACTGCACCGATTGGCCCTTGGTAAATCGAACCGTATGCATGCCCACCAATGTGCCGGTAAACAGGACAAACATTTACACAGGCCGCGCATCGTATACAATGAAGAGCCGATTGAAACTCTGTACCTAACGCATTCGAACGTCCTGCATCCAAAATGACAAGGTGAAATTCCTTTGGTGCGTCAACACATTCTTCCTCCACTCTAGGAGTCAAATTCGTCACATACGTGGTTATCTTTTGCCCCACCGCACTTCTGCTTAATAGATTTATTAAAACATCCAGTTCCTCCCATGTTGGTACCAACCGTTCCATACCCATTACCGTTATCTGCGTATCCGGGTAAGTTGTGACCATATTAGCGTTCCCCTCGTTGGTTGCAAGCGAGATAGAACCAGACTCCGCGACAGCAAAGTTGCAACCGGTAACCCCAATATCGGCCTCCATAAATACCTCGCGAAGCTGACTTCGGGCGAAAGCTGTTAGTTCACGGGGTTCTTCCGTACCGGTGTACCCTACTTTTGTTTGGAAGGTGTCGCGAATTTGCTCTTTATTTTTATGAAGTGATGGAACAACAATATGAGAAGGTCGATCTTTATCGTCCACCTGCAAAATATATTCAGCAAGATCGGTTTCATGTACACGACATCCAACTTCTTCCAACGCTTCATTTAGACCAATTTCTTCGGTAACCATTGATTTTGATTTGGTCACATTTTTGGCGTTTTTTTTCTTTGCAACTTCTTGAATATAGTGGTTAGCGTCTTCTGCTGTTTTAGCAAAATATACATGTCCACCAAGTTCAGCAAAATTTTCACTTAACTGATCCAGGTAATAGTCAAGGTTTTCTAACGTATGACTGCGAATTTCTTCACCCGCACTCCGCCATTGCTCCCAATCACCAATTTGTTCATCTCTTTCGGTAGCATCAAGTTTTTTATCACGTAACCTGTCCTGCGCAGATGCCATAGCATTACGCATGAAATCATCCTGCAACCCATCATCTACCCGATCAAAAAATGACTTTTCTCCAATTTTCATTGGCATATATACTACCTCCCTTAGGCAAGTGTATTTAATAGTTGAGCAATGTGCTTCACTTCAATTGGTAGTCCTTTACGATCAATCCGTCCTTTTATGTTCATAAGGCAACCGCTATCAGCAGCAATCAGAACATCTGCTGAAGATTCTTCAACATGCCTAACCTTTTCATCAACCATTTGTTCCGAAATAGGTACCATCTTCACCGCAAAAGTACCCCCAAAACCACAGCAATCATAGCTGTTTTTAAGTGGTAGTAATTCAAGACCTCTTATATTTTTCAAAAGTTTAAATGGAGCCTCTGTCTCCTTTAGCAATCTGAGCATGTGACAAGAAGTATGATATGTAGCACGTGCTCGATAAACAGCTCCCACATCCTCAACGCCGAGAACATGTACAATGAATTGCGTAAACTCATAGGTTTTCTCTGCAACAGCTCTAGCCCTTTCCTGCCATTCGCTGTCCTCTTTAAACAGACTTGGATACTCTTTGACCATTGCTGCACAGGAACCAGAAGGGGCTACAATGTATTCAGAGTCTTCAAAACTGGTAATCATCTGTTTTGCCGCCTTTTGAGCGTCTTTTCGATAACCACTGTTATATGCAGGTTGACCACAACATATCTGTCCTCCTGGTAAATCAATTTCACAACCAAGTCTCTCTAGTACTTCCACCACGTCTTTAGCAACATCCTGATAAAATATTTCCCCAAGGCAAGTGACAAATAAAGACACTTTCATTAGTATTCACTCCTTTTAAATCTTAGTAAGAAATTCAGTTAATCCTACCTCCCTTTCTATGCATCTACCTGCTCATACGCGTTAATAATCTTTTTGACACCCCTATCAATTTGAACCTAAAATCAATCGAATACCCGCTACTACGACAAGGATCCGAAACACGACCATAACTGTCCTGGTTTTCAACTTGTTGTTTAGCCATGCACCGCATTTTCCACCAAACCATGCTCCGGGAACTAATGCTATCGCATAAAACCATTCCACATTCCCTAACGTAATATGTGCTATTGAACCGGAAATTGCGGATAAGAAAACCATAAACATAGAAGTTGCTACTGCAATCGAAACTGGGAAACCAAATACTAATAACATTAACGGCACCATTAATGCTCCTCCACCTATCCCGAAGAGTCCAGATAACATACCTATGAAAAAACAACATATAATTGCCACAATAGGAGAATATCTATAAATCAATACGTTACCAGAACCTTCTATATAATAGTGTGGTATTCCTTGATTCATGATGCCAATTGGTCTCATCGATTTCTTAAACGTCATTATAATCGAAATAATGATCATTAAAACACCAAATAATAGAGAAAATAGGCTAACATCAACATGTTTGTTTACCACAGCACCAACATAAGCACCTGGACCACTACCGATAAAAAATATCATACCACTCATGAAATCAACTTTTTTTTGTTTGAAATATGATAATGTTGATGATAATCCAGTAGTCAACAATACTAAAATAGTTGTTCCTACAATTTTTTGAGGACCCATTTCATTAAGTATATCAAAACTATTATCCAGGAATAAGAGAGTCGGAACGATAATAATTCCTCCTCCAAGTCCTACAAGGCTACCAAATGTCCCCCCAATAATTCCTAACAAAAACAATAAAAACCAAATCACTTTTTCCACCTCTCAACTGATAGCGCAGATAATGATATAAAAATACTGTTAATCCTTTACTCTCAGATTAACAGTATTTCAAATGACTCAATCAGTCAACGTTAGTTTTACTAGCATTATATTTCTCAGTTTTGCGAACTCAAATAGCATCAGTACCAGGAACAATATCCTTATATCGTACTAGCATACTTGCATGGCTAAAGCTTGTTCATTCCCTTCCAGGATGACGTCGTTGATCTGATTCACAAGCGGTCACATATAATAGTTGTACAGGTACAATCATGTTATTCTCTTTTTCTTTCATTTATGTCGTCGTATGTATTAGTAATAATATAACATATCTTTGTCCCGAATTTTCTTGTACTTCTTTCTCCCACACACAAACGCCTACACCTTCTATAAAACTAATGATCTGCTTTCGACATATTTCAACATAAACCAGGAAGTGACAGGCACCCCCCAAAACTACAACAATGTCTCAATCAGATCAATCACTACTGGCCCTAATATAACGATAAATATACAAGGGAAGATAAACAACACGAGTGGGAAAAGCATTTTGATTGGTGCTTTCATTGCTTGTTCTTCTGCTCGTTGCTTCCTACTTTCCCTGATTTCTAGAGACTGAACATTTAGGACTTGTACCATCCCAATCCCCAGTTGCTCGGCTTGAATAATGCTACCTATTAATGATTTTACATCATCAATAGTGACACGTTCTCTCACACCCGTGAGCGCTTCTCGTCTTGTTTTACCTAAACGCATTTCTTCTAAGCACCGCTGGAACTCCATTGATAGCACGCCATCTTTTTTAGAAACCACTTTACTTAACGCAGAATCAAAACCTAAACCTGCTTCAATACTAACGGTCAACAAATCCAAAAAGTCAGGCAGTTCTCTAAGAGCTAACTTGTTCCTTGCTTGTGTTTTTTGTTTCAAGTAGAACGACGGTAAAAAAGTAGCAATAAACAATCCAAACATACAAAAAAATACGATAACGCCAAAAGATAATTGCAACAAAAAGCCATACAATCCAAATATCAATGGAAGCAAAACAAACATTGCCAATTGAATGATGCGAAACTCAACTGGTGTCATGCCAAATGGATTACCTGCTCTGAGTAGTTTGATATCAATTTTATCTCTTTTTTCACTGGATAAATTTCGTTTAAAAATCTGTTTTAATTGTTTCCAAATAGGAGATATTATTCTGCTTGAAAATGACCGCTTTTTGATTTCATCGGTTGGCTTGCTTGTTTTCACCTCTACATCGGTTTGAAATGTGGACGCAATTCTCCTTTTAATCCGCTGCTTCTTCTCTTTTCGCCAAGCAACTATACCAAAAACAAGTAAGAAAAGTGTTAGTAAATAGGTCACATACAGCATGACATTACACCTCTATTGTCGTTATTTTTTGAATTAGGAAGAAACCAACAGAACAGGACACTACCGCACCTATCATGAGTCCAATTCCTAGTGGATGGGTGAATAATTTTCCAATATATTCTGGCTGCATCAGATAAAGGAGAAAACCAATGCCTACTGGTAACAGACCAATAACTGCTCCGGACAACTTTCCTTGTGCCGTTAACGTGCTGATTTGCCCTTGAATCTTAATTCGATCTCTAATCGTTTGTACAATCTTTTCCAAAACAGTGGCGAGATTTCCACCTACTTGTCGTTGAATAAGAATGGCTTGAATCATTAAATACAAATCCTCGCTAGGCATACGTTCATACAGATTATTCAACGCTTCATCCATGGTTGTGCCATATTGCATTTCCCGCAAAACGGTTTCTATTTCTTCTTTCATAGGAGATTGCGCTTCTGCTGCTACTGATTTGAGTGCTTGTGGAAAACTAAAACCTGCTTTTAAGGCCCCGACTACAGAAGCGATCATTTCAGGTAAGGCATCATTAAATGACTTAGCACGATTATGCTTTTTCCTTTTGATAATTATCTTAGGGATTAGGTAACCGATTATTACGCCAAAAGGTACGATAACGATGTGGTCAACGATTATATAAAGAATACCCGTACTTAAACAAACTGAGATCCACTGAAAGATGACGTATTCCTCCGGCTTTAGTGGTACTCCAGCTTGGTATAATAATAGCTCTAATTTCTTGTTTCTATCTTTCGTCAACAACTTTTTACGGACACTTTGCTTGGTAAAATCCAAGTTAAATTGAAGACGCAACTTTTTCTTAGGCTTTTTGTCTTCCTTTTCCACGTTTTCTGGATCGGTAAAATAATAATTAATTCTCTTTTCCATTACGTTTTGTTTAGCTGGAACTAAACGTTGCAAAATAGCCTGGAATAACAAGAAAATGGACAGAAAAAATAATACGAGCATCAAGCCTTTCATATAGTCTCCTCTTTTTCAATAAAGACATCCGGCGAAATGAACATACCTGAATTCTCCATTCGTTCATAAAATTTCGGACGGACTCCAGTCGGCACTAATTTCCCAATCACTTTTCCGTTCTCGTCCAAGCCTTTTTGATCGAAGGAGAAAATATCCTGTAAGACAATAATATCGCCTTCCATTCCTTGAACCTCCGTTATTTTGGTGATTTTCCGTGACCCATCTTTCAGTCTAGATTGCTGAATAATCACATCAATGGCACCAGCTATTTGTTCCCGGATTGCCTTAATGGGAAGATCTACTCCCGCCATAAGTACCATGGTTTCCAGTCGTGAAATCATGTCCCGCGGGCTATTCGAGTGACCTGTCGCAAGTGAGCCGTCATGACCTGTATTCATGGCCTGAAGCATATCTAATGCCTCAGCACCACGTACCTCACCAATAACAACCCGATCTGGACGCATTCTTAGTGAGTTCCGTACTAAGTCGCGAATCATAATCGCACCTTTTCCTTCAATATTGGGAGGTCTGGATTCTAAGGAAACAACGTGATCCTGGCCTAACTGAAGCTCTGCTGCATCCTCAATGGTTACAATTCGTTCATCACTTGGGATGAAATTGGATAGAACGTTTAACGTAGTTGTTTTACCTGACCCAGTCCCACCACTAACAAACATATTTAATCTAGCTTTTACACAAACGTCTAAAAAAGTGGCCATTTCATTTGATAATGTACCAAAATGTACAAGGTCATCAATGATAAATGGGTCTTCAGAAAATTTCCGAATCGTTATGGTTGGTCCATTTAATGCTAAAGGCGGAATAATCGCGTTTACACGAGAGCCATCAGGCAAACGAGCATCAACCATAGGACTGCTCTCATCAATACGACGTCCTAAAGGGGCAACAATTCGTTCAATCACATGCATGACATGTTCATTGTCCCTAAACGTTACATCTGTGTGAACGAGTTTTCCATTTCTTTCACAATAGACTTGGTTTGGCCCATTAACCATTACTTCTGAGACTTCTTCATCTAAAAGAAGTGGATTGATCGGTCCGAATCCAGTTAAATCATTACTAAGCTCTTCCACGATCTTTTTTCGATCAACCGATCCGCGGAATGATTCATCTTCCTTCATAATTTCAATTGCCATTTCGTCAATTTTTGGAATGATGGCATCAATATCATCTTTGTCCTTCATTTCTTGCAATATTTGCTTATGTAATAAACTTTTCAGCTGTTTGTGCTTTTCACTTTGTTTTGATTCAACAGGTTTCTTTGAGGCCTGCTTCTTTGGAGGCTTCTCTGTTTTAGTCACCTCTTGACTAACGGAGGATTGTTGAACAGGACTGTCAGTAGCTTTCACTTTTGTTGGAACCGTTGATCCCTCATTACCTCTTTGTTGAATTCGATTAAGAAGACTACTCATACACCAGTCCCTCCTTTACTTTTTTCTGGAAAATAATTTTGACCGTTTTTTACTTTTTCTAACTTCATTCGAAACACCATGATTAGAAATTAATTTCTCAGCTATTCTAAAGAACGCTTTTGATAAATTTGATTTTGACCGACTAATAACTAAAGGAATTCCTAGATTTAAGGATTGGGAGGCTGATTTAAAATCATTGGGGATAAATATCGTGTCTTTAGATCCTAGCATATCTGGGACGTCTTCTGCTTTAATTAGACTGTCCATATCATATCGATTAACAACTAGAATAACCTTTTCACGGATCCCTAGCTTCTCTAGTGTTTCCAGCATTAGCCTTGTGCTTTTTAAAGCTGTCATTTCCAAATTAGTGACGACCAGTATTTGGTCAGCTTGTTCCAGCACATCCAAGGTCTGTTCCTGGATACCCATACCTGTATCAACAACTAGATAATCAGATTGTTTCCGTAGCATATCAACTACTTGCAACAATGCATCGGTGGTAACGAGTTCGGCAAATTCTGGTCTTTCTGGGGACGGTAAAACACTGACACCTGATGAGTGGGCAGTTAAATAGTTATTAATAGAGCTTTCGTCTATGCTTTTCAATTCACCCACAACATCTTTCATGGTAAAAGACGGTTGCAGATCCATAGCTACACTTACATCTCCAAATTGAAAATCAGCATCTAACAGGTTTACATTTAGATTTTTTTTGCTTAAGGCAATAGCTAAATTAACTGAAATTAGCGTTCTGCCTATTCCTCCTTTTGCACCACAAACCGCTATTGTTTTACCATTATCCACTTGTTGTTTTATTTCTGCCATTAAGCTTTCCTCCTTGATACGACAAACGCCTAATCCTGAGAACCTGAGGAGATAGTACTGGGATGCAATGTAAAGTGAATGTTCCCTGTTGCGGACGCATTGATTAACATATTTGCATCATTAGGCTCTAGTTCTAACGTTACGGCACTGTACTCTGAATAAGTTGATTCATTTTGTGGTGGATTCATTTTCCTACCTACAGCAAGGACACGAATATCTGAAAAGATCTCCTCAGAAATGATTTCATCATCATCGTTAGTTTCAGTTAAGAAAACATCCACACGATCCTCAGGTTCAATCATGTTTGTAACGGATTGAACATGATTAACTCCGATGGAAACCGCTCTATATCCATCCTGTATTTTAAGTGACAGCAACAAATTCTCATCTTGCTGATCTTTCACTCGATGTGCTACGACAATTTCACCTTGTTCCATTACTGCAGTTGAAATTTTACCTTCAACTTCAGAAATTTCCGAAACCGATTGTGGGTGAATATTTTCCTTAATCACATTAACCACTTTAAGTACTTCAGCGGTAATAACCTGGTTTTCCGCTATCTTTTCTTTCGTTTGGACAACTTGAACGGTCTCTTGCTGTTGGACAACCTCTTCTGTTTCATACTGTTTGGTATAATTAAAAAATAGAATTGTTGTTATGATTCCCATGATTAAAGCTAAAAGGAATATTATTCTTGAACGCATGTCTGTCACCTACTCCGTTAATTTGATGCTATAAGCTCCACGATTCACTGCGCCCGTTTCCGTAAAGCCTGTACCTGTTCTTTCGATAAAAATACCTGGAACCGTATCATCGTCCGCTTCAATAGTAGTCGGATCCAAAAGATAAAAATAAGCAAAGCCAGTAATTTCAACTTGCTTAACCTTACCGCCATCATCATTATATGGTTTATATACTGGAACTAATAAAATTCTAGCACAATTTCGATCATTCATGTCATCACATTGATTTATTTTTTCTTCTACTACCTCACTAGTTTTACCTGAAATATTCCCTGATTCTGTATTAACAATGTCACCAATTGCCAATTCTTCATCGAATCCATTTCGAAATGTCTCTTCATATGTTTTCGCTCCTGGGCCATCTAATCCCAAAATACCAAACTCACCATAGTCAGAGTCTCCTGAACCAACTTTTAAGAAATGTGTCTCACCGTATTCAAAATTATAATCTTCTTCAACACCTAACGGGACGGCACCTACAGCACGTCCCATGACACCAAGACCAGCTGTTGCATCAACACGTACATCTAATGTATCAATACCAAATAGCTTTAGAAATGAAAGAGGAACTGTTTTATTCAAGTTAACTTTTACACTATCTTTCATTGTAATATCTACTGGACCAAGTGTGTCTTGCTCATTGTGTTGTATGGTAATATCATCCACGATGTCTCTAACATCTTGTTCATCCTCAGAAGTTAACTCCTGTGCCCCAGATAAGACGGCTGCATTTGCTATCTTTTGCAACTCTGCTTTATTCATATAAATGGTGCCACCATCAATAGCAAGACCTGTCATTCCCATTAGACCCGTAAATGCAAATGCCACAAGGACAAGTACACTGCCACTTTGTTTTAAAAAAATTTCTTTTAACTTTTTCATGCGAATCCCCTCACTCTACACGAATAGTTGAATCAACACTAAGTTCAATTGGATCTGTAAAAAGTGGTGTTAGAGGTTGATAGGGGTATGTTAACGTTATGGTTATATATTCCCCAGACACACGCTCATCTGGTGGAGGAAGAGGTTCGACAGTCAGCTTTGTACCATCGCCGGCATTAAAGCTATTGCGAGCTTTTGTTTCAATTTCATCAAAAGTCCCCCCTAGACCTGCTACTCTTACTGATTCCTGTCCAGAAAAGTGAAGCGAAGAATATTCAAAAGTCAACTTACCCACATCGAATATACCGACTAATAATAGTAAAAGGATCGGTATAACTAACGTAAACTCGACAATTGATTGCCCTTTTTCCTCACGAATCATAGTGATCCAACTCCATTAAGCATAAATGTCATTATGGCCCCACCCGCAATCGCAACTCCATAAGGAAAGGTTGCTTGAAGCCCATCTTTGTTAGGCTTAAGAGAAGGTTTGATACCGTATCTGATGCCGCATAGTGATTTGAAGATAGCTTTAAAGCGATTGAATACACCTTTTTTAAATAGTAAAACGATTAATCCAATTACTCCGCCAATCAAACCCATATATATAGCTGAAATAAATACAAATGATGCTCCTTTAACTGCTCCAACTAAAGCTAACAGTTTGACATCACCTGCTCCCATGCCGCCCATCAGATAAGGAATCAATAGAATGCCAAGCCCAGTTAGAAAACCTAAGAAACTTTCCAAAAGACCTGACCACCCATAAAGGATTCCATTTAATAGAAAGGCAAGAAGCAATGCTGGAAAAATGACTTTATTATAAATTTTTCGTGATTTCAGGTCTGTTATGACGCTGATTACTAAAACTATTAGTAATAATCCATTTAACAAGTCAATGCTCCCCTTTCTAATGTTATTGGTTTACAAAAACAGCTTTACATGTGTAAAGCTGTTTTTGTTAAAATATAATCCTTAGATCTTTATGAACCAAATCCACCTGTAATTTTAGAAGTTACGTCACCAATAATTACTGATAGTTGGTCTCCAAAAGCAACAAGTACACCAATAGCTCCAACAGCAATTACTCCCAACACGATCGCATACTCAGTCATACCTTGTCCTTCTTCTTCTAAAAACAAGCCTTTTAATTTGTTAATCAACATAATCTCTCCCTTTATTAAAGTTTTTTTATGATATAAAAATAAGTTCATCTCCGACTTTTGTTTCCGTTCTACCAGTGGTTCCTGTTGGTAATTCAATAACAGAAACAGCGTCAGCGTAACGTCCTCCAACTTTTCCCGGAGGTAATGCTTCATCAATTGCAACTACTATGTTTGCTTTGTTTAGGTATATAATATCGATGGAGTAATTCATGAAGAACGTGTGTACGGATTGACAGGGTCTAATGTGTACACCAGTACCTGATTCAAGTTTATCCGTAAACATCAAGCCTTTTAACCTCTTAACGAAACTGTACGCTTGATTAACTGTTTCGGCGATCACTTTATCATTACTCAGGTTTACTAGCTTCAAAGATTCACCTCCATGTATATTAGAAAACTTGGCTTATCGCCAGCCTTAATGGCGAAAGCCTAAGTTGCACTGTAGATAAAAAAGTTTATACTTTATTATCTACTAAAAATAACCCCGCCTCTACCGAAAGCGGGGTTTCCAAGTGACTTCGACAATTAACAAGTTTATGCAGTCATTTATGTAAAATCCTGCCAAACTAATTCAATTATCAAATTACACTTTCCCTGATCTTTCGGTAACTGGCTAGCTGCGTGTATATTCACAGCCCCTATAGTTTTGCGTCGCCGGCTTGCACCGGGTTTGCCTTTATCGAGATTCAGAAATATTTATTTTCCGACTCATCTCTTATATGCATCATAAATCATTATGTGAATATATACATCCTACAGAAGTACTGATTTTGACAAATAAGTTCTTATATCGGTAAAGCATGGCATAAACACTGGATTCTTGCAGTATTAAATCAAGCTTAAACTAAAAGTAATGAAGAAGCCCTAAATACTATCAAAAAAATAGATCTATTTACCCAAAAACAGACTAGGTAATTTGTATAGTTTTTCTAGGTGTCTCTCTTACTCATCGAAAAAGCATAACTCATCCCCAATACCATCCAAAAAAATGGGGCGACCGTGACAACACTAACATTGAAAAATGTTTGTACTAGATAACCAATTATTGCTGCTATCAAACCGTATGCAAAGATAGCTTCGTTGCCGTTAAGTCGTTTGGCAGTTGAAAGACTACTTTTTAAAATAATAAACATTAAAGCTAAGTATACCAATAATGCTGGAACCCCTAAGGTTATGGCTGTTTCAAGATATTCATTATGGGAATTATCGTGTAATTTATTCTCTCCAGCCACCGTTGGGTAGACAATAGAAAATGTACTTGGTCCTGATCCTATTAAATAGTAATCCTTTATTAAAGGAAAAGATGTCTTCCAGAGGGTCCAACGGCCTGCTCCAGCATCACCATCATCCTCTGAAACAAGTGCGTTAGCATCCTCACCAATACTAAAAATTCTATTAAATATGTAATTGTCTTCACTAACATTAACGATGACGAGTAAGAACAATAAGCTAAAAAGCAATATAGCCCATCTCTTCCATATATCCCGTCTCTTCCAAACTAGTAAAACAGTAAGAATGAAAACACCACTAAAGGCACCAATCCAAGCACCTCTTGTCGTTGTATATAATAAGGATATAAAAAGAGTAGATACGATTATCCAGTAAATGAAGTACCCCCTGCGACTTTCTACCGAAAGATACAAAGTCATTGCAAGAATGATCACTATTACAAGGTACGTTCCAAAGTAATTGGCGTTATCAAAGACCGCCCAGCTTTTAACAAAGCTCCTATCTACTGGCTTACCTGTTAAACTATCAAGATGAAAATGCTGTACAATTCCATACACCCCAACAAAAAAGGATGCAAAGACCACCAACCGAATAATATTTACCTGCTTGTTAATAGGGATTAATATATATGTAAAAAGAAAAAGAGAAATATAGCTAAACCAAGCAATTAATCCTTGAACTTTATGTAAACCCCCGAGAAAGGAAACCATTGGATCCTGTGAAAACAGAGTGGATATACAAATAAGGAGAAAAAATAGTACGGCTAACTTCTCTCCCTTTGTCTGAAGAACACCCAGGAGTCGTTTTTCCCTAAAACATTGATAAATAAAAAAGTACCACATAATAATTACAAATAAGCTTAGATAAACTAACTTAATTAAAGTAACATAATAAATATTCCAAAAAGGTAAAACTAGAAAAGGATATGCCGTCATAAAAATTAAAATAAGTACATAATATTTTTGTTTAATTGGCCTTTGCATGATTATATTAACGCTCCTTATTCTCGTAAACTATTAAATCTCAGTATATGTTAAAGTGAATTATACATAAATTCGATATATAGAACAATGCGAATCAGAAAAAAACGTTAATTTTGGAAGATACCCTCCATTTCAAAAAGTTATACTTAAGGATACATCACAAATCACCTTAGTGTGTGGTACCTTTTTAATATGAAGAAACTACTAAAAGAGGGTGTCACTATTGAAAAGGATCATAATTTTATTAATAACGACGTGTTTATTCTTGTTAGTTGCTTGTAGCGCAGGTAATGACGAAACCGAGAACGATGTTAGTTCAGATGAAATTCAATCAAACGACCAAACACAGGAACAAAATGACGAAGAAGCTGCTGAAGAGGCGAATGAAGAAGAAAATGAGGACACAGAAGCTAGTGGTGATCCTGTTGTTACAGAGGATGTTGCGAGTATTCTTCAAAAATCTGCTGAGGCAATGGCAGGAGTAACCAGCTTTAAAGGGGTCAGTGATTTTATTGATGATAGTACATTTAATGGAACTAGAGAAAAGAGTGAAACAAACTTCACTATGGAAATAATCCTTTCTGATCCGGCTGTCATGCACGCAGATATGACTTCTGTCTCAAGCGAAACAGAAGAAGGAAGTGTAGAGATGTTCATGAAAGATGGAATGTTATATATAAACTCAGAAGAAAATTGGTATTCCATGCCAACTGATTTTGGATATGGAAATTTATATGAAGACTACAAAATGCTTGAAGATGACCAAATAGAACAATACGTAGAGCATAGCAACTCGTTTGAAGTTAGTGATAATGGGGATCATTATTTAATATCCTTTGCTGATGATAGTGAAAATTATAAATCTGTTATCATGAATTCAAGTTTTGGTGCGATAAGCGACTTATTTGAAGAACACTATGATAATATGGAAATTAGTAGTGGTACCTACGAAATTAAAATCAATAAAGAAACGTTTTTTATGACACAATACACGTATGAATACGAAGCAAACACGACAGGTGAATTAGGATCAATTGAACAATACAGTAAAGGAACTTATACACTTTCGGACTTCAATGCCTACAATGAAATTGATGTACCGGAAGAAATGATGGAAAAAGCATCGCCAATAGGAGAATAGTGGAAAAAGGAGTAATTCCAATGACTATGCGAAAAGGCATCAAGCGACACGAATCACTGAAACCTTTATCACGCCACCATATGATTGGTTTGCATTTGGCACTTAAGCTAAAGCGTGCTGGTACAGAAGAAAGTCGTTTAACAATGGAAGAAATAATGAAAGAGGCTAAAGAGTTTTGGATTCCGAATGGCCAAAACCATTTCCGGGAAGAAGAGGAAATTCTGTTACCCGCCTATGCCCAGTACGCAAATGTTAACCAACCAGAAATAATAGAAATGCTATTAGAACATGTAAAGATTCGTTCCCAAATAGAGAAGCTTCTCAACAACGATGAAAACCTGGATGCCATGCATGAATTGGGCACGTTACTAGAGTCACATATTCGAAAAGAAGAACGTGTAATTTTTCCCATGATCGAAAAAGCACTTCCAGAAGAAAAGTTGCATGAGCTTGCCCCATATTTGCATTAAGTTCTAGGTCATTTACAAAATCTGTAGGAATCGGTGTTGAATGAAAATTTAACCTTCATTTTCCTGCCCAAAATAAAAAGTAACCACCTCCATAATATACATGGGGTGGCTACTTTCATTTCAAATACTTCTTTAAAAATAAACATTTCGAGTCAAATCAAACTTCTTTAAAATGCATCATCATCCCTAGTTGTCGGATCACTAATCCTATTAGTAGATTCAGGAATGTCATCATAGATTTGTGGATCAACATCATTAATTGTTCCATCCGCTAGCCCTTTAAACACCTCATAAAGTGGCTTCTTAACCGTTTCTTTAAGCATACCATTTTGTTTTTGACCCAACGTTTGGCTTTGGCCTTTTATTTCAATTAACATAATAGCAGCATCATTTAATGCAAATGCTCCCAATGCAGTTCCTGGTAGATTAACGTCAGGATACTTTTGAATTGCCCCAAAATGGGATTCACCGTTTTGTAGAGAAAGGTAGGAAAGTGCGTTTACTTGTTTTCCAAGCTTTAAGACGTCCTCATCTACCTCATACGTCTTACCAGTGAAAGGATCCTCATAATCTTGAGTTGCTACAACGGCAGCAAGCTGGACAGGTACAGAACGATTATCCTCATCTGATACAGTATTAAATCCACGGTGATGGACATCTACAAAAACATCAGGCTGGAATTCTTCAAATACAGACGTTACTGTTCTAGCCTCAGCTGTTACATATAAACCACCGTATCTACTATTATTTGTACTACGATTATTTAGGAAGTCAGCCACTTCGGACTTGTCCTGATCTTCAATGTTCAAGCCCAAGTTAGGGTTATAATCCCTATTTTGATCATATCCTGGAATTCCATAAACGATACGACCATTATTATTTTGGGCACGTTCACTACCATCTTCGTTATAATACCAAGGTGCACTTGTATCGACTGGCAAATCTATTGCTTCAGGATCCCAGGTTTGATGGGTATACCTAATTGGATACCAGCTTCCCTCATATTCGTTATCAGCACCTTCTGGATTAATACGTGGCATAATCCAAATCGATACATTTTCCAGAATCTCATTTACTTCTTTACCATTTGATGAAAGTTTTTGAATAATATCCAAAGCAGCTTCCGTTCCAATTTGTTCATTTCCATGGATTTGAGTAGTTATGAGTACTCGCTTTTTGTTTGGATCATTATCCCCGAATTTCACAACATGGAGTGGTTCACCTATATCATCCTCAGTACTATATCCATCTGGGGATTGATTCGAATATCCTGCTATATCAAGCTGCATCTTTCCATTAGATTGGCTTTCTAGCTTTTGAAGTTTTTCGTACAAATCTTCATTACTCATATAGCTGGAAAGCGAGATGTTCTGTTCATTTTCAATGTAAGGACCATTAGGGTTAGACTGTGGATCCGCGAAAACACTTGATGATAAGACCATTGTCGCTGCAAAGGTTATTGGAATTGCTAACTTCATAAACTTCTTCATATACATTCCTCCCATTTAGTTAATAGTTTCATTATAGAGTACTAGAATCACAACTTCATGATTAATTAGAATTATTTTAATTTTGTAATAAATGGTAATGTTATCCTAGTATGCTCGTTGGAACAGGTAGAAGAGACTATTATATCTAATATTATGAGAAAGTTTAAGAATTCCTACCTTAGTATTCCTAAACTTGCCACTGATTCTGTCGGATAATTTTTCCAAAATAAAAAAGCGCCTCTTGGGCACTTTTTAGTGTTTCACTATGTAATTCAAGGATGCTTGTTCATGATAATTAATTTTCTTTTCTAGTTTATGTTTGAACCTCTCATCTAGGCAATCGGAAATCACAGTTGAAAGCTCCCTCACCTTAAATTGATGCCAACAATATTTACTACGATAGAAAATTTTTCTCAAACATATTCCCCCTTCGAATCCCATAAATCGACGGAGATCGTGTTCGACACCTGGCAAGCATAGTCGTTTGACGTTAGCCCCTGTAGTTTTGCGTCATCACCTTTCAGCGATTTTGCCATTTCGTACGATTTATGTTGTTACGTGTATTATCCTTCAAATACACTAGTTTTCAAATGGTTCAATAGTCCTGTTTTTGTAATATTTACCTTTTTACTTCCCGCTCCTTCCTCTTCCCCAACATATACTCCACAGCACCAGTACCAATAAACACACCACTCAAAATCAATATAAATCCAATTACATGATTCAAAGTAATGATTTCATTTAAGAATATAGATGCTCCAATAATCGAAAAAAGCGTATTTAGATTAATAAATATGGCTGATTCTGCTGGCCCTACTTTTTTAATGGCGTAATTATACGTCATATGGCCAAAGGCTGATGCTAAAATGGCACTGAATAAAAAGACTGATCCCAACTTCCAGTCAAACAAATAAGTAATCTCCTGAATTCCCGCTCCAAAAGCCTGGCTAAATAAAAAGATAAACACCGAACCAATTACAAGCATATAACCAGTAGCCAACCGTGGGTCAAATGTCGGTTTTAGTTTACTAATCAATACAAAACTAAACCCTTGTGCAATGACACCTAAAAATACGACGAGGTCACCTAAGGAAATAGCCGCCAATCCATCAGCACCGGTCAAAGTCGTCACGGCCACGCCGATAAAACCCAATATAAAACCAGATACTCTTAACAACGAGACACGCTGACGCAAAATGATCACAGCCATCATCACTGTAACGAGCGGCATCAATCCTAATATTAATCCGCCATTTATACCTGTTGTCATCTCTAGCCCAACAGCTATAAGCGAATGGTGTAAAACCACATTAAAAATAGATATGTAAAAAATAACGAGCCATTCATGCTTGAGTGGTAACCGAAGAATCCCCATCACAGAACAAATCACCAAAACAGCAATCCCTGCAGTCATAATTCGAAAAGAGGTCAACAACATTGGGTCAATTGCATCAACAAGCACCTTCAGCGCCGATAAATTTAACCCCCACAATAACATGACCAATAATATAAGAATATAAATTTTAACCATAAAACGATTCACCTAGTTTCTGAGTTGCTTCTTCTTACTTTACATTAATGTTAGGTGTGTGTCACTAACATACGTTTGAATACACCCTATCATACTTATTTACTAGTAAAGAATAAACTAGTACTGTTCCATTGGTCATCAAGTTCATGATCCAATGAATGGATTGCAATTAGAATAAGCAACAGAGATGTTAAGTACTAGGCTTCCCTAAATACGGTATGGTAGAACCTATCATGACATTCAATCCAACTTCTAGAAAATCTTCATTTAATTCAAAACATGGATCGTGAAGAGGTCTTTGACTGTTACCAGTGGAACTACCCAACCTATTTTTTCAAAAACCGACCAAAATCCTCTCCATCTAAGCTCGGCTGGACATTCGGTACAGATTCCTGACCGTAAAGACCCGCGATTGTGCTCCATGCTAATTCTGAAATTTCAGATGCATTTACAGTTAGGAGGATAACCGTCATAATAGTTAATTTCTACTTCGACTTGCATAGCTTTACATGTCCCTATTACTATTTCATAAAAAACTATTTTTTATATTCTGTTTAGTCGAACGTGTTAGTGATCTAATAGTCCCTTCAATTTTAACTTCGTCCGCTATAACAGTATAGCGATATCCTCCTAATTACACCTAACTCCATTGGATTAACATTTCTGCTTATTATAGTCTGAGTCGCAATAATGATCGTATCTTTCCCGTCGTTTCCGACTCTCATTTTTTATACTTTAGGCAATCGTTTATGTCCTACGCTTCCCCAATAAAGGTTCGGTAATACCTTCCACTCCCACTAATCCAACTAAAGTTAAGAAATCCTTCTGCACTCCTACATAAGCACTAGTCGGATCATACCACTCCTGTAGGGTATGCGCGGATCCTGCTTTACCACCTAGCCCGATTGTTATTGATGGAATTCCTAAACTCATTGGGTAGTTCGCATCTGTACTGACTGCACCTGTTAACGATGGCTGTCCAACAATTTCTTCAATGGCCCCATATGCAGCTTGTACAATTGGTGCGTCTTTTGATTGACTTGCTGGTGGACGATTTCCGAACTTATTAAGTTCTGCCTTGATCTTATTACTGTCCCATCTTACATTTTCTGCCTCAACCGCTTTATCAATCATTTGTAAAAATTGTTCTTCCATTTTGTCTAATTCCTCTTGATCATTGGACCTCAAATCGACTGTCATTCCTGCTTCTTGAGCAATCGCATTGACAGAGGTTCCACCCCATACTTCCCCAACAGTAAACGTTGTTTTCGGATCCGCTTTTGTTTGTAAATCTGAAATAGTAGCAATTGCTCTTCCTAGCGCATGGGTTGCACTTGGAATCCCAAAGTCACCAAAGCTATGACCACCATCCCCTTTGGACGTGACCGTATAACGATAACTTCCAGTACCTAAGTACACAATACTATTGGCACCGGGACCATCGATGGAAATAAAGCCATCTATATCTTTATGCTCATTAAAAAACGCCTTTACCCCACGTAAGTCTCCCGCACCTTCTTCACCAACGGTTCCCCCAAAAATAATATCACCAACTGTTGGTAAATTAGCATGATTCACCGCTCTGATCACAGCAAGTAGTTCCGCCAAGCCTCTTGTATCATCACTAATTCCTGGAGCGTATAAAATTCCATCCTTTTCTGTTACGGTCACCTCCGTTCCTTCTGGGAATACGGTGTCAAGATGCGCCGATATGAAAATTTTCGGTCCTTTTCCTGTTCCATATTTCATACCATATACATTTCCTTCTTGATCCATACGAACATCAGATAGACCTAAACTTTCTAATCGATCTTTAAAATTGTTAGCACGCGTTTCTTCTTTAAAAGGTGGTGCTGAAATTTCAGTAAGTGCCACTTGCTCGTCCACGGTATGTTGATGATCTGATTCGATAAACGCTAATGTCTCTTGAATGAATTGGTTATCCATTAATTTTTGATATGTACTTTTTATAGATTCTGTTGTTTGGTCAGTCATTGAGTCCCTCCTAATAGGTTTTATGTTGAATGGAAAACTTTTCAATTGAGTTTTGATTTTATAGTTGTAAACCCTCCAAGATAATTTCCGAGAATGTCCCCTTTTCTATATTAAATTATCCAGAAAAATTGAATGTTGTCATTGATCCATATGATAAATTTCAGATTTAAAAATTATACATTCTATCGAAAAAAGACAGCCTTAGAAAAACTGCTACACTATTTGCTAAGGGTTTAATCTTTTACCCATCTTGACCACCCATTTTTAAAATCAAATTTCAACTTATAGTTTCTTTTTGACAATTCTGATCTTGCTGCTTTTGCTTCGAAATCTTCATCGTAACAAACAAGTTGTGCAAATAATTTATTGTATGTTGGGAATCATCATCATCCTTTAGATATCGTTTTTCTTCATAAGCTCCTTTAAGCAGTATTTCTATCCTAGCACCATTATTCACCATATCTAATGAACAAGATCTTTGGAATATGATAGTTTGGTCGTCGGTGATGTATCAGAACGGGATGCCACTTCTCTAAAACGGTTACCATGTATGAGTCCAATCGCTAAAGCCTGTTTAAACTCTACAGATTGTCTCTGATAACGTTTTACAACATCATTATCTTCATAAAATCATTTGTCACATGCAATACAGACATAGTTCGTATTCTATAAACAAAACTGATCTTTCTAAATATAGGATTGTGTTGAATTTTTTGCACTTGATAATCATGGACACGATTAGTGACTGTATGGCACTCCGGACAGTTGTGTGATGTCTTTACCAACTCCACGTGGAGTTGATATAAACCCGTTCAACAACGAGTTAGTTACAATAAATTCTTCTAATCCTGGTAAAATTAATGTTAGAATTCAATTGCACGCATCTCCTTTTGTATTTTGTTTTGTGGTATAAGACAAGTCTAACAGATTTTTTATTTTCCCTCTATCAGCTACTGCAAAGCAAAAGAAGGACCTAAATAAGTCCTCCTTCTATTAAAAATTATAACCGATAGTGATTGAACCATTCTATAATATGATCGAGTTCATTAAATTCCTGAAGGGGCGTAGGATTCAAGTTATTAATTAATAAAGGTTGAATAATGTGGAAAGAAAATTTCTAATGTTTGGTCTAATGAAATACTTAAACAGCTTTATGAGTTAAATACCGATTATATATTAGGTTCTGTTGATATCGCCCCCGAAAAGGTTAGGAGTTGACATAGGTACTATCGTAAAAGAAGATCCAACCGAATTTGAGGTAGTCTCTGACGTGAATAATGTGAACAACAACTACATGTATTTATAGAGACACCGCAACAGCAGCGATGGTAATAAATACAGAAAAACAAATTAATGAATTTAAAAAACTTAGTTTACTAACGGTGGCTGATATAGGACTGCCTAGACACATTCATTATTCATCATCTGTAACAGCTATTCGTTAATTATAATAGTCCTCAAAAAAATCGCTATCTACAGAATAGATAGCGATTTTTTGTAATGGGTCTATAAATAAATTAAATGGGTCTGCCTATATCAATAGAATTATGTTTCTTCTCTTATTCTATCGAAAAAAATAGGTCGAATTTTAGTTTTCCAAAATTTAAATTAATCTACAATATTTAGTTAAATTTATTGACTATGTTGTATAGGAGGTTTATAGTTGTCTATAAATTTTATATAATTCAACAAAATTTTCAGAAGGAGGCAATTTCAATTGAGCAATTCACTTTATATTATTCCAGCAATCTATCTAATCGTCATGGTTATCGTAGGAATTATCGTCTCAAAACGGCAAGAAACGCGATCTGATTTTTACGTTGCTTCCAACAAAATGAATTCTGGTGTACTTTTTGCAACCATATTCTCAACAGTGGTTGGTGCAAATACATATATGGGATTCAGTGGGATGGTTTACACAGGTGGGTTTTCTATGGCATGGATACTTGTCGCAGCAGGTTCATCTTACTTTCTACTATTCTTCATTTCCGGAAAAATCCGACGTATTGCACAAACACATAACGTTTTTACCTTACCGGATTTAATGGAACTGCGTTATAACAGACCAGTAGCTTTATTAACAACAGCCTTTTCCCTGTTTGCCTTAGTTGGTGGCGCCGGAGGTAGTATTCTTGGGGTTGGGGTGATCCTGAATACAATTCTTGGTATCGATACAACGATTGCCATATTGATAACAGCTATTGTTACAATCCTATACACAACGCTTGGTGGTTTGATGGGAGTTGCACTGACGGACTGGATACAATCTATCATTATGATTGTTGGACTGATTCTTGTTGTAGCTCTTGGTATGTCTGCTCTAGTGCCAGATAGTGGTGTTATTAGTTCTTCATTTCAAATTACAGATGTATTATCAAGAGTAGTTGGCAGTGATTTTCTAAGTCTTACTGAAGGTATGACATTTGTGATGGTATTAGCGTGGGTAATTACGTTTATGCCACTAAATACAATTTCACAGACGCAAATTCAACGTATATACGCAGCTAAAAGTGAACAAAGCATTCAACGGACAAGTCTTGTTATGGTGTTGTTTGTCGGTCTATTTACGGCTTTCGCTCTTGCACTTGTTGGTATTCTAGGAAAAAGCATCATACCTGATATCGGTAATCCAGAAACAGTTTTCCCGATGATGGCGATGGAAGTGATTAATCCATTTATGGGGATGATCATTGTAACCGGGATACTAGGTGCTTGTATGTCCACAGTGGATTCTAATCTATTAGGAGCTGGAATTCACGTTTCCAGGGACTTATATGAACGACAAAGAAAAGGTGCCGGAAAAGAAGTTCAAGAAAAAAGCAGTATCGTTGTGACAAGATGGACAATCGTGATTATTGGTGTACTCAGTACAGTGGCTGCTATCATGACACCGTCCATTATGGAATTACTACTTACCACGTTAGGGTTATTTGCTGGGGGAACGTTTGCACCTATTTTATTTGGTCTTTACTGGAGACGTGCAAATGCAGCAGGTGCTGCGGCAGGGATTATTCTTGGTGGTTTAACAACCATCATATCTGTCATTGCCCAAACAGCTTTAGATCCGGTCATTATCGGTATCCTATTCTCCATTACCGGTACTGTAATTGGTAGTTTAGTTACGAAGGAAGATTTTGAAAAAGGAGATGTATTTCAGTTTAAATCTGTGGCATCAAAAGATTTGAAGTTCCTTGGTGTAATCAGTGTATTTTTTGTCTTGTTCCTCTTAGGAATGATGAACCTGAACACATGGCCATATCTCATTTTAATTACTTTAGTAGCGTTAACCCTTAGCATAGTACTTCTGATCATATACATTTTTCCAAAAAGTAAAGGAGCGTGATAATATGTTTGCACAAATCAACGGAACTAGACTCTTTTTTGATATCGATGGTGCTGGCTGGACGGTGAATAAAGACCAACTAAAGGAAAAACCTGTCTGCTTTGTGTTGCACGGCGGTCCAGGTGGTAATCATGTGAATTTCAAACCGTATCTAGACAAATTGACGGGAGAAATGCAGCTAGTATATATCGACAATCGTGGGAGTGGTTTTTCAGAGGAAGGGCCGCAATCCACGTATACATTAGAAAACAATGTGGAAGATATTGAATCATTGCGTAAATATCTTGGCCTGAATAAAATCTTACTGCTTGGTCATTCGTATGGCGGTATGACTGCAATGAGTTACGCAGACAAGTATCAAGAGAATCTAACAGGGATGATACTTGTTGCAACATCCCCCAGTTATCGTTTTATTGAAAAAGCAATATCTTACGTAGCAAAACATGGTACACCAGAACAGAAAGAAATAGCTAATGTTTTATGGGACGGTGCCTTCACATCAAGCGAGCAATTAGCGAAGTACTATACACTTATGGCACCACTATACTCCACGGCTGATGAATCAGCTGCTGATCCATCACTAAGACCGGAAACAAAGAAATCTTATGAGGCAATAAATCAAGGATTTGGTGGGTTTTTAAGAAAGTTTGATATAATTGATAAACTTCCTAATGTTCAAGTACCAACACTAGTCATTGCCGGCCGACACGACTGGATTACTCCTGTAGATGAGAATGAATTGATAGCCGAAAAAATACCGAATAGTGAATTTGTTGTCTTTGAAAATAGCAGCCACAATGTTTTAAAGGATGAAGCTGAGGCTTTTAATGATACTATTTTGGAGTTTGTGAAGGGAATTAGTAGTCCCAAATAAAAAAGTATTTACAGGATTATAGTCAAAGAGAATAATAGTGAACATAGTATAATCCCCATTTGAATAGCTCGGATGGGGATTACTACATTCTTCTCCACAAATGAATTTCATCTGCCTTACTTTACTGCTTCAAAACAGTGAAAGACACCACTGCTTCCCTGTGACCGCGCTACTTTTGACAATTGACGTGCGAGTCTAAACATTATTGCGCTTGTTTTATCTCTTGCCGCGTGAGTTTCACTTATTATCGCGCGACTACAAGTCAATGGTGCGCGACTTTCTCTATCTATCGAGCGCATCGTCCTCTTTTATCTTTCAATATAAAGCGATTTAACCTCCCCTATACGAATGAAATAAATATATCTCCATATGGTACCGCTTACCATCACTTTTTCGGCTATATACACCCGACTTGCACAAAGACGCTTGAAGTATGATATGTACATGTTAAGATAAGAAACGGTGTTAGAAAACGTAAATAGGAGCGTATACAATTGAAAACTAAACGAATTGCATTCTTAGGTGCCGGTAATATGGCGGAAGCAATTATGTCGGGATTTATACAATCAGGAAAATTGGCAGCGGAGCAAATCATCGTTACAAACCGATGTAATCAAGATCGTTTGAACGAATTAAATAACAAATATGGTATTGAAGCAGTAACGAAAGAAAACTTGGACTTTTCAACTATAGATGTTTTTATTTTAGCAATGAAACCGAAAGATATAGATGGGGTATTGGAAGACCTGCGCGGAAGAATCACAGCCGATCAGTTACTCATTTCTGTTTTGGCTGGTATCTCTACTTCTTATATGGAAGAGAATTTAAACGATAGACAGCAAGTGATCCGCGTGATGCCGAATACTTCTAGCATGATTCAAGAATCAGCAACAGCCGTTTCCCCAGGGAGGCATGTAGCAATGGATCAAGTGTTACTAGCTAAAGAACTGATGAAAAGCATCGGGGAAGCATATATTATCGATGAAGAAAAGATGGATATTTACACCGGTATCGCTGGTAGTGGGCCAGCCTACTTTTACAACTTAATCGAACACATTGAAGAAGTTGGCCATCAAGCAGGATTTGATCGAGAACTGGTACGTGAAATTGGAGCACAGACCCTTTACGGTGCTGCAAAAATGATACTCGAACAGGAAGAAACGCCAACAGAGCTTAGAGAAAATATAACGTCTCCAAAAGGAACTACAGCAGCCGGACTGGATGCATTGAATGCTTATGGCGGTGGCATGGCAATTATAGAGGCCGTGAAAAGTGCAGCTTCTCGTTCGAAAGAGTTGAGTAAACAGCCGGAGAAGGAATTGGCACTTCAGAAATAACTTTTTATGAAACTAGTTGATTCAGCCGCATTGTACCACAATGCTTCAACCCGCTTTGATAGCTTTGGTGCAGAAATTGGAATCCACCCAAAAACTGCACGCGTACGCGTGGGACTGCTTTCTTACGAATAAAAATATGATGAAATTGGAACAGACAGATTAGATAATAGCTGTTGTTTCATATCCCTAGTTATTGCCTGCTATTAGGCAGTGACTAGGTTTTTTTAGTTTTGGAAGATTGAGGACATCATACGGTGTTGCACGAGTAATATTTTTACTGATGATGTTAAAGTGAACGATGTAAAACAAATATAAATGAAATACGACGAGATGTAGGAATGGTGTTTCAACAGTTTAACCTCTTTCCACATATGCGGGTGTTAGCTAATATCGCCCACGCTCCGAAACGGATCCGGAAAGTGTCAGCAACTGGTGCCGAAAAGCTGACACATCAATTACTCGAAAAGTTCGGGCTCAGTGATAAAGCAAATGCATATCCAGAACAATTATCTGAAGGGTAACAACAATGAGTAGCGATACAAAGGTGTTTTTGAGTCAGATATTGTAAGGGATTAACCAAAAGGGTATGCATTATCAAAGAGTTAAAAGAGTTAAACCAATCTTACACTTCTTTGAGAACTTTACCCCAGAAGCCTAGGAACTGCCCCCTTGCTTTTAGGGGACGGTATTAAATAAGATCTTGGTACTTTTGTCTACCATACAGAACACGTATGACAACAACTTGCTTTTCTTCTTCTCTGACTAGATAAAATGCAATGTAATTTTCTATAATGAGCGTACGGTAACCTTTTTCTTTTATGATAAATACGCATCACAATCTTCCTGTAATATGAAATGTATCAAGTGCTTGGGCCACTAAATTACCATTCACATCTTTAATGCTACAGTCAGCGACTACTGTTCGTTTACCCTTATGTAGTACGTTTGGGATTGCATATAAAAAATCACCCACGCCTTTTTTAATAAAATTCATTTTTAACTCTTGCGTATACACATTTACTTCTTCTTGTAGTTGCTTGAAAATAGAAAATCCAATAGCAAAGCTAAAGTGTATACTGCACCACCTTGGGCAGCTCCAGATATATTTCATTTTGCTTTCCTAATTCCATCATATAACCTTACTCATTTTCAGTAATCCCCAAAAACTTGTCCTAAATAATGCATTGATTCATTGTTTCTTGCATCCACTAAAGTGTCTATGGCATGGTTAATTTGATCCAAATCACTATTCCGTAACGTAGGTAATTTATTAACAATATCATTAATAACTTTTTGTTGGGTTACACAAGTATCGTTGATATTATAAAAAATCCTTCCTAAATCGTAATAATTAAGGCTGAAAACCATCAAAGTTCTCAGCCAGTTTTTTCAATGCAGCATTTGTCACAGAAGATTCCCCTCCTGTCATTAATGTTGCTTTCCTTCATTTTTTTAAAAGGATCTAGGTAGCCCTAATACGTGCTGTCCCACATAACTAGCCACAAGATTATTTGAAACAGGTGCCACTATGAACAAACGAGCTTCGCGGAATTTACGCTCAATATTATATTCTGTAGCAAATCCATATCCCCCATATGTGGTCATTGCAGCATTTGCGGCTTTCCATGTTGCTTCAGAAGCGAGATATTTAGCCATGTTTGCTTCTGCCCCACAATTCTCACCTTCATCAAATAGCTTAGCCGCTTTATCACGCATTAATTTAGATGCCTCTATATCCATATAAGATTGTGATATTGGAAATTGAACGCCTTGATTTTGCCCAATTGGACGATTGAAGACCTCACGTTCATTTGCATATTGAACAGCTCGGTCAACAAAGTACTTCCCATCCCCAACACTCTCCGAAGCGACCAGAATTCGCTCAGCATTCATTCCACTTAGTACATATTTAAAACCTTTTCCCTCTTCCCCAATTAAATTTTCAACAGGGATTTCGGTATTCTCAAAGAAGACTTCGGTTGTCGCATGATTAACCATCGTATCAATTGGTCTGATCGTAAGGTTATCTTTTTGATCCCTCATATCTAAAAGAAATAGGCTTAAACCGTCAGTCTTTTTTGCTACTTGATCTTTTGGCGTTGTGCGAGCCAATAGGAGCATTAAATCTGAGTGCTCTGTTCGTGAAATCCATATTTTTTGCCCATTTACAATGTATTTATCCCCTTTACGTTCTGCAGTTGTACTTATACTAGTTGTATCACTTCCAGCAGTAGGCTCGGTTATACCAAATGCCTGTAAGCGCAATTCGCCACTTGCAATTTTCGGTAAATAACGTTGTTTTTGGTCTTCATTACCATGTCTAAGGACAGCTCCCATTGTATACATCTGAGCATGACCCGCACCGGAATTACCACCTGAACGATTAATTTCTTCTAGGATTACTCCTGCCTCAATCATCCCAAGACCAGCACCACCATATTCTTCTGGGATTAAAACGGATAACCAGCCTTCTTCTGTTAATGCTCTAATAAATTCTTCTGGATACGCCTTCTTTTCATCCGTTTCTCTCCAATACGATTCCGGAAATCTCTCACAAAGTGATCTCACACTACTACGAATCATTTCTATTTCTTCCGGTGTACTTTTTGTTGCTACTTTTGCCATTTTAAATTCCTCCTTAAGATTACAATACTATTATCTATTTATTAACCACACCAATCTGGTTGGCGTTATTCACAATATACCTCTTCTTGATTTATTGTGGTATCGGATATTTTCGATTATATTTGCCTGCTTTGAGTACACTGCTAGATAATTCATGCCCTAATATATCTCTTAAGATAGCAGACGTTGTAATTAAATCATCTAAGTTAATACCCGTATCTATCCCCATGCTATGTAACATGTGAACGACATCCTCGGTACAGACGTTACCTGTTGCACCTGGAGCAAAAGGACATCCACCTAATCCACCAAGTGATGTATCAAAGCTTCGTACACCCGCTTTTATTCCAGCAAGAATATTCGCTAATCCCATCCCTCTTGTGTCATGAAAGTGAAGATTAAACCGTTCATTCGGGTACAAATTAATAATACTACTGGTTAGTTGGTATACTTGTTTTGGATTTGCCACTCCTATTGTATCAGCCAATGTCAGGGTATTAGGCTTCCTATCTATAATTCTCTTAACAATAAAATGAATACGTTCCTCAGCTACTTCACCCTCAAATGGGCATCCGAACGATGTTGCAATGGAAACATCTAACTTGATGTTATGTTCGTCACAAAAGTCTTTTATCGTTTCAAAATGAAGAAGTGATTCCTCTGTTGTTTGTCTCACATTTTGTAAATTATGAGTATTACTCGCAGAAAACACAAAATTAAGTTGAGATACACCATGATTTGCTGCTCGTTGTGCTCCTTTTAAATTAGGAATTAGAGTAATGAGATTCATAGCTTCATATTTTTTTAGCCTGTCGAACAGCTCACCTGTATTAGACATTTGTTCAACTAGTTTTGGATGAACAAAAGAACCCACCTCAAGGGTCTTGACATTCGCTTCAATTAAACGAATTGCTAAATCATTCTTTTCATCAACTGAGAGAATTTTATCTTCCAGCTGTAAGCCATCTCTTAACATTACATCATTTATCGTAACTGTTTCCGGTAAATTCATATCAATCACCCCCTTTTTATGAATTCACAACACCACTTTTGATAAAGTGTTTAATAGATACTTCATCATACCCAAATTCTTTTAAGATATCTTTCGTATCCTCTCCTAATAAAGGTGGACCTTTCCGTAGAGAGGTTGAATTACCGGAAAAGGAAATAGGTAGTCGGTAAAGTTTTAAATTGTCTATCGTTGAATGTTCTACATCCTGAAGCATACTTAATTGTTCAGTCTGTTCATTCGTTGCGACATCAGAGATTTTACGAATAATAGCACTTGGAACTCCATTTAAGTCTAACTTATCAGCCCAGTAAGTAGCTTCTTGGCTCTTAAGAACTTTTTCAATTTCATAATTCAATTCATTTCTATTCGTTATGCGTTGTTGATTATGGCGAAAACGATCATCCTCGCTCCACATTTCCTTTTCCAAAGCTACACATAATTTTTTAAACAATTGGTCGTTTGAAACCCCAATCATAATAGGTTCTGTTGCCGTTTGAAAAACACCATAGGGCGTAAACGCTGCATGATTTGATCCCATTTTTTTTGGTTCTTCACCAGTAACTAAATGTGACATAAGATTATAGCTTGACCAAAAGACCCCGGTTTCATATAGTGAAGTCTCCACTTTTTGTCCCGTTTCTATCCGGTTACGACTTAATATAGCACTTACAACTGCTAGGGCTCCCCAAATCGCACTTCCTTGATCAAGTATGGAAACGGGAACACGTGATATTTCACTGTTTTCTGTTCCGTTCATCCCCATAATACCAGTGTCTGCTTGAACAACAGCATCATAACCTGGTTTCTCCTTCATAGGCCCTTTGTTCCCATAAGCATTAATAGAGGCATAAATTAATTGCGGATTTAATTCTTTCAAATCTTCATAACCCAACCCTAGTTGTTCCGCTTTTCCGAACCTAAAATTTTCAACAAATACATCAGCTTCTTTTACAAATCTTTTAACAATCCTTTTCCCGTCTTCTTTTTTTAAATCGACAACAATCGACCGTTTATTTCGGTTAATTTGCAAAAAAAAGGCTCCTTCACCATTCCACATAGGTCCCATTCTTCGGGAATCATCACCTGTACCTGATCTTTCAATTTTAATAACCTCTGCACCTAAGTCCGCTAAAATCATGGTCAAACTTGGCCCAGATATATTTGTTGTGATATCAACGACTTTCGTACCATCTAATGGTCCAGCCATTCTTATCATCCTCCTGTAAACTATTTTCCTTCAAATCATAGATAGCCTTATTCAACTAAAAATAGTGGGATTTTTGGGAAAACCCATACTAAAATAAGAACAAATAGGATAAACAATGCATATGGGGCAACACCTTGTATAATTGTCCCCATTTTCTCCTTTGGATAGAGAGATTTAATAGCAAACAAGTTCATACCAATTGGTGGTGTAATAACTGCCAACTCCATATTCAGTACCATGATAATCCCAAACCAAATTGGATCAAATCCTAACGACATAGCAATAGGGAAGAAAATTGGTGTAGTAATCAACATGATCGATACAACTTCTAAGAAGAATCCCATCAGTAGCCAAATAATGTTCATCATTAACAGAACAATCCACGGTGAAACATCCAAACCTAAAATCTCGGCGGATAAGAATTGTGGTAATCCCATTAAGGTTAAGGCCGCTCCAAAAATCAACGCACCCGTAACAATCATCAGGAGCATAGAGGAAGTTCGAACGGATTCTATTAATATATGAAGTAAATCTTTTAGTTTAATACTTTTGTGAATCAACATAGTTATGATGAAAGCGTACACGACACCGACAGCAGCAGCTTCTGTCGGTGTAAAAACCCCGGCATAAATACCTCCTAGTACGATGAGCGGTAACAACATTTCTGGAATGGCCATAAATGTAGATTTATAATGCCCTTTAGAAATAGTCCCTTCACTAGATTGGTTTACTGGTGATTTAATTACGGTCCATATAATTAATAGAGTAGCAATTAAAACACCTGGAACTATCCCCGCAATAAATAATTTACCTGGAGAAGCTCCACTTAACGATGCATAGACAATTAGTGGGATACTTGGTGGGATTAATATTCCCAACGATCCACCGATTGCGGATAATCCATAAGATAGTTTCTTTGAATAATTTTCCTTCACCATTTCAGGAATTGCTATTTTTCCAATGGTTAAGACCGATGTCATGCTTGATCCAACAATGGCTGCAAAAAATGTATATGAAAGTACACTTGAAATTCCTGTACCCCCTCTAACTTTATGAAACCAAGTTCTAGTAGCCATGAACAACCTCTCGCCGCTTTTCCCTTGGTATAAAATTTCACCCATTAATACATACAATGGAATCGCCACAAAGATAAACTCCGATAGCGATCCATATAACGTTAGAGGAATTTGACTTAAATATTGCATTCCCATGGAAGTTACGATTGTAACAATACCTGTTAAGCCTAGTGAAAAAGCTATAGGTACACCTAGAAATAATAGTAAAAATAATACACCTAATAATGTAAGAATTGATCCTAGGGAAATCACATAATGTCCTCCTTATCATAGGAAGTAGCGAGAATTTTTATAATGGAACATGTAGTGGCTAGAGCTAATAAAAATCCCCCAATTGGAATAAATGAATAGGGTATCCAAAGGGGGATTTCCAAAAGTGTTGGTGATGACATCCCATGACTGATAGCATTTCCGGTAAATTGATACCCATATATGATAAGGACAAGAGCGAAAATGAAAATCAGTAACACAATAATAATTTCAAAGGCTTTCCGCGCGTTCCCTGTAAGTCTTTCAATCAAAAATGTAACCCGTATATGTTTTCCCTCGATGAGTAAAATCCCCATCGTGAAAAACACGATAAATTGCATCAAGTAAATAGAGATTTCATTTGCCCATATCGTTGGATTATTAAAAACATACCTGGATACCACTTCATAAAAGACACTCAAAGCTAATATCGCTAATAAAATCCCTGAAATATTTAAAAACACTTTTTCAAATTTTGTCACGTATTTTACATAACTATTAATGGAAATCACCTACTTTCTCTCTGGAGGGTTCTATTGTATAGCGCACGATTATGGTGAATAATCGTGCGCATCTTAAAAATAATTACTGCTTTGCCTCTTCCACAGCGTTTAAGAATTCTTCACCATCTTCTCCAGCATTTTCACGATAAGACTCATACCGACTACTGGCGCCTTCTCTCCAAAGTTCCAATTCTTCATCTGTAGCTTGATAAAGTTCTACGCCTAGTTCTGCAAGTTCATCTTTATATTTTTGTTCACTTTCAAAAACGGTCTCACGGTTCACTTCTTCCGCTTCATCTGCTGCTTTTTGAACGGCATCTTGAACATCTTCTGGCAAGTTATTAAACCATTCTATATTGGCTACTGCTTGGAAGGACAAGAAGGACAATCCTAAATCAGATCCATGTGTACTCACTTCATGTAGACTACGATCTACAACAGAGGAAGGACCTGTTGTGAACCCATCAATCGTATTATGTTCCACTGCTTGATAAATTTCTTGGGAACTCATACTCACTGGGGATGCACCCATTTCCTCAAGCATAAGAGATGCCCCTTGACCAAAAGCTCTCATCTTTTTACCTTGTATATCTTCTGGTACTTGAATTGGGAAGTTTCCAAATAGTTCAACAGTTCCATAAGCAGGCCATCCTAATACTTTCATATCAAATTCTTCTAGATGTTGAGCAAATAATCTACCATACTCTCCATCTTCTGCAGCCCAAACATGATCCCAAGATTCGAATAAAAATGGCAAGTCTAGTACGCGTAAAGGAGCCGCTTTATCTCCTGCAATAAATCCAGAGTTTAATTGTCCGATATGAGCATTCCCCATACTAATTGCATCGGGTGTGTCTGCATCCGTATATAACTGGCCGTTAGGGAAAGTTTGAACTTCTAAGCTTATAGAAGTATCAGCGGTGTATTCCTCTATTTTATCGGCCATTGTTTCAAAAAATAATCCAACGGCATGTTCCTCAGGTAAGTTATAAGCAACCTTGATCGTCTCAGAATCAGGTTCTGAGACGGATTCCCCATCTCCTTCTCCTCCTGCTTCATCAGAACTTCCACATCCAACTACAAACAACAAAATTAATCCTATAATCCCGAAAAGCTTAAACCAACTCATTTTAACCATTTCCATTCCCCCATCATATTTTAGGATCTATTAATGTTAAACTCTGATTCAACTGATCAATCAAAACAGATACATCTTCACTACGATATAAATCTAGTAGTTTGTTATATATATCCTGTTGACTGTTATTATCTAAAAAGTCTTTTGTGCAGTCATTAAATTTCAACTGATGTTCTTTGTTACTTAACGGGTTTTCTGGGTAGCCTTTTGGTTTTACCTTGTTAGTCGTTATACTTTCCCCACTATGAAAAGTAATCGTTAGGGAGGCGTACTCATCATTAAAGCTCGTTAAATTCTCCATATCCTTAGGGATTTCATGTCTAACCTTATTTATTAATTCCTTATAAGCTGTGCTATTTTGAATGTGTTCATCTGTAAAGTGCTGTATTTTCATTTCTCCACTGATAATGGATTGAGCAACACAATATTCCAGACTAAATTTTGCCTCTAATCCTGATGCTGGCTGTGGATATTTCAACACCTTTAAAGTTAATGGAGATACTCGGCAATCGATCGATTTGATATCATGTAATTGATCGATTACTTTTGAATGAAGTTCAATTCCACAATCAATTAACCGTGTCGTTAAACCACATGATGGATAGGGTTTTAAAACTAAGCCATCATCAATAACTAACTCCTCTTTGTTTTGCCATACCTCATAATCAATTTGACCTCCAAATGCCTGGAAGTATGAATTTACTCCATCCAAAGCTTCCTCTGATGAGTCAAAATTATCCTTTGCCAACTCAGCCGCAAAAATGGCATTACTTGCTGCCCAACCTGCATGTAAAGGTTTGGTCATAGTTCCAAAATTCGCTCGTAGACCAGATGCTAATGAAGTGGCAATTCCAATGGCATTTTCCGTTTGATCTTGACTTAATCCTAGTAACCTGGCCGCACTCACTGTTCCACCTAAAACGCCAATAGTAGATGTAGTATGCCATCCTTTTTCATACTGAGTTCTAGCTGCACTTTTGGATATTCTTGCAATCACTTCATAACCAGCTACATACGCATCAAAAATTTCTTTACCACTTTTCTTTTGTTGATATCCTAAGGTGAATAATATTGGGGCTAATACTACGGTTGGATGTCCAATTTGATGGACAGAAATATCATCGTAATCAATCGCATGACTTAACGCACCTAAGGCTAATGCAGCATGTTGAGGAGATACTTGATCTTTAGTTGCTAAAAGTGGAACATCACCGTTACTGGAAACGCTTACATATTTTGCGATTTTTTCATAAAGAGGTTCTTGTAATGCCGCTATTGATACTCCGATAAAATCTACTAGCGATTTCTTTACGTAATTCTCAGTTTGCTCATTTAACGTATGCAATTCATAATCTACCCACTCTACAATGTGGCGCATAGCAGTTCCTCACTCTCCCTTCCATTTTTTTAATTCTAAATGATTCTTTACATTTGCCTCCGCGTTTACGTATCCTAATTTCTGAGATATAGATGTCGATATTTCTTTAATTGCTAAGGAGAGTAACGTTTCGTAATCTTTTTCTAATTGGATGATTGGGGCAGCAAATATGACTGATCCTATTGGAAATCCACTTGAATCAAAAAGTGGAGCTGCTATCCCTCTAGCTCCTTTAACTCTCTCCCCCTCAGATAATGCAACCCCATTGTTACGTATGGTTTGAAGTTCTTTTCTAATATTATTTTTCTGATCATCCGAAAAATCTTCTATACGTAAAATGTGTTCCACTTCTTCGGACTCTAAAAAAGCTAAAATAGACTTTCCACTTGAACCATAAGGAACTGGTTGCAACTCTCCAAGATTGATCACATATTGAAATGGAGCTGGACCGATGATTTGGTCTACAAACATAAGCTTTTTAGTTTTTCTATGATAGAGAACGAGACAAATCGTTTCCTTGTATTCATCTACAAACTGTTCTAGAAAGGGTCTAGCTAACTTTTTAATATCCAGTTTCGATGATAGTACTGATCCGATTCGAAGTAGCTCGACTCCCATCTCATATTTTCGGGTAGTGGAATTATACTCTAACAAGCCTAAATCTTGTAAACTTCGCAGCATCCTATGTAGTGTACTAGTCGGATATTCAAGACGCTTGGCTAAATCGCGAACCCCCCATTCATCTTGCTCATCAATAAACACAAATAAAATGGTAAATGCTTTTTCGATTACACTGTTTCGATTTGAACTATTCATCTCCGCCCCCTATATTGTTCCATCTATTGGAACACTGTCCTGTACAATGATTCTATAATACTTTGATTTTTCTGTCAATAAATTTTTTCAGATAAATAAAATAATTAAAAAAGTGAATGAGTATGATGACTCAATCACTTAAATAGAATTATTCAATAACATCTTTAAATTTTGGTTTTCTTTTTTCGTTAAATGCGTTTACCCCTTCATTCCGATCTTCATTGCTGGCCAGCCTTGCATAAAGTTGTAGCGCATAATCTACCCCCTCGCCAAGTGGCATATCCAACCCCTTCGTAAAGGCCTTCTTCGCACTTCTCACGGCAAGTGGTGAATTAGCTGCAATTTTTTTAGCTTGACCAATTGCGTAATCCATAATCTCCTCTTTTGGTGCCACTTTGTTAACCATTCCATAATGTAGGGCATCATCTGAAGAAATGAAATCACCCGTCAACAGTAGCTCTAATGCAACAGCCCTAGGTAAAAATCGGCCGATTGTCTGTGTACCTCCAACTCCGGGTATAATTCCCAACTTTACTTCAGGGAGACCAAACTTTGCTGACGGTACTGCATAAATAAAATCCCCATTTAAGGCTAGTTCACACCCACCCCCTAATGCAAAACCATTTACCACGGACAAAACAGGTCTTTTATTTTCTCTAATTCTCCGATACATTTCTTGGAAAATACGATGTTGGCCAAACCACTGTTCTTCGGTCATGCCTTTTCGTTCTTTTAAATCACCACCTGCACAAAAGGATTTGTCTCCTTCAGCTGTAATAACGATTACCCTAACTTCTTTGTTCTTTTCAATTTCATCCAAAGCCTCAATAAAGTTTAGGGCTAATTCTGTATTCAGTGCGTTCATAGAACCTGGACGGTTTATTTTTAATAGGGAGATCTGTCCACCTCCCAATCGTTCATGAATAAGTACACTCATGTAAGCGCCTCCTATTATTATTATTTTATTCCACCTTTATATTAAACTAAATTTTAAAATTTTAAAATAGTCTGTTCTTTTATTATCTCTTCACTTATACTTTAAGTATCGGAAGGTTGACTAGAAGGAGGATGTTAAAGTGAGTACAGAAATACAATCCTATCCAAAGATTTTTATTGGTGGTGAATGGGTTCAGCCACATTCAGGTCGTCTCATCAAATCTATCAATCCGGTGACCGAAGAAGTTTGGGCTGAAGTGGCTGAAGCAGACGAAATAGATATTGATATTGCAGTAAAAGCTGCTAGAGAAGCATTTTATGGTCCATGGAGAAGATGGACAGCTACCGAAAGAGGGGCATCCTTACGAAAAATGGGAGATATATTGCTGGAGAATGCAGAAAGATTAGCTTTTTTGGAAACGAATGATAATGGGAAGCCTTACCGTGATACACTAGGGGAAATTAAACGGTCGGCTGAGTGGTTTTATTATTATGCCGGTGCAGCGGATAAAATCCAAGGAGAAACCATTCCAAATAATCCGGATTCTTTAGCATACACTCGCCGGGAACCTGTTGGCGTAGTAGGTGCAATTACCCCGTGGAATTCCCCTATTAGTATGTATAGTTGGAAAATTGCACCAGCTTTAGCAGCGGGCAATACAATTGTGATTAAGCCTGCTGAATTGACCCCGGTAACGTCAATGGAAATCGCACGTTTAAGTCAAGATGCTGGTTTTCCGCCTGGTGTCATTAATGTTGTTCCTGGCTATGGAAAGGTGGCTGGAAGTAGCTTGGCTAAACATCCTTTAGTCAATAAAATTGCCTTCACTGGTGAATATTCAACCGCTCAAAGTATTATGAAAGACGCAGCTGTTAATTTAAAGCGGGTCTCGTTTGAGTGCGGAGGGAAAGCCCCTCATATTATTTTTGATGATGCAGATTTAGATAAGGCATTAACAGTTGCCCTTCATTCTGCCTTTAGATCAACTGGACAATCCTGCTCGTTAGGATCACGTTTATTCGTACAAAGGAACATTTATAAGGAGTTTGTTAAGAAATTAATAAATAGAGTAAGGCAAATAAGAGTGGGTATGCCCTTAGATAAAGATACACATATTGGACCACATACTTCGAAAGCCCAATTAGATAAAACCCTTCAGTATATTGAAATAGGAAAAGAAGAAGGGGCTCACTTAGCTGTGGGCGGAAAACAACCTGAAGAATTTACTCGTGGATATTTCGTCGAGCCTACTGTTTTTACAGAAGTTGATAATCAATCACGTTTGGCTCAAGAGGAAATATTTGGACCTGTTCTTGCGATAATACCATTTGACACAGATGAAGATGTGCTGCAAATGGCGAATAACGTACAATACGGACTAGTCGCTGGACTTTGGACAAAAGATATTAAACGTGCACATAAATTCGCCGCAGACCTTGAAGCAGGTTTTATCTCAATTAATACCTATCGTCCAATTCATTGGACCTTACCTTATGGCGGGTATAAATTAAGTGGTTACGGGAGAGAAAACGGTTTAGAAGCTTTACATGCGTATACAGAAGTTAAAACTGTTGTGGTTAATTTGTCTGATGAGTTGCCGAGTGATCCGTTTAAATGATAAACAATGTTTATCGATTATATAAAGCACTCAATAAACTAGAGAAAATCCGGAGCAAATCATCGTTACAAACCGATGTAATCAAGATCGTTTAAACGAATTAAATAAAAAATATGGTATTGAAGCAGTAACGAAAGAAAACTTGGACTTTTCAACTATAGATGTTTTTATTTTAGCAATGAAACCGAAAGATATAGATGGGGTATTGGAAGACCTGCGCGGAAGAATCACAGCCAATCAGTTACTCATTTCTGTTTTGGCTGGTATCTCTACTTCTTATATGGAAGAGAATTTAAACGATAGACAGCAAGTGATCCGCGTGATGCCGAATACTTCTAGCATGATTCAAGAATCAGCAACAGCCGTTTCACCTGGTAGACATGTAGCTATGGATCAAGTGTTGCTAGCTAAGGAACTGATGAAAAGCATTGGGGAAGCATATATTATTGATGACGAAAAGATAATTGGAATCCACCCAAAAACTGCACGCGTACGCGTGGGACTGCTTTCTTACGAATAAAAATATGATGAAATTGGAACAGACAGATTAGATAATAGCTGTTGTTTCATATCCCTAGTTATTGCCTGCTATTAGGCAGTGACTAGGTTTTTTTAGTTTTGGAAGATTTAGGACATCATACGGTGTTACACTAGTTGAATCCAAAAAAAGTAACAGAACCATCCACATACTTCGACTACTAGCAAAAATAAAAACTGCCAAGAAAATTAATCGCACAAACCTTACAGCAAAAAACCATTCCTCTTCAACATATTAAAATATAGGTTATTCAAAAGTATGTTCAATAAAGTCATCTCCAATTGTGCTGTTTATTATTTCTTTTATCCTATTACTCCTCTTAACTCTCTAACCACACGGGATATAGGCAATCCTACAACATTATAATAATCACCATGGATGCTCCTCACAAGTACTGCACCTTCACTTTGTATACCATATCCACCAGCTTTATCAAAAGGATCACGCGTGGAAATATAGCTCATGATATCTTCGTCTGATAAAGTCCAGAATTCTACCGATGTCTTCTCCGTAAAAAATATCTCCTCTGCATTGGCCCGGATCGCAACACCCGTATACACCTCATGTACTTGACCGCTTAAGGTTGAAAGCATGGTATAGGCATCTTTATCATCTTCTGGCTTTCCAAATATCTGGTTTTGATAGGAAACAACCGTGTCAGCTGTTACTATAACCTCACCCTTGTCCATAATCTCGGTATTTCTCGCTTTAAGCAAAGCCAGTTGCTCAACTTTTTCACGTGGGTCACTTGCTTTTACTATGGATTCATCTGTATCCTGCTTACGTACAGTAAAATTCATGTTAACCTGCCTTAACAAAGCTTGCCTCCTTGGCGATGATGAAGCCAATATGAGTTGATGTGACATATATAATAACCTCCATGGTTTGTTTATCTTATTATAGGGGCTTATTAACATCGACATTAAACGACGAATACCGGTAAGTGGACCTACTTATTACAGATCCCGCAATTTCTCATCCATTTCCTCGACAGCCTGGCTATCATTAGCCTGCTTAAATACTGCAAGGGCATTCTGATACTGACTCACTGCTTTGTCATTATCACCGGATTGCTTAAAAATATCTCCAAGACCTCGGTAAACACTGCCAATAACAACCAAATCATCTGTTTGCTTTGCATGGCGCAGCGATTCTTCCATCATATGTGCTGCTTCCATTAGCTTGTTTTGGACCTGATATATCATTCCACTTTCATATAAATTAACTGCGAGACCTAAATGAAAATCAGGAAAATGGGCATGGTAGATGTCATGTTCATCCGCAAAATGGAGCAATGCCTGATCATGGTTTCCAGACTTACGCTGAACGATCCCAAGCTGATGATAACTAATGCCCTCCTCTTCTTTATTTCCTTTTTTTCTAGCCATGTGTAATAGCTTCATATAAATTTCGGTTGCTTCTTGAAAATTTTCTAATTCATTTTTTACAAACCCGAGTCCATGTAGGGCTTGTTTATATAGCTTTGACTCACTATCCTCCAGCCTGTCCAAGCATTCCAAATAAAGAATCTCAGCCTGCTTGAAGTTCCCCTTGTTTAGAAACGCAAACGCTCTTTTTAATTTTCCCTCCATATTTCTCACACCCTTTTAGCAAATAATCGTTTTATGAATAACATATAATAACATATATATTATAAATCTAATTTGCCACCTATTCCATTATAGAGAGGGAATCTGAAGCAATGACAAATAGTAATGTATTCCAAAACTTAAGTCAAGAAAGTATGTCTCTTGATCAAGTATTTCATAATATTGTTCGGTATATGAAGCAGGATGTCATCGGGAATTACCGCTTGATATTCGGAACTGACTCACAAGTCCATACAGATCATACCCTTTTCATTACAGGAATTGTCATCCACCGTGAGCGAAAAGGGGCATGGGCTTGCATACGTAAAGTAAAAGTACCAAGAAAAATGACTAACCTTCATGAGCGGATATCGTATGAGACAACTTTAACAGAAGAAGTAGTATCCTTGTTTTCAGAGGAAATGAAACAACAACTTATTGATATTGTGTTGCCCCACATTTATAAGGGTGCGTCCTTTACCATCGAAGGGCATATCGATATCGGTTCTGGCAGTAGAAATAAAACCCGAGTGTTTGTGAACGAAATGGTTTCACGAATGGAATCGTTAGGACTAGAGCCGAAAATTAAACCCGATGCTGTTGTAGCCAGTAGTTATGCCAATCGGTATACGAAGTAAATCTTTAGGGAAGCGTGGGGGCGGTTCTTCCTTTAACCTATGTCGCGCGGGGTGTTCTTAAAGTCGATCGTCATCACGGAAAAGTGGCGCAACCTACACGTTAACTAGCTCGTGATGATGAAAAATTGGCTCGACCTGCGTTTATACTCGCGCGTCATCATAATATTTTCGCACAAAATACTAGAAAACCATCTCGCACTTACTTCATTGTCGCTCGGTACACCTGTCAACTCGTTCACCATCACGAAAAAGTCGTCCGGTACACCCTTAAAGTAGCGCACACACCCAGCTATCAAAGCCACCCACAACCCTGATAAGCAGAAAGAACTTCAGCGAACTTGAGTTCCTTTAATTATAAAAAGTCTTATCTGCTTTTGTACGGAGTAAAGCGGGAGAATTCTTGTCCTGCTTCCCGCGACTTCCAAATGAAGCAATAGAACAGCCCCCGCGCTTCCGACTGTTAGTATTTTAAAGCGATCCTGTCCCTGTTTCTCCCTCTTGTTGAATTTTCTCGAATCTTCCAACATAAGGGATAAAGACATTGATCGTTACCCCGCTCAAAAAGGTAATCAATAAAGTTCCAATACCGATTAAGCCATTAAAAATAAATGCAAGAATAACCAACACTAGGAAAAGTAGCGCTCGGGAAATGATTACATTTAACCCTGTTAACTTTGTCACTGCTAGCATCGTACCATCAAATGGAACTGATGCAAGTTTTGCCTGTAGATATGTTGCAATCCCAAACCCGTTGACGACCAAACCCAGCGAAAAACAAGCAATTTGACCTGCTAAGGTTTTAGGCTGAACCCATCCGTCGAGTGCCAGCACCCAGAAATCAATGCAGATTCCAATCATCAATGCCGTAAGTATTCCTAAATATTCGGGACGGGATCGCAGCAAAATTGCGTTTAATGCGCCAAGAATAACTTCCCAGCTTCCTATTGTAAGTCCAATCGTTCTGTGTAAACCGACCAGAAGTGCATCAAACGGTGAAACACCAAGCCCTGATTGGAGTGTTAGAACTATGCCAAGCGTAAAAATCATAATACCTATTGCATAAAGGATTAATTTATTCTGTGTCAACGTCATGGAATCATCTCCATATCAATAGAGAACAATTACCCTAACATAACACAGTAAAAAATGCCCTTCCAATTTCCCGTTTGACAGGGGAAGCATGGGGGGTTCTTGTACTTCCTGCTTTTTCCAAACTTAATGAAGGTCGATAATTCTTCACACTACACTAGCCTCTGATTAAATCAAATGTTTAATTAGGACATAAATGCAAATTTAGCAGTGGAATCACCACCTCGATTCCCTCAGATAAAAGAAGGCTTGGTCACAAATAACGTCTAACCTTCTTGATATATATTAGGTTATCTCGCATCCGTACCAGATGTCGCGCGGGGGACGCTTAAAGTTGCTCGTCATCATCATTTTATCGCGCACGATACTAGAAAACTTACTCGTACTTAGTTAATTGTCGCTCGGTACACGCTCAAAGTCGCGCGCACATCCAGCTATGTAAGCCACTCACAATCCAGACAAGACGGAAGAACTTCAGCGAACTGGAGTTCTTTTTATTATAACTTAAATAGACGTGTATCCGCAGTAGGGATTGTCGCGTGGGGTGTGGGGAGATGGTCCTGTGCATCCTTTAATTCCAAATTCGGTGGATTTAAGATTCTTTTTAAAAAGTGTCAACACTTTCACTTATTTTTGATTAAAACAATCGCTTTATTAGGATATCTAAATGCAAATGGAGCAACACTTCATCCCTTCACCAACTCAGGAAATGGACCTGATTTCACTTATTTCAAATACTTAAAATCCTAAGACAAATAGAGGTTAAACAATAAAGTATATTTAGATGGAGAAGCATGGGATGGTTCTATTTTCCAAATTGGATGGTTTGAGGGCTCTTTCAAAAGCATATCAATAAACCGGTTACAAATTGTATAGTTAAAGTAAGTTGTAAGCAACCCTTTGTTAGGATTGTAAAAGAGCGACACATTTAATAGGGAATGTATTACTCGTAATCTGAATAGTCATAGAAAGAATTTATTAACTTGGGGCGTAAAACGTTAAAAATCTGACTATAAACCTGTCCCTATGACCTAAAATCACATAAAAATACCTCCATTCCAGTAGATGGGTATGGAGGTATTTTTGCTTTAAATTTGGGATTATAGTATACAGGAAGGTTATTTATATTGCTCAGATTCCTCAGAAAGTTGTAGAAGCTTTTCATCATGTTGGACTATTTTACCTAATAAAAAATTAGTGGTTTTCTGTGTTTCTGTTAAATCCATACGTATACCATCAACTTTTGTCTCTAATCGATCGAAACGCTTGTCCATTTCCTCAAACTTTCGTTCAAACTTCTTATCCATTTCCTCAAACTTTTGCTCAAATTTCTGGTCCATTTGGTCAAACTTTTGCTCAAACTTCTTGTCCATTTGACCAAATTTATTATTGACCTGCTCTGAATGGGACGTTAAGGCATTTAATATTTCCTTCAGCATTGTCTCATTTTCCATAGTTTCATTCACCTCCTCGTAAACAGTATAAATGATCTTGATTAGATTGAAAAGATATAGTTAGAGGAGCCAGCACTGAAGAGTAAATTTCTTAAAGAACCGTCTCTATGCTTTTGCAATCCCTTCTCGTATAGTGTGAAAATGCCCTAACGATATGACCAAAACCAATCTTGATACAACTCTATCAGTGAAAAATTAGCATGTTCTTCGTTTACCCCAATATCGGCTAAGGGGATTATCGCCTTTTTTCCCTTGTGACTGCATTCCACTAAAATCCCATAAAATTCATGAATCCTTACTTCCTGATCCAATCGAATACAATTCACATCATATTCTGCAAAAGCTAGCGGTCCTACCTCCTCTTCAAATGAGCCTTAGAAAACTTGGCATTCGCCAAGCCTTTATGGCGAATGCCATAGTTGCACTTATGCAGTAAGAAAGTATTTATACTTTCTTACCTGCCAAAAAAGGAAACTTCAAATGATGATGTAAATAATTATAGAATGCCAGTAACCTTTTATCTGTCACTTCCAACCAATCAAATAAATCACTTTCGTTATATTTTTTCTCTTTTTCCAGTTTCAAAATGCCTAATATTTGTGCCACTTCTAATTCCCAATCATCAGGGATAATCTCCACATTCTCTGTCTTCAATTCCTGTACCATGCCTTTTGGAACCAGAAGGCCATTAGCCATTTCCATGTGATTAAACGAATTACGCTGATCAACCGATTCTATTGTAAAATCCTCGTCAAAATAAGACATGTTGAAAATATCTCTGATCTTTTTTGATTTTTGCGAGGTAGTACTTTGTTTCGTATCGAAAAACTGACAAATATCAGCTACAGAAACATATGGCTGAGTGGCCTTGTCAAATAAGAAGTTGATGGTGCCCAGTGCATGAATCACTTCTGCACCCCAAATTTCAATTCTGCCTGTAACAAAAGGGACATCTCTTTTTCTAGCCATTTTTTTAATCAGTTTTTCAATAACTTCATTGTAATCCCATTTAGATACTGCTGGCTAAAATCTAACGTTAACCAGATCAATTCTGATTTCCTTTTTTCTATCTTTTCCTTCGTGTTCGTCATGGTACACATCCTTTCTTTCATTTACATCCTAAGCCGATGTACAAATCTTATTAAGGAATGTCACCAAATCTTAGTTCTCGGCACTCTTCACATCTTTTAGGATGAACAAATCCTTTTTGTTTATAAAACTGTTGCTCGCCCACTGTGAAAGTGAATCGATCACCGCACTTCCAGCATTTTAACAGAATATCCTGAGGCGCGGAACCTTGCAACGCATCCTTGATTGAATCTTTTCTCTTTATTTCAGCTTGCTGATCATCAATTGACTCATTTGCTTCCAAAGAATTGATTGTCGCTCGAATCTCAGCTTTTACTTTTTTGTAATCAATTTTTTCCCATTCTTTTAAATAAGGTATGTACTTCCTGTTGCCTGTTTCTCTAACCTTCTCAAGAAGTAAAAATATCATGGGCCTATTGCGATCTTTCAAATAGCTCATGTCTATAGATGACCGCCCCTTTTCCAGCCATTGATCCCATTCCCTTAAAAATTCATCCACGCGCTGATCACGCTCAATCTCCCAGCCCCGCTCCGTAAAAATAATCATCGGTAATTTCCCGTTGTATTGAATATCCAGAAAGTCATAGTCAATCATCCAGTCAATTTTATCTATGACCTCCGCTAACTTATATGATTTGAAATAACCGTATACTGGGCACAAATTCAACTCCAGTTGTAAAATTTTTTTCTCACGCGAACCCTTTAAAATTTTAGCAAGTAGCGTTCGTCCCGCTTCCGCAATAATATCATCTGCTGCTCGCAAAATGGCAAGAATTTCTGCTTCTGATAACTGATTTTGGTTCTTTCTCATTAAAATGGCAGCTCCTCGTCTGGAAAATCCTCATCCAATATATCATGCGTCTTCCTTTCTGCTCGATCTATGATGGAGTTACTTTTTTCAGAGGTAAGTACCTTGCCAAACTTTTTTTCATATAGGTCACGTACCCAAACCTTTACGGGTGATTTCCATTGTTGATTAGGTGAAGGAATGTTTTTTAGTAAGCTTTTCGGTGTCATGCTAAGCTCTTTCGCCATTTGAATATCATTCTGATTCAAGCGACAACGTTTTTTAGCCTCTGCCCAGGTGGAATTTTTCTTGCCTTTACCCATTGGTACCAGTTCCTTTCTAGTATTATATGATCGCCTATGAAAATTAAAATTATAACGATAAGCTGTTTAACAGTATCTCTATTACCCTATTATTATAATAATGGAACAAATATCTTTCAACTAAGATCGATAACTTTCAGGGGGGTGATAGGTACTAAGCCTTTTGCCGAGGGAGTTTCACTGCTAGTCGAGCGACTTTCGTTGATTTATTGCGCGTCCCAAGGCTCCTTATCCAATAGACGAATTTCTACGGAAGCAGAAATTCCACCTTTGTTAACGAAACGGGAGAAATTCCCATCTCGTCCTCACAAGCATCCCAAAAAAACTGCTAGAACTAACTTCACACATTAGTCCTAGCAATCTATTCGACAAATACCTCCAAAATTCGAGAAGTGACAGGCACCTAGCCAAAAAGATTGAATCTTAGGGGACGCACTACCTCTTGCGACTTCATTTTTCTAGGGTAATCAAAAATTTTGCGGGTGAGTAATTACATATAACAAGAAAAAGGCACCACGAGCAGAATAAATCCTCTCGTTGTGCCTTTTTTCGCGCAAAACTTCCGATTGTCCCCTGTTAGAATTGCTCCCACTAAATACAGCAACGCTTATATTTCTTCCCACTTCCACATGGGCATGGATCGTTACGTCCAACCTTCTGATTTACAACAGGAAGATTTGGCCCCATTTGAATAAAAAGATCCGATATGCTATTGGAAGGTGCATTTTCGGGGATCGTATTCCCCATATTTTTTAGTTGATTACATGTAAAATAACCCAACTGATTTAGTTCAATAGAAACAATTTCATAATAGTTTTCGTATTTTCTTTCTTTTAATTCATATTCCAAATGAAATAATCCAAAGTATTCCATGATGGGAAGGATGTGCTTGATAAACTCATCCGATGCATCAAGTAATCCCCCCATAAATGTTTGATTAATTAGCAATATACCAAGCTGATCCTCACTAAGAATGATTTTTTCCCCAACCGGAAATTGTGAAAGGACATCCGCCAAATTGGAACGTCTTGCCTGAGTAACTTCAATTCGCCCCCCTACATTGGATGGTTGGATTTCATGCCAGGAAAGTTGGTTCCATAACCCGCCAATCATTAAAACAAATTTTTCCTCATGGGATAATTCTTGATAATGTTTAAGAAGCTCAGTCGGTATGATTTTATTCCCAGTAATCCGGAATAGTTTTAACTGTATACCCAGCAAATAGAAATAATGATATAGTCCGATATCCTCTTGGTTTAGCGTCGGCTTACTAAATAGCTGAAGATTCAGCAACTCATCCAATTGTTTCCAGAAGTTTCGTGTAATATTTTGCCTCATACTTGTGAGTTTCACGTTCTTTTCACTTTGAATCTTTTTAAGGAAAGAAGAAAAGGCTATGACTGCAGTTGGGGCCTCCACGTTCTTCTCTTTTAGTAATTGGACAAAGTTAGTATCAATATCTAGCTTTTCTTCGTCCGCCAAACTATATACGTCCTCTATTTCTTCAAGGTATTGGTATAGATCATTGTTAAAATACCACTCTTCCAAATCACTCGATGAAAAATAAGTGTCAAAGCGATGCAAAAAGAATTGCTTCTGTTTACATACCATTTTAATTTCATCAAAAACTTTTTTATTTATATATTCATTTTCATACGCATACTTTGCAAACTTTTTAAATAAAGTTAGGTAAGGCGCAATGTCACTGTGTTTGCTATTTAATACTTTACGAATATAATAGTCTCCCAGAAAGTCTATGATATAGTCGGCGTGTATTTCTTGTAATTTCACATCTTGATGATACAAAAACTCTGCAAAGAGCTCCAAACGCCCCGTGTGATGATTAATGGTCTCCATTTTTAGCCCTTGGTTTTCATATAAGTCAGCAGCAAATGCATCCAACGTACATTTAAGTTTTTCAAAATAATTCTTTTCAAATTCTTCATCAACCAACAATTCATCCAGATTCATTCTTATCCCTCCAAACATTGTCGCTTTTCTATTATTTTATCATACTAGCATGTGAAGCATGGGGACGGTTCTTGTACTTCCTGGAATTTCCAAATACAACCGGGTCAATTCCCTCGGTTCCCTAAAAAACAGTTCTCTACATCCAGAACGTAAAGAATTGAACTATATCAGTCTGATAATGTTCAAAATAAAAAATTAACGTGCTTCAGACATCTGACAAATAAATTTTATAAGTGGTGTTTTTTTAGAATAATAAAGCTGTCAAGTCCAAAAGAGAATCCATCAAGTTATCAGCTTTTTTATCCACTCTAAACCAACACTCAAATCCAACTTTCAGGGGGGGTGACAGGTACTAAGCCTTTTGCCGAGCAAGTTTCACTGCTAGTCGAGCGAATTTCGTTGATTTATTGCGCGTCCCAAGGCTCCTAATCCAATAGACGAATTTCTACGGAAGCAGAAATTCCACCTTTGTTAACGAAACGGGAGAAATTCCCATCTCGTCCTCACAAGCATCCCAAAAAAACTGCTAGAACTAACTTCACACATTAGTCCTAGCAATCTATTCGACAAATACCTCCAAAATTCGAGAAGTGACAGGCACCTAGCCAAAAAGATTGAATCTTAGGGGGACGCACTACCTCTCGCGACTTCATTTTTCTAGGGTAAGGTAACCAAAAATTTTGCTGGTGAGTAATTACATATAACAAGAAAAAGGCACCACGAGTAGAATAAACCTTCTCATTGTGCCTTTTTTCGCGCAAAACTTCCGATTGTCCCCTGTTAGACCCGTCCCCATTCTTAATCATGTCAACTTCCCTTATCATCGATCCTATCCCACTCTGTTTTTATATACTTGATAAATTTAATTATTGCCTATACTTCCAGTAGTCTGTACAGCATCCACTGAAACCGATGTATCCTTTTTAAAAAAGTCTTTCGTTATCGGATTATAAAAAAGGGTTTTCTGTTTAATATTAGCTCTAAATTGAATCTCCACATTATATTCAAGCAATGGAATAAAATATAGTATCCCATTATCAATATTCATTTCAATTTGGGCATTATATTTGTTGTAGATTTCTTGAAGCTGTTTGTCTCGCTCCAGTGTGATTGTTTCTGATTTTGTAGCTAGTTCCTTCTTCTTGTCATCACTTAATCCTTTTCGACTCACTCTCTTCTTATTTTCCGCTAAAAGTTCTTTGTAATAGTTTGCTATTCTTTCGACATCTTTTTCTAAAATCGTGTGATTAGATTGAATGTTTTTTTGCTGTTCTGCCTTATTCTTCACATACTTTGTTGCTTTTTCAAATGCATAAGACATCTCAACAGTTTCCGGAATAGGGTACGTGTAAAGCGACTCTTGTTTATAAATAATCCAGTTTTGTTTCCGTTTCATTTCTGGACAAATTTCGTTTGTAAGCAGGTTTACCCAAATTTGTTCAGAGTCTTGCGTTTTTTCATCTGCAACATAAGTAATATTATATTGAAAAACAGCCCATAAACCGAGCACAGGTCTTTCACCGACAATTGTTATCTTCCCTGGCTCGTTCTCCAAATAACGTGTTATCTTTTTCAAAGGATTCCCGAGCTCAAGCCGTTCAATCTCTGCAAATCGAAGTGTGCTATTTGCATTTTGATGGACAATTGCTAGTAACTGTTCTAAGACAAAACTTCCAAACGTAACGAATTCTGACTCGGGGTGTTCTTGTGAAACTTCAAAGTCAAAGGCCAGTTCCAATTCTGTCTTGTTTTGGAAATATGGCGTATATGCTTCGGGAACAAGAACATGGCATAAGGCATATTCAACCGGAATAACAACCCCGCCCAACTCCTCAAACACCTCAGTAACAAATCGTTGCAGCTGCATAGGGCACCTCCATTTCACTTAAAATATTGCGTCATCCAGTTGTTTCTGTTTAGCTAATTTTTGCTTATTTTTCAGAAGTTCTTCTCCAATCTGATCAAGTTCCGTTTCCACTTCTTCGTTCGTTTCGGAATCAACCCAGGCTTTCATGATAAGTTCGGAAAAATCCTCCTTCTCCTCTATATCACCTAAAATAGCATCAACTTCACCAACAACAAGTTCAAACATATTAATTTTCCGATCCAGCAAATCTAAAATATAATATTCAATTGTATCCTTGGCAACAAGATTATAAACAGAAATATCATTTTCCTGTCCAATTCGATGAATTCTGCCAATCCGCTGTTCGATTGCCATTGGATTCCAAGGCAGATCGAAGTTAATCATCCCATGACAGAACTGCAGATTCCTTCCTTCACCACCAATTTCTGTACTCACTAACACATCCGCTTCATCTCTAAAAAATGTAACTTGTTCTTCTTTTTCCCTCCGACGCAACCTTCCGTGAAATTCAGCAACTTGAAAACCGCTTTCCTTTAACAAATTACTAATATACGCTTGTGTTGATGCAAATTTAGTAAAGACAATCATTTTATCGTTAAATTCAGTTAAAATAGAAACAAGTTCTTCTGCCTTCGCATGAACTTCATCTTTGTTTAAGATGATTTCATACGCGTCATTAAGGAATCTTTTCATTGTTTTTTGGTCATATTCAGACAACTTTTCATTGGCTGCAAGTCTCTCCAGAGAGGGAATAAGCGCCGTAATCGTACTGCCTGCTTGTTCTTGAAGGTTCTTAAGCCGAAATCGGTTTAGTATTGGATGCTGCTCTTTATATTTGTTTCGAACAAAGGTACTAAAGTTTTCATACAAAGCCTTTTCCCGCTTTGAAATTTCGACTGTCCTCGTATGTGCTGTTCTTTTTGTAAATGTAACATCAACGTTGCTTCGTTTGTTGCGAATCATGACATCCGCTAACAGGTTTTTAAGCCTTTCTACGTTTTTGGCCTCAATTCCGTCTTTGCTTTCAACAAAGTTTTTCTTAAAATAACTGTATGTTCTTAATTGCCCAGGTTTTAATAGAGTAATCAGATTGTACAGTTCTTCGAGATGGTTTTGGACTGGAGTTGCCGTTAATAGGAAAATATATTTTTTGTTAATACCATTGACGAACTTCCATTTTTGGGTTGTTCGATTCTTTAAATGATGTGCTTCGTCAACAATGATTAAATCATATTGCTGCGTGAAAATAGCTTCTCGATGTTTCTTTTGTTTTGCTGTATCAATTGAAGAAATAACCTTTGGATAATGTGTCCACGCATCCTCACCCATCTTCTTAAAATCGGGATGATCTGAACGAATAAAGTCCTGGTTAAATTTCCTTTTCATTTCATTTTCCCATTGCCCAACAAGTGATGGCGGGACAACAATCAAGATTCTCCTTGCGAGCCCACGCATAATATATTCCAGCATCGCCAATCCAGCTTCCACTGTTTTGCCAAGTCCAACTTCATCACTCAGCATCACCCGTCCCTTAAAACGGCTGATCACCGATTTGACAGATTTGATCTGGTAATCAAATGTTTCCAATTCACGAACATATGGCAAACAAAGCAGTTCATTATCACTTGGATTAATTTGGAATTGCTGTGCCACCTGGTGTAGTTGGAACCATTTATCGGAATTATTAGTAAAACCAGTTAAGGCGTCGAGAACAGTTTGCGCCTGTTCCTGATCATGGAACTCACCCTCAAAGTTATTCAAGGCTACCTGATTTTGTGCAGTAATTATTATTTTATGATCTTCTGTATAGTAAATCGTCAACCACTCCGCTGAATAAGGAGCAAAGAAACCCTTTATTCCTCTTCCTAGTAGCAAACCTTCTTTCCAATCAATGGAAAACTTTCTATGTAATCCCTGATCATTTACCATAGTAAATGTCTTTTCTACTATATCTATTTCCCTAAAGAAGTGGATTAACGAGTCGTCCATTTCCATCGCATTTAATTCAAAGAGTTCTTTATCCACCTTAAACAGATGTCTTTTCAATAGGAATCACCAACCTAATTTGCTTTCTGATATCTCTTATTTTATCATATAGCAGGTGTATCTACTATTCTATTTTATACATTAAAAAGTCGAATCCTGCCTGGGAAGTGACAGGCTCCACCACCTAAGGATATACGGCTTATAACGATGGATCGAGGTAACAAGTTATATGACACAAAAAAATTCCTTTTCTACTATATAAAAAAGTAGAAAGGGAATTTTTACGAATATGTATATTCTATGTAGTTATAAGTAATTCATAAAGAAGTAGATCGCCACTCCAACTAGCGCTAAAAAGATAAGAAAGCGAATGATTTTTTTGGCGACTTTCCATCCAACCATTAGCAATAAAAGCCCAATTAGTATAACTGCAAATAACTCCATGACTCTCTCCTTTCGTTTTTTTATTCTTATGCATGACTTGAGGTGATTATTGCACTTTAAACTAAAAGCTGCTAGTACCAATACAAGCTCTAACACCTACTATAAACCTAGTAAACTCATTCGACAAAATTTGATAAAAAGTGGGAAGTGACAGGCACCAGATGACAAACGTGTGAGCTTGGATCAGCTGTATCGGTTGGTTGCACCAACCGATGGGAAAAGGGCTTCTACTTCGGTTTGGGTATACCACTAGAAGTGTCCCTTCACTTCTAAAATCCCCCAATATATGTATAGGTTGCTTGTTAAGAAGAACTGACAGCACGCCAGCTCTTCATCACTATTTAGAAAAGAATCCTTTCAAAGCGAAGGATATATTTTGTGGTCTTTCGGCCAGTCTTCTCATAAAGTAACCAAACCAGTCGTTGCCAAATGGGACATATACACGGACTTTATAGCCCTTTTCCAACAGTTCCATCTGTAGCTCATTTCTAAATCCGTACAACATTTGAAATTCGAATTGGTTACTTGAAATATTATGCTCCTTAGTAAACGCAATGACTTTTTCAATAATGTGATGATCATGACTTGCTATTGCAGTATAGCTCTTATTTAACAGATGCTTTTTGATGATGTTCAGATAGTTGTCATCAATCTCTGACTTATTTTGATAGGCAACCTCAGGCGATTCTTTATAGGCACCTTTTACCAAACGCAGCGGGATGCCTTTCAGTGCCTCAACATCTTCCTCAGCACGAAACAGGTATGATTGAATAACAGTACCAACGTTGTCAAAGCCGTGAACATCGCGAAGTTCCTTCATTATGTCCAATGTAACCTTACAGTGTGCATAATCTTCCATATCAATCCGCACAAATTTATCATATTTTTTAGCAGTTGCTAATATGCTAATCATATTTTTTATACAGAATTCTCTATCAATGTCGAGGCCTAATTGGGTCATTTTCACGGATAAGTTACTTGTTACGTTAGATGCTTCGATTGCTTCTAATGTACGCACATTGTACTGTGTTGCTTCGATTGCTTCTTCCTTGCTCGTTACAAATTCTCCTAAGTGATCAAGCGTACAGACCAGTCCTTTTTCGTTTAATTCAGCTACTTTTTCTATTACGCTTTCAATTGTTTCACCTGCGACAACCTGGGCCGCACCAAAACGGAATCCCCATTTTCTAGCTGCTTTATTCAGCATTTTATTTGATGCTGCGAACATAAAAAATCTTCGAGACGTTTGAGCAATCACCTGAATCCCTCCTCTTTAAAAATTTTAAGAATTGACGCTGCCTAATATTCCATTTGTTGCAGCCATCGCTATAATCACACAACCCCACATTTGTTTATAGGCAGTTACAATATCATCGCAAGTAAACCTTATTCGTGTTGGGGTGATCATTTGTACAGTTGGAATAGTAGTAGTCATTTGTGCTTGTTGAGGGCCTTTGAAATTAATTTCAAATGTTATAGGCTCCTTTATCACTAATGGCTCATACTGTTCTAAGTCTTTTACAGCCGTCTCAACTTTCTGCTCAATTTCTTTGCGGACTTCTTCTGGATGAATAAGCTCTGCAGCTAACCGGTTCCTCGCATATTTTGAAACAACAGACCTGACATTAGGCAATGTTTCTTTAACTTCACTTACATACATGTCATCTCCGCTAATAAAGATAGGAGGAACACTAAATTTACCGGCAACCATTGCATTCATTTCTGTTTCCCCAACCACTTGATTATTTATCTTCATTTCTTTCACACATACCCCAGCCAATGTGTGAGAAATGACAGCATCTGAATCACTTTCTCTACCGTGATGACCTATAAAAATGATCCCATCATATGTATCATCGAGACCTTCCAATTGGGCCATTACTCTATTATTACCTGAAACTAATCGGGCACGGTTGTCAAGATCTTCTATAATGATATTAGACATGTTACCATGGCCATCTGCTACAACTACTTCACTAGCTCCACCTTTAAATGCCCCTCTGATGGCTGCGTTCACCTCACTGGTCATTAGCTTTCTGAATCGCTGATACTCTGAATTGGTTACCAATTGCTGTATTGTTGCAACACCTGATATACCTTCAATATCAGCTGAGATAAATAGTTTCATATTGTACATCCCTTCTTTGTTTATTTAACAGGCTGTCTTCTATAAGTTTGTGATCAATAAGCTGTTTAGGCGGACAGAGATGAATGATATATCCTGTTAAGCGTGAGACCCCACGGGGAGGAGGCTTGTATATTGCCTACGAAAGTGAGGATATTTCCACAACCACAAAACATAGATAAAATAAATGCTTGGCAAAAAGATTTCACCAAGCACTCAGATTTATTAGCAAATAAGTGAAGCTAAATCCCTTGGATAGTAAGTCAGCATCTCTATGCCATCCTCAGTTACAAGGACAGTATCAGAATGTCTGAATCCTCCAAGACCATTTACATAAATACCAGGTTCAACCGTGACAACCATGCCCGGTTCGATGACAGTATCGTCTCCTAAGTCAAAGAATGGTGCTTCATGCCCAAGCAGGCCAATATTATGTCCTGTATGGTGACGTGTTAATTCGGTAATACCTTCCTCTTTAAAATATTTCTGGACAGTTTCTTCCACTGATGCATAGGTAACTCCAGGTTTAATAGCTTCGAAAGCAATATCCTGTGCCTTATACATATAATTAAAATATTTCTCCTGTTCTTTTGATACTTCCTCTACAAACATGGTTCTTTCCAATTCACTGTGGTAACCGAACACATCCGAAGCAGCACCAGTTACTAATGTATCACCTTTTGACATGATTAGATTTTGAGTTACTGCATGTGGAAATGCGGATTCTGGGCCAATTTGACCTCTGAAAATGGCATATGCAGTTTTTCCATGCGGCTTATAATCAGGTCCCAATGTTTCAATCATGGATAGCGTAGCTTCCTGTGATGCTTTACTGGTGATTTCAATTTCACTTAGTCCTACTTTTGTATACTTCTGCAGAAGGCGGTGTGCGAGATTGCCCCAGCGACATGATTCTTTAATTAGTTCCACTTCATTAGGAGATTTAATAAAACGCAATTCTTCAATTACTCCGTGCAACGAAACGAATTCTTTACTTTCAATAAGCTGGTCTACTGTTGGTCCACGATATCCCATAGGGGATCCATAACCTAATGAATCATAGCCAATTGTCTTTCCTTCAAAATCAAATTTCTGCAGGACTTCCTTAAAGTATTGCATCGGATGCTTGATACCAGGATATTCTGGGTAAGAATGTACAAAGTCTACAGCTCCATATTCTTCAGCATGCTCATGTTCCAGTTGCGGTACAAAAAGATGTACCTTCTGATTTGGATCCACCATTAACCCCATTGGTCTTTCTGTAGCATGAAAATGGAATCCGGTTAAATAGAAAATATCAGTTACAGCGAAAATAACCGCTCCATCACAATTTCTTTCAGATAACCTCTTTTGAAACTTCTCTTGACGGGCTTTCAGTTCGTATTTAGGAATTGATAATAACATGTTTTGTTTCCTCCTCTTTTTTTGTATATAAATGGCAATTTGCCGTATGACCATCCGCGAACGTTGTTGGCTGCGGTGCTGACTCCCGGCAAACTTCCATTGCAAATGGACATCTTGTGTGGAACGAACAGCCTGGTGGTGGATTTACAGGGCTCGGTACATCGCCCTCCAGAATAATCCGTTCCCTTTCTTCCGCTGGGTGAGAAATAGGTACAGCAGAAATTAAAGCTTGTGTATACGGGTGTTTTGGGTTTGCAAATAACTCTTCTGTTTCTGCCACCTCTACGATTTCGCCAAGATACATTACCGCAACCCGATCTGTCATATGTTCAATAACACTCAAATCGTGTGAAATAAATAAGTAAGTTAATCCGAATTCTTTTTGTAGATCAAGCATCAGGTTAATAACCTGCGACTGTACGGACACATCTAATGCCGATACAGGTTCATCAGCGACAATGAAATCTGGTTGAAGGATCACCGCTTTGGCAATCCCAATTCGCTGCCGTTGTCCCCCAGAAAATTCATGGGGGTAACGTTCCAGGTGTTCCTCTGAAAGTCCAACGATATCGAGGATATTTAATATTTTCTGATGCCGGTCTTTTGCGTCAAATTGCTTATGAACACGTAAAGGTTCCATTAAAATCTGTTGGACGGTTTTTTTAGGATTCAACGAGGCATACGGATCCTGGAAGATCATTTGCATACGTTTCCGTAATGACCGCATTTCATTGTATGGCAGGTTAGCAATGTCATCTCCGTCAAATACCACCTGTCCATCTGTTGGATCTGTCAGCCGTAGAATTGTTTTCCCTGTTGTTGACTTTCCGCAGCCAGATTCTCCCACTAATGCAAACGTTTCTCCCTTTAAAACGTTGAAACTAATATCATCCACCGCTCGGACAATCAAACTTTTCTTGAAAATTCCCTGTGATATTTCATAATGTTTTTTTAAATTCCGAACTTCCAATAACACGTTGTCTTCCATTTAACTCACCTCACCCTCGTTTGGATCCTGTAGCCAGCACTTACTGATATGACTTCCTGTTCCAAAGACAGGTGGCGTTTCTTCAAAGCACTTCGAAAAGGCGACAGGACACCTATTGGCAAAAACGCACCCCTTGGTTATTTCATTTGGCTTTGGAACTTGCCCGCTAATTGAATAGAGTCGATTTTTTCTTGTGTTCTTTGAAGGCAATGAATTTATTAAGCCTTTTGTATATGGATGTAATGGGTTGTTAAACAACTCGTTTATTTCGGCAACTTCAACAATTTCCCCAGCATACATAACTACAACCCGGTCGCACATTTCAGCCACTACACCCAAATCATGCGTTATAAGCAGCAGGCTCATATCGTTCTTCTTTTTAATGTCTTTCATCAGTTTCAGTATTTGAGCTTGTATCGTTACATCCAATGCAGTTGTTGGTTCATCAGCGATCATTAAATCAGGCTGGCACAATAAGGCGAGTGAAATCATTACCCGCTGTCTCATGCCTCCAGAGAGCTGATGGGGGTATTCGTTAATAATTTGTTCCGCTCTTGCAATTCCAACTTGTTTTAATACGGCTATAATAGCAGCATTAATTTCTTTCTTTGGCATTTTCTTATGCTGCCTTAACGGTTCACTTAACTGTTCCCCTATTGTAAAAACGGGATTTAAAGATGTCATTGGCTCCTGAAATATCATGGAGATCTCGTTACCTCTTATTTTCCGGTACTGGTTTTCTTTAAGCTTCGATAAATCCTTGCCATTAAATAGAATCTCCCCGGAAATAATTTCACTTGTTTTATCTGGAAGCAGCCCCATTATCGCTAATGATGTTACACTCTTGCCACTACCAGACTCTCCAACAACGCCTAAGGTTTCTCCTTTTTTTAGAGTGAAATCCACCCCTCTAATCGGCTGAACAGTTTCTTTTCCGCTTTTAAATTGAATCTGTAAATCTTTTATCTCAAGGATTGCATCAGACATGAATTTCGCCTCCTATCATTCTCCCTTTAGTTCGGGGTCTAACGTATCTCGCAGCCAGTCGCCAAATAGATTGACACCTAGTGCCGTGATAACAATTGCAAGTCCAGGAAAAGTGATTAACCACCAGGAACTTAAGATATAATCCTTTCCTTCACTAAGCATATTTCCCCAAGCAGGTGTAGGTGGCTGCACGCCGAATCCTAAGAAACTGACAGATGCCTCTGCAATAACATACGTACCAATCTGTAGCGATGCCAGAATAATGATTGGTGTAAATAGATTAGGGACAATATGTTTTATAAGAATTTCAAACCTGGAAACCCCTGTTGCTACACAGGATGTTATGAATTCTTTTTCTCGTAATGCAAGAACTTCACTTCGAATTACACGGGCAAAAATAACCCAGCCGCCAATAGCCAGCGAAATGATAATATTTTTAAGACCCGCTCCAATTATCGCGTTGATTACAAGCACCAAAAGAATAAATGGAAAGCTTAACTGCACGTCTACTATTCTCATTAACACTACATCAAGCCATCCTCTGAAGAATCCTGATATAATGCCAATAATTGTCCCAAATAAACCTGCAATTAACACAGTTGCAACTCCAATAATGACGGACACTCGAGCACCAATTAATATCCTTGAGAAGATATCTCTTCCAAGCTGATCTGTTCCCAATAAATGGCCTTCAGTCATTGGCGGTAATAGTTTCTTACTGAATTCTGCGTATAAAGGATCAAATGGTGTAATCCACGGGCCAACTAAACTAATGACGATTAATAAAGTTATGATCAAAAAGCCCAGCATCCCGCTCCAGCTTCTTGATAGATTAGAGAAAAATGTACTTGTTTTCGATTTTCTTTTTGGTTTAACAACATTAGTTAAAACCTGTCCGCTTTCTGGAAGACTTGAAGCCATTTTTTTCACCTACTTTACACGTATTTGCGGATTAACATATGCATACAGCACGTCAGCAATAAAATTAATTACTGCGTAAGTTAATGCGATGATAAATACTCCAGCTAGAACAATTGGAAAATCCCGATTCATTAAGGACTGCATCAACAACCTTCCTATTCCAGGCCAGGAGAATACAACTTCTGTAATAACAGCTCCGCCAAGCAATACCCCTAAATCAAGAGCTACCAAAGTGATAATTGGAATCAGTGAATTGCGTAAAGCGTACCGCATGATAAGTCTTCTGGTAGGGACGCCTGAGGATTTAGCAGTCCGAATATAGTCTTTTCGCATTACATCAAGCATTGCTGATCTGGTAAAACGGGTAAATCTAGCAACACTATATGCCGCTAATGTGATAGTAGGAAGAATCATATGCACCAAGGATCCACCACCGCCATATGGCAGCATCTTAAACTGTGCAGCGAAAAAATAAATCAGAATAAGTCCCAGCCAGAAACTTGGTACAGCTTGTCCTACAACCGTGAGCCCGACACCTATTTTATCGAACACTGTATTTCTTTTATATGCAGATAAAACACCAAGTGGGATAGCAATTGATAAGGAAATTATCAAAGCGGATATGGCGAGTTGAAATGTTGCTGGGAATCGATCCAGTACGATTTGCAGGGCATCCTCATGACTTCTTAAAGATTCACCGAAATCTCCTTGTACTGCATTTATCATGAAGTCCCCATACTGTACATATAGAGGTCTATTGAATCCCAGTAACTCCCTATATTCTTCTATTTGTTCTCTTGGTGCATCAGGTGGTAGAAATAGCGTAGTTGGATCACCAGACAGTCGAATCATAAAGAAAACGACAGTAAGCGCTAAGAAGACTACCAAGATAACCTGTAAGAATCTTTTAATAACAAAGTCCAACATGTAAGGTCCCCCTTTCTATCCAAATCACTTTAATTATAGAATGGGAGAGGTGTAACCCTCTCCTCTATTCATCCAGTTCTATTCCCAGGACATATAGTATCCTTGCATTTTCTCATCAACTCTTGGGTTGAATTCCAGGTTCTCTCGTACTGCGTATAAGTCTGCTTGTTGCCATAGTGGGACCCATGCAGCTTTATCAACTAAATCACGCTGGATTTCCGCATAACCTGCTAATCTTTCTTCTTGGTTAAACAATGCGTTTGTTTTGTATATTTTTTCTTCGATCTCTTCATTATAGAAACTGCTGTATGGGGCAACTTCTGTAAACAGATTTTCAATTGTTGACTGTGCGTCAAATGCTGGACCCCACCCTAAGATATACATGTCCTGCATCTCTCTGTTTTGAATTTTTTCCAGGTGGTTCCCCCACTCATTTACTTGAACATTTACGGTTACTCCAATTTTTTGCAATTGTGACGCAATCCCCTGAGCAATATGTGAATCCATTGGGTAACGGCCATTAGGAGTATCTAACGTTAATTCAAGTGATTCTGGATCATACCCAGCTTCTTTCAAAAGTTCTACAGCTTTCTCAGAATCGTGCCCATAGTCTTCTGTTTCCGTGTATCCAGAGTTGATTTTGGATAAAGGCCCTGTCATTTTTGTTCCAAATCCATTTAAAATGGACTCTAGTAGCTCATCAACGTTAACTGCATAATTAATAGCTTCACGAACTTTTTCATCTTGCATAGGTCCATCATGGAACGTATTTAACGCCAAGTAATTGATACGTGATGAAGAAACCTCTTCCACTTTAGAGTTTTCAGCATTTTTAATTTCCTCAACTGAATCTACTGGGATATTTTTAAATAAATCGATTTCCCCGCTTAAAAATGCGGACATTCTTGAACTAAATTCAGGAATATAACGAAATTCAAGATTCTTGATTTCAGGCGTTTCTTTATAATAATCTTCAAAAGCCTCTAATTTAAGGTAGTTATCACGGGACCATTCTACAAATTTATATGCGCCCGTTCCGACTGGTTCTTTCGCTGCCTGTTCTGTACCAACTTCATTTACATAGCCTGGTTCCATAATCAGCAGGTCATCTGCAATACGCTGTATTAAGCTTGGGAAAGGTTCAGAAGTAGTAATTTCTACTTCATATGGTGAAAGTACTTCCACCTGTTCAACATTAGCCCATCTTGAGCGGTAATAAGATTGATTTGCCTCATCTAAAATATAATCAATACTGAACTTGGCGGATTCGGCATTAAATTCTGCACCGTTATGGAATGTAATACCTTCTTTTAATTTCAAGCGCCACGTTAACTCATCAATATTTTCCCATTTTTCAGCCAAGGCAGGGACAAACTCTCCTGTGTTACCATCTCTTTCAATTAAAGGATCATAAATGTTTCTGATCTGTGCGTCAGTAGTATAATTAACATCATTGTTAGCTATCAAAGTAACAGCGTCAGATTCAAATCCGATAACAATACTATCTTTTGTATCCTCACTACCATCCGTAGTGCCATCAGATTCAGTGTCCTGACTGCTTGTCCCTTCCGTACAAGCCGAGATCACCAATAATAGACTTACAGCTAAAAGTGCAACTATGAACTTCTTCATTAAATACCACCCTTTTAATATTATTTTCCTTCTAATACATCTTCAATTTTTCTCATTGAATCTATCATTACCTTAAGATCTTCCTGACTAATATCTTTGATCATACTCTTTACACTCAAATCTGCTTTTTTTGCCAGGACATTTAAATCTTTCAACCCTTTTTCTGTTACTTGTAAGTACTGAATTCGACGATCTTCTTCTGATGCAACTTTCTCTATAACATTCTTTTGCTGAAATTTTTTCACCATTCTACTTATATAACCCTTATCGAATAAAAAGTGTTCAGACAGAAATGAGGCTGTACATTTTTTACTGGAATAAATCTCAAACAATATCATTACTTCGGTGGCTGAATATGAACTTTGATCTGTATATAAAGAAAAAAGTCCCATCATCCTTAAATAGAATCGATTAAAGCGTTTAATTTCCTGAACACTCTCGCCCATTTATCTGTAAATTCCTCCTTTTCTGTATTCAAACTAATTTTAGGGATAAAAGTTGCTTTTGTCAACTACTTTTTGACTTATTCTCTAATAATTATAAACTTTATGAATAGCGGTTTATTTATGTAATGGTGATTAAATGAAGAACTCTGTAATAACAGTTGGTAACACCTAGGCAAAATATTTTTGTTTCAATTCCAGAAAAAGAAAAATAAATTATTTTAAATAGACGATAAAAAACACCACAGAGCATAATAACTTTACGGTGTTTATTCGAGTGCTGATGTGAGCACCTGCAAATTTTGACATATTATTTTCAATTATTTGATAGCTACATTTTTCACTTGGGTATATTTGTATAACGTGTCCCCAATATTTGTTAACTATGTAGATTATTTTGTTCTTCATGTGGCAGTTTCGTCATTAGGATGGGCTCCTGTATATCTGAAAGAAAAATGAAGCAAAAGATCCGTTCCCATGCTTCCATTTTCGGTATAGTGCGTTCATGCAATAATCCATTCCTAGCACCTAGTGTCAATGGAAAGAGGAGAAGATATACAACTAGCTGAAGTATTAAATATTCACTGTCAATTTGATGGCATGTAAAATTAGATCTAACCCTTTAACCCTAATCGCCGAACATTCGTATGCCATATTTTAAAAGTCCTGATACTCTTCCGCCATCACGTAGCAACTTGCAACCTTCTAATCTTTCCATCTCAGAATTTCATAGTTAAGTAGCAATTCTATGCTAATAAATACTCGAACAAAATGAGCTACGTATTTATTTGCAGATGCACAAAACCCCAGAATTTCCTATTAAGCAATTCTGGGGTTGCACATTGTATTAACTTGCACTTGAAGTAGTGGAAATCCGCTACCAAACAATTCGATTACCTCGCACCAGCTCTTCTGCTTTGCCATATGGTGAACGCGATGGATAAGACACCAAGTATTAGGAAAGTCAATGAGATTGGACGTGTCAGGAATAGCGTCCAATTGGGATCTGACATAAATGCCCGGCGCAAGTTCACTTCAGCAATTGGCCCAAGAATAACTCCAATAATTATAGGAGCCAGTGCGAATTTATATTTCGTGAAAAAGTAGCCGACAATTCCAATTATGAACAATAAATATATATCTGTTATACGATTATTCAATACAAACGTACCAGTTACACATAACACCAGAATCAACGGCACTAGTATATGTGCGGGTATCTCCGTGACTCGAATAAAGTACCGAATACCCACAAACTGTGTAATCAGCATGAAAAAGGATGCCACTAAAAATGCTAAGAAGATACCTCCAACAATATTTGGTTCATTTGCAATTAGCAATGGTCCTGGATTTACTCCATGCACCATTAAGGCGGACAATAATACTGCCGTCACAGCTGAGCCTGGTATGCCCAAAGCGATAGTAGGAATTAAATCCCCGCCGACGGTAGAGTTGTTACCCGCTTCTGAAGCAACTACTCCTTCTTCATGGCCAGTACCAAATTTCTCCGACTCCTTCGACCACTTTTTCGCTTGGTCGTACGCAATTATATTAGCAATACTTCCTCCAGCACCTGGTATGGCACCAATAATGGAACCGATAGCGGAAGAGCGAATGAGGTTGACTGGTTTCCTTATAACAGAAATAAATGTTTCTTTTGGTTTCAACACAAACTGAATACCTTTAATCTTATCTTCTTGTTTTTGTAAAATATCTCTGTCCAACTCCGACCGCTCGACAGAATTAAGTAGTCTTGATATAGCAAACATACCAATCAATACTACAAGGAAAGGTATGCCAGCACGAAGCACTTGCATATCAAAAGAAAAACGGGTAATTCCAGCAATTGGATCTGCGCCAACTGTCGCAATTAACAAGCCAAACAAACCAGCTATTAGGCCTTTTAGAATCGATTCTCCTGTCACACTCGCAATGATTGTTAAGGCCGCCACAATTAAGGAAAACATCTCCCATGGACCAAACTTCAATGCCAGATTGGCAATTTGGGGCGCAATGGATACGAGTAGAAAGAGACTGATAATCGAACTTAGAAAGGATGCCCAAATACCAAGCGATAAGGCTTTTCCCGGCTGTCCTTTCCGTGACATTGGATAGGCATCAAAAGTGGTTGCTACAGCAGATGGTGTTCCCGGAATTCCAAGCAAAGCTGCTGTAATAAGCCCACCTGACATTCCACCAACAAGGACACCTATCATTGCTGCCACCCCAGTAATCGGCTCCATTCCAAACGTTAATGGTAGTGTTAGCACGATTGCCATCGTCACAGTAAACCCGGGAATTAATCCAGCTAAAATACCAGCTATAACCCCTAACAAGATGACTACTAAGATGTGTAATTGAAAAATTTCACTTATTCCGAGCAATAATAAATCAAGCATTTTGCATCATCCCCTTACTTGTTACTAAAAGAGTATCCCATTTGGAAATCTGACGTACAACACATTTTCGAAAAATAAATAAACTCCAAAGGTGATGACGAAAGAGATAAGACTGATGACCATAACATCCTTTTTCTTTCGTGGGCCAATCAATAAGCCAGCTGCTATGATGAAAGCGATGCTGGAAATGATGAAACCAAGTACATTCAATAAAAAGATATATAATGCCAATATCACTAACGTATAAACAACCAAGTGGTATTCTTTCCATTGTTTTTTCACAAAGTCCTTCATCCCTGTATCGAAGCTGATTGTTTTCGACTGCAGTAATTGTACTGTCTTCTTAATTATCATGACCAGCGATAATAAGATTAATAGTAGGGCAATCAATTTGGGGTAGGACCCTGGATCCAAATGGGTTTCATTAAGCTGTGGGAAGTCTCCCGAATTAAAATATATTAACGCACTAAAAAAAATTAATAGAATCCCAATCAAAATTTCACCCATGATAACCTCCTAGATTTATTCATTTTAGAAAAAAGTAGAGGGCGATTCTTCGCTTCGCCCTCATAACTCTATTATAATACTATTCTTCTGCATTAATTTCGGAAATGGTATCTTCTATTATAGCATTCTGTTCCTCTAGATACGTTGCATATTTGTCGTGATCCATAAAGTTTACACTTGCACCAAGGGCTGTAATCTCTTCAATAAATGCATCACTAGTTGCAACCTCTCCAAGTTTTTCACTTAGGTGCTCAATGATCTGCATGTCGGTGCCAGCTGGAGCCACATATCCACGATTTATTCCCATTGTTATATCATAACCTGCTTCTACAAACGTTGGGACATCTGGTAATGTATCTGATCGCTCCTCTGTTCCAATTGCCAGGAATTTCATGTGACCCGCCTCGACGAATTCAACGGCTGATGGATAATCGGCAATGACAGCATCAACATGTCCACCCGCGAGCGCTTGTATTGCTTCACCGAGTCCTTCATAACCAACGAGGTTGTAGTTGATATCGAGAGTTCTGCCAATCTGTTCCACCCAGACACGTGGTATACCACTAACTGTTCCTCCAAAATTTATTTGATTCTCTTTTCCGTATTCGACGAATTCTTCAAATGAATCTATACCCAATTCACTTGATACTGTAAGAATCTGATCAGAGGATGACATAGATGCAATCGGCACAAAATCATCATAATTTACATCTGTAACGCCTGTGTGATGGGCTACAAGATGGCCTTCATGGATTTGTCCCAAATGATATCCATTAGCTTCTTTTTCTAATAATTCTTCCGCACCAATTGTGCCGCCCACTCCTGGTATATTCACAACAACCATTGATTCACCTAATGCTTCTTCCGCATGATCGACGACTACACGCCCTTCGATATCACTGCCGCCACCCGGATCCCAAGGAATTACCATCTCTATCTCACGATTAGGGTAATTTTCCGCAGATTCTTCTTCATTTCCACATGCCGCTAATATCATTACGACAGAAGTAAATAAAAGAAATGTGATGACTAAACGCATTCTATTTTTTCCCATAATTCCAACTCCTTTTATTTACTTTCCACCATTTATATATGGTTTAAAATGAATTATCCAGAGAATTACCTACTTTTTAATATAGAAGGCAATTAAAAATAATCTGAATACTTTATGATATTATAATTCACTTTTCACTTACAGTCAATCGGTTTTATTCAAAAAATGACTTCTTTTTGAATATATATGTATGAAATATCTGCCATTTTGTATAAACACAAAAGAATGAGGCTAAAAAAATATTATCCGCTTTTTGAAGCTTAATTCCTATTAGGTTAAGCAGAATTGATGAAGAGGACATAAATGCAAATAAAGCAGTAGAACCGCCTCCTCGACCCCCTTACTATCGATAAAAGAAGGCTTGGTCACAAATAACAAACTACACTCATACTTTCTATTGTATTAATTATTGTGAACTGGCTAACTAACATGAAATCTATGTTTTAGAAGGAAAGTGATAGCAAAATGTGTTAACTCCATCTCCTTCTAACGCTTAACTGAATTTTTTCTGGTGAAGAGTTAGTAGTATACCCTTAAAGCTTGTTGTTCGCTCTGGTTATAAATAGGAGCTTACATATAGATATTCAAAAGAAGTTAATGAATATTTAATTTAATCGATAAATATAGTACAAGTACAGTTTTATTTACTAGGGGAGGGGCATCTATTCTATGATTTTTAAAATTATGCCTGGATTACAGCAACTTACGCAATACAAACATGAGAACTTGGTAGGTGATGTTACAGCGGGATTGATTGTTGCATTTTTATTACTGCCACAAAGCATGGCTTATGCAACCATTGCAGGAGTACCACTCTCCATTGGTTTAGTTGCTGCCACTTTTCCATTGATTATTTATTCTCTATTTGGGAATTCAAAATATTTATCCGTAGGTCCAGTGTCTGTTGTCTCCCTATTAGCCTTTTCAGGTATTTCCAGCATTGTACAACCGCATTCTTCCCAATTTATGGGCTTAATGATCGTCCTTGCCCTGTTAGTTGGGGTAGTTCAAATTATAATGGGACTGATTCGGTTTGGATCTATTTTTGATTATGTATCTCCCGCATTGATTAGTGGCTTTACATCTGCAATTGCGATTATTATCGCTTTAAACCAAATCAAATCAATTATAGGTGTAAAATTACCTAGCTATCACAATTTTTTTTATTATTTAATTGAAATTGCCAACCATATTCCAAAAGCAAACATTTTTTCAGTTGGAATAGGTCTAGGAAGTCTTTTTATTTTACTAGTATTAAAAAAGAAATTCACCGTTTCTCCTGGCCCATTTATCGTTCTTATTGCATCAATCATTATTGTTGATTATTTTAATCTACATAAAAAAGGTGTTGACATTATTGGGGAAATCCCACAGGAACTGCCAAGTATGTCCATGCACACGACAACGTTTGATACTATTTTATTGTTAGTGCCAATTGCCCTGATGATTGGGTTTATTTCCTTTATTGAATCTTATGCCATTGGAAAAACGTTAGCGAATAAAAAAAACGAGGAGTTAAACCCTAATCAAGAGTTAATCGGTTTAGGACTTGCAAATGTAACTAGTTCATTTGTTGGTGCAATTCCGGTAGCCGGAGCCATCTCAAGGTCAGCTGTTAACTATCAATCCGGTGCAAAAAGTAATCTATCATTGTTAATTACTGCAATTTTCATGCTACTATCAATAATTTACCTCACCCCTTTATTTTACCATCTACCTAAAGCAGCACTTGCTGCTATAATTATAATAGCTGTCTCAAACCTCATTAACTTTAAAAACTTTATAATTTATCTTAAATATAAGTCCACAGATGCTGCCATTTATCTTGCTACTTTCATAGCAACATTACTGATTGATATTTTTATTGGACTTGTTATTGGTATTTGTCTTTCTCTATTGGTCACATGGATTAAAAAAAAATCACCTTAGAGTGCTGGTGATTTTCATTTTTATTGACAAGGATAACTATTTTCCACTTAATGCAATCCAGTATCCATCAAAAACTATCGATTGCAAATGGACAAAACGTAAAACAAACCAGCCTAATTTTAACACTTTGATTCATATACTGGTTTGCCATTTCCTTCATAGTTATATAATATTCTGTTAATATAAAACAATCTAAATTGAGGGCTACTCCTAGAGTCAGAAATCAATAGCAAAGGGTATTCGACCCCTTATATGTTGCGACCTACACGTAACACACATAGGCTAGTTGAAATGATAAATACTGCTATTAACGCTGTTGTTATGCCCCAAAATATTGTAATGATGTAGCCTGTTGCTACACTGATACATATTATCAATGGGACAAATCGTGTACTTTTCTGTGTTCTTAATACAGCTATCACAATCGGAGCACATACCGAAGCAAAAAATACACTATTAAAATAGAAGACATCAATAATTGACGGCTGAAGGTACCAAGTTGTTAAAAGCCCGCCAAATACTATTAATATTGTTATAAAAATACCTCTCTTTAATCCCTTTAATCCTTCTACTCGGGATTCCTGTTCACCCTTATTCTTATAAAAAGCAAGACGTAGATGAGACAACAATTTTTTTAACTCATTTATAAAAGATGAAAGCATAATAAATAAAAACAACCCAATAAAAATCACTTTTAAACCAGGTATGTCAATTCGATGGAAAAGCCTATACAATACAGTATTAATATTTTCGAAGCCGCCAGTGTGAATGATGGTTAATATCAGGGTAGAAAAAGCAATGGGGAATGTAGCCCATATCACTCCGCTTAATGAAAATGCAGTCATCACTTTAGTGTTATCTGTGCGAAATAGACTTTGCCACATATAAGGATCAAGCAACATTTTTCCAAGCATCACAGTGAAGGACGCTATTATAAAAATATATAGCGATTTATTTTCATATACTAACAAATAAGGGTGGTAAAGCTTGATACCTTTGTAAATTGGTTCAACACCATTTATCATAAAAGAATTGACTAAAAATATTATCAATGCAAACTGTAATAACGATACTGCATAAACATTATATTTAGTCATCAGTCCCTTACGGTCTATATATACAATAAAGAAGGCTACCAAAGAAAAAAGTAAAAATCCGATAACGATATTCAGCCCAACGACCGCGTACAGAAAAATTGCTCCCGCAAGGATATGAATATATAAAATTAAAATGCAAGACAGACAAAATAAACGAATCATCCATATTTTGCTAACTGGGTCATAGGTGAGGTCTAGCAAGTCCTGATAACTTACATCCCCATAAAGGCGCTTCCTTAATGCTCGCAACAGTAAGCCAAATATTAAAAAAGCAGACATACCGGCAAGCGCAAAGCCTAATCCAGACAAAACGCCAATACGAATCATTGCCTCTACACTCACTAAAAGCAATGCACCAGTTATCCACCTTGCTATTAAAAAGACAGAGCTTAGCCCTGTACCTAATTTTTGTTTTTTCATAGGAGTAGCCTCCAAAACAGTAACTTTTAACTTTTCATAATTTCATCTCTTGATATTGCTTTGGTGACATTCCTACTTGCTTCCTAAAGCTAGAGCTGAAATAATGCAAACTGTTAAATCCAGTTTTTTCTGCCACATCGGATATTGAATACCTATTATGGGATAGCAATAAAGTTTTAGCCATTTCAATACGGAATTTCGTCAAGTATTCAGAGAATGATGTATCAGTTTCTGCTTTAAACTTTCTACTTAAATAGGATATATTAACATGGATGTGATTTGCGACGTCTTCTAGGTTGATTTTATCTTTATAGCTTTTGTGGATCATGTTCAACGTCTTCAATATCATTGGTGAATATTCCTTTGTTTGTATATCATTGGTATGGTGCTCCAAAACATTTTTCAATTCGTCCTTTATAATTGGCTTAGTTAAATACTCTGATACGCCAATTTTAATTGACTGTTTTGCGTATTCAAAGTCCTGATGAGCCGTAAGGATGATAATTACCAATTGTTCATTTACCTTTTTTAATTCCTTGGCAAGTTCTAAGCCTGACTTTCCAGGAAGTTCAATATCCACAAATGCAAGCTGAAAATCAATACTTTTACTTAATTCGAGCGCTTGAATACTGTCTATTGCGGTGTACAAATTCCATAAGGGAATCATGGGTTTAATTAAAAATTCCAATTGTTCCAATTCAATTGGCTCATCATCAACCATTAAAATATTCATGTATTCACCTCAACTTCCCGAGTTAATGGCCAAATAACTTTAACCTTTGTTCCACCGATTTTGTGGGATTCTATTAAAAATTGATACTTCCCTTCAAATAAAAGGTCTAATCTTCTGTCAATATTTTTCAAACCATGGCCCTTTGATTTTTTCATGTCCAAAGTTCTATCCTTTAAACCAATTCCATTATCAATGACCTCGAGTAATATTTTATCCTCATAAATTATCGAGACAGATATGTTCAAATGAACTGGACCAACCTTTTTTTCTATACCGTGCTTAAAAGCATTTTCGACAAGTGTTTGAACAAGATATGGGGGAATCAAAGCTGTTCCCGCTTCTTGATGTGCAACATTAATGGAGACAGAAAGCCGTTCCCCAAAACGGACACGTTGAATAGCTAAATAATGCTTTGTATAATCTAACTCCATTTTGACAGGGATTAACTGTTCGTGAATTTGATATTTAAATCTAAGAAACATTGTTAAGTGCTCCATTGTCTCGATAAGATAATCAATTTTTTGTAAACGGGCTAAGCTCAACAATACATTCATACTATTAAATAAAAAATGTGGCTGTATTTGTTGGTTTAATTGCATATACTCACTTTGCTGGAGTTCTTTTTCCAGCTTTACTTTCTTGTTTTCAATCTTTAATATATCCATTTCACGCTCAAATGACAGTGTAAATAACAGCGCAATAGCCCCTGCAATTGGGGCTAGCACCGATATTAAAATTAAAGCAGCAAAAAGATTATAGGTTAGCATATTTTATCACTTCATTATTCATTTTGAGTTCCGCTAATAAGTGTATTTATTATAACTTGACATTTTCATCCAAGCAAATGGAAATACTTCACAATTGATGAAGTATGTTTTCTATCTACGTTAAAGAGGCTTCTATCAACCTAATTTTAAATACATGCTATTATACGAGGTCACAAGCAACATAGTGGTTTTCCCCCACCTTCTTGAATTTCGGAATATTTTCTTTGCAAGCTTCCGTGGCAATCGGACAGCGAGTATGGAAGCTGCAGCCAGATGGCGGGTCAATTGGTGACGGTACATCTCCCTTTAAAATAACGCGGTCTGTTTTATTCCTTCTAGATGGTACTGGAATGGCAGATAACAGCGCTTTTGTATAAGGATGTTGTGGATTTGCAAATAATGATTTTTTGTCTGCAATCTCAACGATTCTTCCTAAATACATTACAATCACTCTGTCTGAAAAGTGACGGACAACACCTAAATCGTGAGCAATGAAAAGATACGTTAAATCATACTCTTTTTTGAGATTATTCAACAAGTTTAACACTTGAGCTTGTACAGAGACATCCAATGCTGAAACAGCTTCGTCACATATGATAAGCTTGGGCTCGACGGCCAATGCTCGGGCAATTCCTATTCTTTGTCTTTGACCACCACTGAATTCATGCGGATAACGGTTAACGATATCTGACGGCAAGCCAACCTGTCTTAATAACTCAACAATACGGGCAGGGCGCTTCTTCTTCGGAACAACATCTAAGGTCGCCATTGATTCATTCAAAATCTGTCCGACAGTTTGTCGCGGGTTTAGTGACGCGTACGGATCCTGAAAGATAACCTGAAGATCCCCGCGTACCTTTTTCATTTGTTGTTTATTTATGTTCAATATATTCTTTCCCTCAAAGAGAACATCACCTGATGTCGGTTCATCCAATCGAAGAATTGATCTCCCGGTTGTAGATTTCCCACATCCTGATTCACCGACAATACTTACTGTTTCCCCTGGGTAAATATCAAAAGAAACGCCATCTACTGCCTTGACGTGATTGACTGTACGCCCTAACACACCACCTTTAATCGGAAAATGTTGTTTAAGGTCTTTCACTTGTAACAAAGGTTGTTTTGTATCAGCCAGTGTTTGTGTCATTTTGCAACGACATCCTTTCCTTCTGTTGTATCTCCCGCTTTCGGAGATGAAGCATTGTCAGACTCATCCCATTCATCTGTATACTGCCAACATCTTACGCGTGTTTCACCTTCTAAATCTTTTAATTCCGGCAGTTTATTGTGACAAATATCTCTCGCGACTGGACAGCGTGGTGCAAAACGACAGCCATTTAACTGATCTTTTGGATTTGGCACACTGCCCTTAATTGGTTCTAGTTCATCCTGCTCGATATCAAGACGCGGAATAGAACGAAGTAACCCCTGGGTATATGGGTGTTTTGGGGCTTCAAATAATGAATCCGCATCCGTATATTCAACGACTTTCCCTGCGTACATGACAGCAACCTTATCACATGTTTCTGCGACAACCCCTAAATCGTGGGTAATCATAACAACCGCCGTTCCAAACTCATCCTGCAGTTTATTCAGCAAGTCCAAAATTTGGGCTTGAATCGTGACATCAAGTGCTGTCGTCGGCTCGTCCGCAATTAACAGCTCCGGTTCACAAGCAAGTGCCATCGCAATCATCACACGTTGCCTCATGCCCCCGCTTAATTGGTGGGGCTCCTGTTTAGCACGTTCCCTTGGTGATGGAATGCCAACAAGTTCAAGCATTTCTACTGCTTTATTGAACGCATCCTTTTTCTTTAACTTTTGGTGAATCCGAATCGCTTCAGCTATTTGTTCACCAACAGTATAGACAGGATTAAGCGATGTCATTGGTTCTTGGAATATCATTGAAATCTCGTTTCCACGAATTTTTCTCATTTGCTCTTCTTTTTTATTTAAAAGGTTTTCTCCTTTAAAATTAATCTCGCCACCAATAATCTTTCCAGGTGGATCAGGGACAAGCTGCATCACAGATAGCGAAGTAATACTTTTCCCCGACCCAGATTCACCGACAATACCAAGTGTTTCCCCACGTTTCACTTCAAAATCAACGCCGTCAACAGCCTTGACAACATGATTCTCAGTAAAAAAGTGGGTCTGCAAATCTTTTACTTTTAAAACAACATCATTTTGTTTTGTCATAGACTCTACTCCTCCTAATTCAAGTCAATTCGTTTATTCAGGAATCGATAACTGATGTCCACAACCAAATTTACAAGTACAAATATAACTGAAACGACAAGAATAGACCCTTGGACAACTGGAAAATCTCGCATCCGAATCGCATCAATCATCAAGCGACCAACTCCGTTTATCGCAAATACGGTTTCAGTCAACACAGTGCCTCCTAATAAAGCACCGAATTGCAGTCCAACTACAGTAACAACTGGGATAAGTGCATTTTTCAAAGCATGTTTATACGTAACAACTTGATGCTTAACGCCTTTCGCCTTTGCAGTACGGATATAATCTTGATTAATTACTTCAAGCATACTTGAACGGGTCATCCGCGCTACAATGCCTGCACCAGCAGTCCCTAAAGTGATTGCTGGTAAAATGACGTGCATAAACGTCCCCCAACCAGAAACCGGGAAAATTTGTATTTGAACTGAAAAATACAATATTAGCATCAGTCCGAGCCAGAAGTTCGGCAACGAAACACCCAGAAGAGCAACAACCATTATTGAAATATCTGTAATCGAAAACTGCTTTGTTGCAGAAATAATACCCGCTAACAAGCCTAAAACGATTGTTACAAAAATACTAGCTACTGCCAGTTCAATTGTGGTCGGTAAACGAACCAATATTTCATCTAAAACAGGTCGATTAGATCGATAAGATGTCCCCAAATCTCCTTGTAAAACATCTTTAACATACGTTATATATTGTGAGAAAAGCGGCTTGTCCAGCCCCAAGTTCTGTCGCAATTGTTCAACTTGTTTCGGTGATGCACTCTCGCCAGCAAGCAGTACAGCTGGATCTCCCGGTACCATGTACATGATTAAAAAAACCACAAAAATGACGCCAAGCAATACCGGTATCAGCTGTAACAAACGTCGCATGATAAATACTACCATATATGAGTCCTCCCTATAATAATGCTATTCTATAAAACTGCTGTATATTGATTTAATTTTATCTTTTCTGAGTGACTTTATATCCTTTTAATTATTTGTTATTTTTGGAAACGTGGGTCTAATGCGTCACGCAATCCATCACCAAGTAAGTTAAAACCTAAAACGGCAAAACAAATCGCTAGACCTGGAAATGTCGCTACATGTGGTGCGCTCCATAAGAAATCGCGCCCTCCACTTAACATTGCACCCCATTCAGGAGATGGTGGCTGTGCACCCATTCCCAAGAATGACAGTGCGGCCGCAGATAGAATGGCAGTTGCCAATCGTAAGGTACCCTGCACAATAATCGGTGATAAAATATTCGGCAGTATATGAACAAAAATGATTTTCATATCGCTTGCACCTAGTGCTCGAATTGCATCAATATATTCCATTTTCTTTGCTCCAAGTGTTGAACCACGTACTATACGAGCAAATGTAGGAATTGAGAAAATACCGATCGCAATCATCACGTTTACGAGACTCGCCCCAAGCGCACTCACAATAGCCAAGGCTAACAAAATACCAGGGAATGCTAGTAATATGTCAATAAAACGCATAATGATTGTGTCTATCCATTTGCCATAATAACCAGAAATCAAGCCGAGTATAATTCCAAAAAAGGCACCGATTGTTACTGATACAATACCAACCCCAAGTGATAACTTCGTGCCAAATATAACCCGGCTTAACATGTCCCGCCCTTTATCATCTGTCCCCATCCAATGCTGTGCTGAAGGTCCTTGTAATTTATTAGCAAGGTCAATTGCTAGCGGATCATAAGGGGCAATTTGCTGACCGAATAATGCCACAATGACATAGAAGATAACAATCACGCCACCAAATACCGCCATTTTGTTACTTATTAATTTTTTATTAAATTTACGCCACTGTTCCAGCTTTGGTTTTAAGGTGCTAAAAGCTTGATTTGAACTTTCATCGTGTGCTAATGGTTGTTGATTCATTGTTGATTCCCCCTCCCAACTTCTTTATAGACAAATTATCAGAAAATGGTCAATAATTGTTGTTTTTTTAACATTAAGTCATTAAATCTTAAATAAAGGTAATAAATTCGAAAAACACATGAGAGAATCTCCCCTATAATTTAAATAAGTCCTAATTTTTCATCAATTCAAACCAAAAGGAGGTATCAGCTTATCGCAACAGAAACAAGAATTGCTAAATTTCGAATGAAAATGGAAACAGCAGGTATCAGCGCTGCAATTATTACCTCTCCCGAAAACAGATATTATTTTTCAGATTTCAGAGGATCTAGCGGCGCTCTTCTTATAACAAAAGAAAATGCCTGGCTTTTTACAGATTTCCGATACACAGACCAGGCATCTGACGAATCACCTTTATATGAAATTGTTAATCATAATAGAGAAATGTATCAAACGATTTCAACGTATATTAAAGACCATTCTATTAATGAGGTTGGGATCGAACAAGTCACTTTGCCTGTAAATGACTATATGGAAATCAAAGAACACTTATCAGATGTTGAGTTTTCTTCAATAGACGATTCAATATTTGACCTTCGCATGATAAAAGATGAAGAAGAGATTGGCTACCTAAGAAAAGCAGTGGCAATATGTGATAAGGCTTTCGAACACATTTTGAACTACATTCGTCCAGGCGTGTCTGAAAAGGATATCGGAATGGAATTAGAATTTGCGATGAGACGTGCAGGTGCTGAAGCAATAAAAACCAATCATGTTATCGCATCCGGAGAGCGGGCAAGCTTACCGCACGGACAAGCAACCGATAGAATTGTTAAAGTTGGTGACTTTGTAAAGATGGACTTTGGAGCTCGTGTCAACGGCTATTATTCTGATTTCACACGAACAGTTGTTTTAGGAGAGCCTTCTGAAAAGCAGCGTAAAATCTACGATATCGTCAGAACTGCCCAAGAGGCTTCACTTAAAGCGATTGGTCCTGGGAAAACGTGCTCTGAAATGGATGAAATTGGACGTTCGATAATACGTGAGGCAGGTTATGGAGAAAATTTTGGACACAGTTTAGGCCACTCAATTGGTTTAGCTGTCCATGAAAAACCTGCAATGAGAAAAACAGATTACACTATGCTTCAACCAGGAATGATCATAACTGTTGAACCAGGTATTTACATTTCCGAATTTGGCGGGGTTCGCATTGAGGATTTAATTGTTATCACCGAAGACGGGTATGAGAACTTTGCACATGCTACTAAGGATTTACAAGTTATTCCGGTTTAAAGCCTTAAGTTATTCTGTCCATATAAAAAATGAGGAGTGAAAGATATGAAAAACAGAAAAACCTTGTCTCTTCTTTTTGCAATCGTTTTTGTGTTAACAATGGCAATTGCAGGATGCAGCGGTAATGATTCAACAACAACAGAAGATAACGGAGATAATGATTCAAGTGGAAATTCTGAAAACAGCGACAGTGGGACACTCATTATAGCTGAATTATCAGATGCGACACAATTGGATCCACATATGGGGACAGACATCCCTTCTGCAAATGTTTATCACGGAAAAATATATGAAGGATTAGTTAAACAGGATAAAAACATGGATGTTCAACCAGCATTGGCCACAGACTGGAAACGCATTGATGAATTGACTTGGGAATTTTCACTTCGTAAAGATGTTAAATTCCATGATGGTACGCCATTCAACGCTGAAGCTGTTAAAGCAACATTCAAGCGTATTCTAGACCCTGAATTAGCATCTTCTCGCGCTAAATTGTTTGAAATGATTACTGAATTCAATATTATCGATGAGCATACTATTCAGCTTAAAACGGAATATCCGTTTGCTCCACTTTTAGCTAATTTGTCTCACTATTCAGGCGGCATTATTAGTCCAAGTGCAATCGAAGAACATGGTGATGAGCTTGGTCAAAATCCAGTAGGTACAGGACCATTCAATTTTGAGTCTTGGACACCTGGTCAGGAAATTGCTATAGCTAAAAACGAAAATTATTGGGGTGATAAAGCAAAGGTAGACAACGTTATCTTTAAAGTTATCCCGGAAGACTCAACTCGACTCGGAATGGTTGAAACAGGAGAAGCTCACATCGCTGAACCAGTTCAAATCACTCAACTTGACCGTGTAGAGCAAAGCCAATCAATGAAACTTTCTCGCACACCCGGTTTAGGTATCGATTACATTGGTTTTAACACTCAAAAAGAGCCATTTGATGATGTTCTTGTACGTCAAGCCATTAACTACGCAGTAGACACTGATACAATTCTCGAAGGTGTTTATAATAATGTCGGAACTGAAGCCACAGCTCCTATGGGGCCTGCAGTATGGGGACATAACCCAGACCTTGAAGGTTATGGTTATGATCCAGAAAAAGCAAAAGAACTTTTAAAAGAAGCAGGTTATCCTGATGGCTTCAAAACAACTATCTGGACGAATGACAACCAAGCACGTGTTGACGTTTCAGAAGTCGTTCAGTCACAACTTAAAGGTGTAGGTATTGAAGTTGAAATCGAAGTAATGGAATGGGGCGCGTATTTAGATGAAACTAGTAAAGGTGAGCACGATATGTTCGTCCTCGGTTGGTCTAACATGACAGGTGATGCTGACTACAACCAATACTTCTTGTTCCACTCAGATGCAAAAGGTGCACCTGGGAACCGCAGCTTCTATAGCAATCCTAAAGTCGATGAGCTCATTAATGCTGGGCGAATGGAAGGCGACCCTGAAGAGCGTAAAAAGATTTACGGGGAAGCTCAAAAGATAGAAATGGAAGATGCACCGTTACTCTTGTTGCGTAACGACGAAGACCTTATTGCATTAAATAACGACGTTGAAGGATTTTGGATGCACCCGGCTGGTTTGTTAATGATTAACGAAGTGTCAATTAAGTAACCAGCAATATTTGAAAGAGACTGTATCAAAAGGCACCTTTTGATACAGTCTCTTTTACTTTCTTTATACAAGGCAGTCTCTTACCCAGCCTTAAGAATAAAGCAGAAGGATCAGCGACTTTCCGAAGCTAGTTCAATTGCTTGTCATAGAACTTCTAACATACTTCTGTCACCTGCTATACCTGTACCACCAATATCAAACGCCGTTCCGTGAACAACGCTAGTTCTAATAAGTTATATTTTATCGCGCACGCTACTAGAAAACTCGCTCGTACTTACTTGATTGTCGCTCGATATACCTGTCAACACGCTCACCACCAGGAGATTGTCACTCGGCACACGCTTAAAGTCGCGCGCACTCCAGCTATGTAAGCCGCTCACAATCCGGATAAGAAGGAAGAACTCCAGCGAACTGGAGTTCTTTTTATTATAATCTAAATAGTCGTGTATCTATATTAGGGATTGTCGCGCGGGGTGCGCTTGCTATAGCACGGGGATGCTTCCCTCCACGAGACAAGGAACTTCCCCTAACTACCCTCCGTATTTACTAACACGACCTCAGAATCTTTATCTAAACCTAGTTCTTTTCTAACATTTTTAAACGCGTCTTCTGTTGCTAGACGATGGAGCAGACCTATAGAAACGGCCCCAGATGCTCCAGAGTTTACAACTTTATCATTTCTTATTGGTCGAGATAAAATATCCATGCCGAGTGTAGAAATGTAATCATCACAAGAAAAAGAAGCTTCTGTATAGCTTTTCAAAATTTCCCAAGCTTTTGGGTTCGGTTCTCCACAGGCAAGTCCATCCATAATGGTATCCAATTCTCCATCAACTACTTTATATGTTTGGTCATTTGCTACAAAGGATCGAAAATAGCAATTGGATTGATGTGGTTCAACTAGTATAATTTTCGGATGCTTTTCACGATAATAGTTGACTAGGTATGCAGCTATTGCACTTGCGAACGACCCCACACCTGCTTGCAAGAATATATGTGTAGGGATCCGAGGCGTATATTCCCTCACTTGCTCCATCATTTCTTTTGCTAGCGAAGCATAACCTTGCATAATCCATAGCGGAATATCCTCATAACCGTTCCATGATGTATCCTGGACAACGATCCATCCGTTCTCTTTAGCCTTCTTAGCAGCATAACGTACAGAATCATCATAATTTAATTCTGTTACAATGGCTTCTGCACCTTCATTACAAATGGCGTTTACTCGTTTTTTAGAACTGCCTTTTGGTAAATAAATAACGGCCTTAGCTCCTAATTCCCTTGCTGTCCAAGCAACCCCTCTGCCATGATTTCCGTCAGTTGCCGTAGTGAACGTAATATCACCAATTCTTTCTCTATTTTCAGTAGACCTTAACTGATCAAAAGTAAAAGACTCAATCCCTATGTCCAAGTGTTCCGCTACATAACGACCCATTGCATAAATACCACCTAACACCTTGAAAGCAGATAAGCCAAAACGTTGTGACTCATCTTTGATAAAAACGTTGTTAAAACCAACATGAGACGCAAAGTTATCCAATCGAATTAAAGGTGTCATGGAATAGGACCTATGGCTGCTCTGAAAATTTTGTACTTCAGCTATTTTATCTAATGAGAAATCTGTTAAAAAAACCTTATCATACGTACTTTCTTTCATATAATTATACTGGTACTCAATCAAGAGTATTCACCACTCTTTCGTAAAACTAAATGATGATAGTTTACCTCATGAACGCACTAGATCACCCAAAAAGCTCATTACCTCTTATTGCTCGTTAACATCTTGCAGAAAGCGTTGCGTTCGTTCTTCTCTGGGGTTGTTGAAGATTTGCTTAGAACTTCCTTCTTCTACAATGACACCCTCATCCATAAATATGATTCGATCCGCAACGTCTCTTGCAAAGCTCATTTCATGGGTGACAACGATCATGGTCATCCCCTCTTTAGCTAGGTCTTTCATTACTTGAAGCACTTCACGGACAAGTTCAGGATCTAAAGCAGAAGTCGGTTCGTCATAAAGCATTACCATTGGTTCCATAGACAGTGCTCTTGCAATAGCTACACGTTGTTGCTGTCCCCCGGATAATTTTGCAGGATAGTGATCCATGCGATCAACTAACCCCACTTTTGTTAGTAAAGCTATTGCTTTTTCTTTTGCTTTATCCCGTTCCATCTTTTTAATAACAATTGGACCTTCCATAACGTTTTCAAGGGCTGTCTTATGTGGAAATAAATTAAATTGCTGGAACACAAAACCTGTATTCTGACGTAATTCTCTAATGGTGGTCTTACGTTTCTTATTTAACGGAAGTCCAGATTTCACTTCTTTTGTACCCACCTTTACTATACCACCATTGGGTTCTTCTAGAAATGTCATACAGCGAAGCAGTGTTGATTTACCTGAACCACTAGGCCCCATGATCACTACTACTTCACGTTTATTTACCGTCAAATTTATATCTTTAAGAACTGTAATCTGATCAAAGCTTTTCTTTATATCTTGTAACTTAATTACCTCTTCCATAAGCTCACCCCCTAAATGTACTAATTAACTGACATGTCTTGATGTTCTCTTTTCAAACCGATCCAGCAGTACCGTGAAAAACGTAATAATTATCCAATATATGGCTGCGGCTAAAAGGTATATGGTTAACGGTTCAAAGGTTTTAGCAATGATTAATGTCGACATTTGCAATAGCTCAGTAACCGTTATTACAGAAACCAATGATGTGTCTTTAATTAATATAATGTATGTGTTAGACAGAGTTGGAATTGCTATTCGGATACTTTGTGGCAGAATTATTCTTCGCATAGCTTGCCCATACGACATACCCATGGACACGGCTGCTTCCATTTGTCCCTTATCAACCGCTAATATAGAAGCACGGAATGACTCGGATAAATAGGAACCAGCATTTAAAGTAAGCGCTAATATTCCAGAAGGTATCGGATCTAATTCAATGTTAATTTGTGGTAAACCATAATAGATCACAAAGATTTGTACCAATAGAGGAGTTCCACGAAACATGGATACATAGATAGTAGCTATTATCTTTAAAATTTTAATTTTGGATATTTTCGCTAAAGCTGTAAAAAAGCCTATAATTAAAGCAAAGATGATTGAAATGACAGCAAGAGCGATTGTCATGAGTGCAGCATTCATTAGAGGCGGCAATGAGTCAATTACGATTGTAAAGTTCATATGGTATGGACCTCCTCTTTCCATTTACTGATAATTAATTGTGTCATTTCATTTGCTCATACTTAATTTCGATTCCTTTCGATTCTAACTCGGCTAAGAATAAATGGAATCGATCACCTATAATGATATCCTCAACAGGCACAACTCCCGTTTCCTTAACCTTTCCTGTTAAAATCCAGTTTGCCAAAAGCATCGCTGGAATAGCAGTTGTTTTAGCCATTGATGTAATGCCTCTCTCGTGATCATAGAAGTCTACCATTTCCCATGTATGCGTTGTTTTTATCCCATCCTTTTTTCCTCTAGTCGTAACCCGTACAACGGTAATATCTTCTTTTGATTTCCCTTGTAATTGTGGTTCTAATATTCTTTCGGTAAATCGCTTTGGTGTTAATTGAACTCCATCAATTTCTACTTCCTTATCATCTAAGAAACCTAATTCTGAAAGCACAGCCATTTTACTCCAATGACCTGCATACCGAACCGTTTTTTCATATATTTTATTTACTTTATCTTTCAAGGTATATGCAGCACTGTGTGCATCTGTAACTACTGCTTCACATTCTCCAACCGGATCAGGAAAGGTTATTTTTTCTAAACCCGATAAAGGAGCTAACTGAATAAGCTCTCCATTTTCGGCAGCCAAAGCCGGTCTGGTATATAATCCCATAACGCTTTCTAAACGAAATACGACTTGATACCATAGTGGAGGTACTGGGAATCGTGGTATACCTCCACAAATCATAATAGTCTCTTCTGCTTCATCTAGCAGGTTAATACCTTGAGCTGCCAGAAAGTTAGTAATACCAGGAGCTACACCACATCCAGGAATAACAATAATTCCTGCTTCCTTCGCTCTATCATCCAGCTTACTTTTTTCTTCATATTTAGAGCCAACTAAATCTACTAAATGACACTTTGCAGCAATCGCAGCGTGGATAGCAGGTAAACTTAAGGAGTGAGGTAAACATGCAATCGCTATATCTGCACCCTTGATTACGTCAAAAATATCTTTTTCTGATTGTAAATTAGTAAACTGACCTTCTACCTTCGCACTTGCAGCTATTTCTAGACATCTATCTACATTTTCACTATATCCATCTACGGCTGTCACTTTACTAATTCCGGGATATGCCACAAGTTCTCTTACAACTGTCGTCCCTATCATCCCAGTTCCTAATACAACTACATGCATACAATATGTCCTCCTCTAGCAGGTGATTTAATCTAAGAATCTATTTAATTAATGGCTCCGAATCAAACCATTTTCGATAAATTTCTTCATACGTTCCATCTTCTAGCATTGCTGCTAACTCTTCATTTAACTTATTAACAAAATCTGGGCTATCTTTTTTCACAGCCATTCCAATTTCATCTTTATTTAAAATTTCGCTTACAATTTTCACAGGTATACCTTCTTCTTGTATGTTATGACTCATTAGTAATTGGTCATTAATAATTACATCTAATCTCCCATTAAGTAAATCCTGAAGATATTCATTTACCGATTTATATAACGTAACATCTGCACCATCTACACTGTTGGCTACATCCGCAAAAGTCGTTCCCGTACCAGTACCAACTTTTTTCCCTGAAATATCTTCTAGTTCAGAAATACCCTCCGTATCCTCTTTTGTAATTAGCACCGATCCTGTAACAACATATGGGTTTGTAAAGTCAACACTTTCTTTCCTTTCCTCTGTTACTGACATTTGAGCAATAATGATGTCAAACTTATCGGACTTAACCCCTCCAATTAGACTGTCCCATGATGTTGCGATAAACTCTGTCTCAACTCCCAATCTATCAGCTAATTCATTGGCAAAATCAACATCAAAACCAGTATATTCATTGTCGTCATCTAAAAAGTTAAAAGGTCTATACGTCCCCTCAAAACCGACACGCAAAACACCAGAATCTTCCACTTTACTCAAAGAATCCTGACCTCCACTAGTTTCCTCGCTATCTCCGCAGGCAACCGCAACGATTAACAATAATAAAAATATGGCAAGCATAGAAAAACGTTTCATTTTCAAACCTCCAAGTTTAGTTTTTGATAACGCTTTCATTTTATTTTAATTACTACCTCCTTACATTTTTATTAAATTAATTTAATGTTGAACGATATTGTAGTACAATTATATGTAGTTTAACCTTGAATATTATGAATTGTCAATATTTTTTAACTGCTTTACTTGTGAATAATTTTAGGAGGCGTTTTGGCAATGGAAAAACAATCGATTAAACAGGTTGTCTATAACACGTTGAAAGAGTCTATACTAAATAGAAAACTTCCCCCAGGGAATCAATTAGTGGAAAATACCATATCTAGTCGTTTAAACGTAAGTCGCACACCCATTAGAAGTGCAATCAATCAACTGGCGACAGAAGGTTTAGTAGAAATCATTCCAAATAAGGGCGCTTACGTCATAAATCCTACTATTGACGAAATTATTCAAGCCTATAATTTACGAAAAGACTTAGAAATAATGGCTATTGAAAAATCCATAAATTCTTTCAATCAAGATGATTTTTTAGAAATGGAAACGATTATAAAAGAGGAAAAAGAAGCAATCTTTAACACGGATGTAAGCTGGTATTTAAAAGCAAACCAAAACTTCCACATGGCAATAGCAAAAAAGAGCGGCAATAAGTTTTTAGTTGAGTTTATCGAAAAACTCATTCAGCAAACTTCCATTTATTTAATTCTCTTTGACATATTTCTTGAGGAATCGTCTCCACAACCCTATGGGTACAAAGAACACCTCGAAATAATAGAATTATTAAAACAAAAGGATCTAACGCAGTTACGAGAATGCTTCCATAATCATTTTGATCACGCTGTTAACAGTTTAGATGTTCGGAAAGAATATAGAGGACTGGATGGATTGTTTAAATAATTTTCCATTAAATACCAGTGACGATTAATTTACAGTTAATTAATACTGTTGAACAAGCAAATGCGGAGGAAATGAGTTTTCGAGATCGATTGAGGTAGTCATCTGAGCATTATCCCAAACATTATGTTTCACTTTAGATGGCTCACTCTTTCCCGAACACCCTTATAAAATGGGCATATCGAAGGCTACAACTAATGGCCTTCTTCCCAAAATGATCATAACGATATCACAATGTAATAAAAATAGCAAAGAGCCTTCGTCTAAGAAAACTCTTCACTATCTTTGAATCATTTATATACTAACTCATCTTTAACTTGCCTTCTTCATAAATTGACCAACGACTTGATCATTTGGTGGTTTCGTAAATGCGCTGACCACAATCATGATGCCAAACGCAACAACTGTACCATATAGAATTCCTACATAAGGATTTATACTTGTTGCCATATTAATATAACCGTAGAAAGGTACAGCAATAAACAATGAAGCGAGTGCCCCTGTTTTAGACGCCTTCCTCCAAAATAAACCAGTTAGTAATGAAGGAGCTATCGCAATCCCTACACCAGACAAACCAACATACATGAGTAAAGCGAGTAAATCGGGTGTTTTCCAAAGGGAGAAGATTACTACAACAAAGGTTACTAAAACAATAGCAATTCTCGTAACATTTATTACCTGTTGATCTGTTGCGTTAGGATTAATAGAGTGTTTATAAATATCTTCACCGACTGATGTTCCAATTACTAACAGTATCGCATCTATTGTTGAAAGAACAGCAGATAAAATCCCTATCATTAAGATTGCTGCAATAATTGGTGGTAAAAGTAGAATTGCCATTTCAATTGTAGCAAAGTCAGGTTCCCCAAGATTCGGTAACAATGGGCGCGCTGCTAGTCCAATAATAAAGTTTAAGTTTAAAATGGCAGTGAATATAAGAACTGTTATTAAAAAAGTCCTCATTGTTTTCTTTCGCGAATCTTTTAAAGCCATAAATTTTGTAGACAAATAAGGGTTTGATGAAAAGACAATCATCCAAAACACATAAAGCCCAATTACGCCTAATGGTGAATACAGAGTAGGCTCAAACATATTTGTCAGACTTGGATCTATATCCGCTAGTCTTTCACCTAATCCGGAGAGTCCTCCAACTTTTAAAAATGAATACGTAATAAGTATTAGTGAAAATAACACCATGGGAACACTCTGTACAACATCTGTCCATGCAATAGCTCGGAATCCTCCAAAGCTAACATATATGGCAACGATAATCCCAAAAACAATAAGTGCTGTGTTCATTGGGATACCCATTACTGCATTGAACAAAATGGCTGCCCCCTTAAAGAGACCGACCATAGTGACACCATAAAATAGGACTAATACTACCGCTAAGGCAACACGTAATACATTACTATCATATCTTTTTCCAAGATAGCTCGGAATAGTTACACTGTTTGTAACTACTGAAAAGGCATGTAATTTTTTTGAAAAAATAAGTGTTGCAAATATAAGACCTGGAATAATTGTGATCGATGTCCACAAAGAAGGCATTCCGACCGAATATCCTAAACCAGGTTCTCCCATAAACGCACCAGCACTTGTTGAAGCCGTGACAAAGGTGATAGCAACGACAATTGCTGGCATTGATCTTCCACCCAAATAATGTTGTTCAACGTTGAGTTTTGCCTTTTTGCTAGAAATATAACCAATTACTAATAAGATTATAAGGTATACAACGAGTACAATATAGCCCCACATGATTAAAGGTTCCATATAAATCCTCCTCTATTTTATTCTTCTACAAACCTAGAAATATAGATAAATATGACAGCTATACTTAACCCAATATGACCTAGCCACAACGTTAAGAATATTTGATATGTCTCCAAACCATTCACTCCTTTTCATGTTAATTAAGTATCATGATTTAATCTGTTGTTTTCCTTTTCCTTTAAAATGAAACCCATAAAATCGATCATCAGGCGGGCTGCAATTTGTGATGTGACACCTGTTGGATCATACAAGGGGTTCACTTCAACAAGATCAAATCCAATAACATCCCCTTTTTTTGCAACAGCTTCCAATAATTCATTAACTTCGTTGTAATAGAAGCCCCCTGGAGATGGTGATCCTGCCCCTGGTGCAACGGAAGCATCTAATCCATCAATATCAATCGTGATGTAATATTGCTCTCCATCTGGTAGGTCTTTCAACACATTTTCAATACCAATCTTTCTAATTTGTTTCGGAGATAAAATAATACTGCCGTAATTTCTTGCATCTTCAAAATCCTTGCGTTGACTACTCCCAACACCTCGTATACCTAGTTGTGCCATTTGGTTGATATGATCCATTTCAGACATTCTGCGCATTGGATGACTAAGTGTGAACCGTTGCCCTGATACCTCTCCTAACCAGTCAAGATGTGCATCAATTTGGACAACGTTTACTTTTTTATGTGGCATTAGTGCATATGCAACTGGAATAGTAATTGCATGATCCCCACCCATTACAACTGGAATTGCGCCTTTTTCAATAATTTTTTTAATCATTTCTTCTGTGTTTTCATGGCATTGCTCGAGGTCTCCGTTTACCATCGGTACATCCCCACAATCAACGATTTTCCACTGATCACCTAAGTAATCTTCATCTCGCTCTGGGTCATAGCCTGGCCCAAAAGCGTATAATGATGACATTTCACGTATAGATCGTGGACCCATCCGACAGCCGGAACGCCATGCAGTCGACATGTCATTGGGTACACCGATAATAGCAACGTCTGCGTCTAATTCATCAAGGTTATTACAAATTGGATATTTTCGAAAAGAGGTAATACCTGTAAACGGCATGTCTAGCTCTTCCTTAACCCAACCTTCTCGTTTTGCATATCTACTCATATAAAAACTCCTTACTTTACAGTTTGTTGACCAATGAGTTGGCCGTTTTGTTCCTTTTTCTTTAAGATATAACCCATAAAGTCCAAAATAAGCCTTGCAGCAGTTAAGCTTGTTACACCTGTCGGGTCATAAGGTGGTGATACCTCAACAAGATCAAAACCTACAACTTCTCCGTGATCTGCAATCTTTTCTAGCATCCATTTCACTTCATCGTATGAAAAACCTCCTGGTGAAGGTGTACCCGTTCCATGAGCAACCGCAGGATCTAATGCATCAATATCAAGAGTTACGAAAATTTTTTCTCCTTTAGGAAGGGATTCAATTATTTTCTCAATTGTTATTTCTCTTACCTTTTGCGGAGAAAAAATTTGATTGCCATAAGCTTCTGCATCCTCAAAATCCTCTTTGCGACTTGACCCAATGCCTCTTATACCTAACGAAAGTATCTCTTTCACATGATCCATTTCCGACATTCTACGTATCGGACTTCCTTGTCCAAAACGTTGCCCTGATCGATGATCCGCCCAATCTAAGTGCGCATCAATCTGCACAACATGAAAAGGACCTGATTCTGCTAAACCTCTAGCGTGTGGAATCGTAATTGAATGATCACCACCGAGTAAGACAGGGACAGCTTTTTTACTTACGACCTTTTTAACCGCTTCTTCAATATTCTCAAAACACTGATGTAGATCTCCATGAACCATATCAACATCACCACAGTCAACGATTTTTGCTGGTTGTGCTAAGTAAAAATCATCACGTTCATAGTCATATGATCCTTTTAGACCGAAACTATAAAGTGTTGAAGCATCTCTAATCCCTCTTGGTCCCATTTTTGTGCCAGATCGCCATTGTGTTCCTAGATCGTATGGTACACCTAGAATTGCAATATCAGCCTCCAAATGTTCAAAATCAGTTTGAATAGGATACTTCCCGAATGATGTGATTCCTACAAACGGAAGATTTAATACCTCTTTTTCATCTCTCATCTTTTACACCCTTTCCGATTATTGAATTATAAATATACTGTTAATTATTAATATTCTAAATTATTAGCCAACAATATACTATGGATAAATATACGAAAAAAATAATTATTTATTAGAAATTTTTACAATCTATAAAAAAACTGCTTCAGATAGAAATCGAAACAGCTTTTTAGAATTACTATTTTATTAAATCTTTTAATCTAAGGGCAAGTTGAATGGCGAATACCTCCTCGTAATTTGATAGGTCGATATCATACTCATTTTTTAATGTGTTTAATCGATAATAAAGGGTGTTAATGTGAATGTTTAACTTTTTACAAGATTCCTTATGATTTAGATCGCTGTTTAAATAAACAATTAATGTTTTAAATAGGATTTGTTCACGAGAATCTTTTTTTGTTAAAGTACCCAATTTCTTATAGATGTAATCATTGGCTTTATCGATTGGTATATCAATTAGTAAATTTTCAATAAACATATCATCGAAAAATTGAATTCTTGCATCTTTATTGATAACACGGTTAACCATATTTTCTGTATCTTTAAATGATGTATCAATGTCGAAAATGTTGTTCACTTTTCTCCCAACCATAATGGAAGGGGCAATTTCATACTGAACCAATAACCTTACAATATTTTTTACGAAACGCTCCATTTCTTCACGACCAAACTTAGTAAAAAAAACAACTCCTGTAGGAGTGAGCATTGGCATATATGTCAGGGATGTTGATTCTATATAAATAATGTTTAATGCTTTATCAAGTGATTCTTCTTCGACTTTTGTTAGGGAAATGTGATAACAAGGTATATTATTATTAACCCCTAACGCATCAAGTTTTTTCGCAAATTCTCTTTTCTTTTTGCTAGACATATATTCTTTTAAAATCTCTCCGGCAAGTTGTTTTTTCGTATCAATTAATTCATGTTCCTTAATAAGTTGAAGTGCAATAAGGTTTAACCCGTGCTCAATGTTAATTTGAGTAAAATCTGAAATGTGTTCCCCGTCTAATTGAACTAGAAAAAAACCGAGAATCTCCCGCTTTTTTTTGATCGGGAAAATTCCGATATTTTCTTCTATTGTCAGTTCGCAATGCGTAAAAAGAGTATCATAGAAATAGGTTGAATCGAGAAATTGACTTAACTCACTAAAAACATTTGATGTATACCTTTCATATAAAAAGCTATCAACTAAACAAACTGGAAGTTGAATTATTTCACTTAATAACTCACAAATTTCTCGAATGTTTTTCCCTTCTAACGCACCTTGTGATAGTTTACGATTCGATGCGAATGTATAATTTTGCATGACTATTGTTTGCTGTTGCTTATTTGTTTCTTCGTGTTTGTGAAGAACGAGTTGAACCTGTGAGGATACATGATCGAGTAATTCGTATTGCGTTTTAGATACTCCTATGATGAATACCAGCTGCATTTTTTCGTTTTCGATTAGTGTTTTACAATAGAACTCTTTTGAAGTCACTTTAAATAATTTTTGAATGGTAGCTTGATCCCCTAGTTTTACAGCATCCGTTAATATATTCTGATTAATTGAAGAAGTTGGCTCAGTCTTCCCATTTTGTAGAAAAGTAGGAAAAATATATCGTGCCTGATCCTGATTTTTGTCTGTCATCACGAACAAACCTAATTCATTGGATAAATGATGACAAGTTGAATCCAATAATTCTTGTAGCAAAATTTCAATTGGTTTATCTTTCATTAGCAGTTGATTAATAGACGTTAAAAACTCGACATCGCTTGAATGAATTAACGGGTCTTTCATGAATCAAACACCTCCGTGTCTATTTGGTTTAACTTCTTAATTCAGACACCTTATTCTTTCATAGTTCGAATATAGCCTAATATATCTGTATATATTCTAGAAATTCATACGAATTCCTTCTATTAATTAATTATTTATTTAGTGTTCTATACAAACTAAATGGCTTTAATACTTTTTTAACAAGTGTTAACACTACACTGGCTTTTGAGTAAAACAAATGCTTTATTAGGGCATCTGAAAGCAAATGAAGCAATAGAAGTAAAACTAAATCGCTCTGCGATGGCTAACTCAGTAACACGGAAATTTTGTCTAAACTTCTAGGCACTGATGTGACTTTATGTCCTGGTTGTAAAAAGGCACATCTAAAGGATTAATGTAGAGGATTCCTCTTAATAAAGTGAGTAATTACATATAACGAGAAAAAGGCACAACGAGCAGAGTAAAACCTCTCGTTGTGCCTTTTTTCACGCAAAACTTCCGATTGTCCCCTTTAAGAACCGTCCTAGAGCTTCTTTCAGATCCCCCTTCACAGAGGATACCCTGTCAATCCTGTCCTTTTAGAGCGAGGATCCTACTTCGGCTACGTCACTCAATAGAGTAAAGCTATCGTGTGAATTTGAACCACTTGGACTGTGTAACAGTGGAGCACACTAAAAACCAACACGAACATAAATAGTCGTATTGGTTTTAATAAAACTTATATTATATACTATTTGGCCCCATAGGCTTACCTGGTTTTTTCTCTCTAAATTCGTCCAATAGATCTGCTAATTCTTGTTTAGCTGCATCGAAAAGTACTTTTCCTTTTTCCTCTGAAGCGACTTTTGCGTTACCTCTAACACCTGTCGAGGTAAAAGTATCCCAAATTTCCATCATTTTTGCAGGATTCTTAAAGCCCTCTGGTCGTCTTCCCAATAAATCACTCCAAAAATGAGGGGTTGGTTTTCCCAATCCATCTGCGACAGCTAAATCCATATCAACTTTGTCTGGATGTAGGTGCATATACACCGAGGTTTCAAGATCACACCCATGACTGGTTGCTTCTTCCGAAACGATACCTTCAGCTGCATCTCTAACATCTTTCAATTCCCACCAAGAAATGGATGCACATAATGTATCTGGGTTTTCGATAATCGTATTACGGGCAATTAATTCGATAATAGGGCGGTTACTTCCATGGCCATTTACGAGTAAAATATGTTTAAACCCGTGATGTGCCAAACTGTTCGTAACAGCTTTCCCAAAATCGATCAGTATATCTGATGGAATATCAATCGTACCTGGGATACCCATGTGATGTGTTTCAAACCCAAATGGAATAGGCGGCAAAACGACATCTTTATTCGTAATTTTAGCCGCTTCCCGACAAATATTAACCGTAATTTCTGTATCAACATCTAATGGTAAATGTGGTCCGTGTTCTTCAGTTGCACCTAATGGCAAAATTGCGACTCCCTTATTCTCTATAACCTTTGGAATCTCAGGCCATTTATAATGAGCATAATCGACTGACATAGAAAGCCCTCCTTGTATAAACTAATAGTCAAACATATATTATTTTGATCGTGTTAATTCAAAATCATAATCTATATTATCAAGTGGCCAAATCGGCCTTGGAATATGCCTAAAATCGAAGACTGTCAAATCATTTGAAGCCAGACCAGGAGCATCCACATAAAGAACTCTTTCCATTAGGTCTTCAAAAGATGAACGAAAATGGTTTTTCACTTTCATTGCTATGACATTCTTTTCTGTCGGCTCAATTCCAATATGTCTAAATAATTCAGGATCGTTTGCTGAAAGTGCTCTACCAGTAATAAGGATATCCATATTGCCCACTCGAATGTGTGTGGCTCCATTTGTGTTTACTAGAACACCCGTATTCATTGGACCTTTATTCCGAAATTTTCCCGTTGTCACATGAATGACTTCAGCTTTTACTCCTATTGGTTCACCAAACTCTGAAGACCACTTGCCGCCTAAGGATAATTGGACCGTTGATCCAGCTCCATTTTCCTGGCATATCTGTAAAGATTCTTCATCGTAGAGTGCTCCAAATAATGAATTGTCGATATTAGCGTCAACCATTTTACTTAGTAACCCTGTTGTATCACCAGTGCCTCCACTTAAAGGGTTATCAGATATATCCGCTAATACAATTGGTTTCTTGCCACGAAATGATATAGCTTCTTGAACAGCCTCATCAATAGTAGGTAAGTGATATATAAACTTTTCTTTGTATTCCCAAATATACTGAGTAAATTCTTCTGCGACGCGATCTACAACTCTTTGATTGGTTCCGACGATTAAAGCACTTGTTCCAGCTTCAGGGATATCTGAATAAGGGAATCCTCCAAAAATCGTTACAGCTGAAATATTAATATCTGATTCCTCAATACTTTTAGCCTTTTCGGTTAACTCACGCATCGGGCCTTCCGCCGTTCTCATGTTTATACTCGGTAATAAAACAGGCAACTTAGCAAGGGAAGCGTAATAAGTGGTTTGATTGATTAAAAGTTCCATAATTGTTTCGGCCGCTTTATAGCCTTGTTCATACATATCTACATGTGGATATGTTTTAAACCCAAAGTGAAGGGGGGTTAACTTCACCATTTCAGCCCCAATATTTCCATGGAGGTCTAATGTCGTTGCAATTGGCAAATCATTGCGGACAGCTTGACGAATTTCCTTTAACATGGCTGTTTCAGGATCGGATATACTTTCAACAACCATCGCGCCATGAAGGGCAATTAAAATGGCATCCAATTCACCACTTTGCTCAATTGTTCCAATTAATTGATGTCGAATATCTTGATACGCTTCATCTGTTACGGTCCCTGAAGGAATAGCAGCCGCACAAACAAGCGGAATAATTTCGACTTGGTCATGTTGGTTTAAAACATCTATGAATCCTCCAACTTCTGTTTTTGTTCCCTGGTAATGTTCAAGAATATCGTTTCCTTTTAGATATGCTTCTTTTTCAAAATCACTTATAGTCGTTTTACTTGGACTAAACGTGTGAGACTCATGATAGAAAAAAGCAACACCAATTCTATACTTCTTCATAGAATTAACTACCTCCAGAAGCGAGTTTTTTCTTTTTCTCTCGCCTTGATGTAATAAGTGGTAAGACTATTGCTAAAACGGTAGCAATCAATAATAATAATGAAAGGGGCCTGGTGAAAAAGAGTGTAAAGTCACCATTAGATGCCATTAATCCCCGGCGCCAGTTTGATTCAATAATTGGACCTAGAATATAACCTAAAATTAATGGTGCTAAATTGAATTTATTTCGTAAAAGAATATATCCAATGAAACCAAAAATAACAAGGACCCATAGATCAAAGATTCGGTTATTTGCAGAATATGTTCCAACCATAGACATGATTATAATAACTGGTAATAAAATATGCTTAGGTACTTGAATGACCCTAGCGAAATAACGCATTAAACTACTTTGAATAATAAACATTGCAATAGTTGCAAGTAATAAACTAATAAAAATTGAACCAACAACATCAGGATTGTTATCAAATAACAAAGGCCCTGGCTGTAGTCCATGGATAAGTAATCCACCTAAAATTACAGCTGTTACCATATCGCCTGGTATCCCTAGTGTTATTAATGGTATCAATGAACCCCCTGTAATGGAGTTATTGGATGATTCAGATGCAAATATACCTTCTGTGTGGCCTGTTCCAAACTTTTCAGGAGTTTTAGATGCTTTTTTAGCTCGATCATAGGCTAAAAAGGAGGCGATACTTCCACCAGCACCTGGTAAAATACCAATCATCGTACCAATAAAAGATGAACGAATGAGGTTTCGAATATTACTTTTAATTTCCTGTAAACGTGGAAAAATTGAATACGACTGCGATAATTGAATTGGCTTTTGGTTATCATTCAAAACATTTAACTCATTGAAAAATAATGAAACAGCAAAGAACCCTAATAATGTTGGTAATAAACTAAAACCAGACATTAATTGAGACACATCAAATGTAAAACGTGGGACTGACAAGACGGGGTCTAGACCCACTAATGTAATCATTACTCCTAGACAACCTGCAATCAACCCTTTTAACATATGGTCACTCGATACACTAACAACAATGGATAGACCAAAAATTCCTAACGCAAAGTATTCCCATGGCCCAAATTGTAAAGCTACTTGTGCTAATAATGGTGAAATCGATGTTAAGAGAATCATACTGATTATTCCACCGATTAATGAAGCAAAGACACCGATGGATAACGCTTTATTAGCTCCTCCTTTTTGTGCGAGTGGATACCCATCAAAGGTCGTAACAATCGATGCACCCGTTCCCGGAATCCCAATTAACGTTGCAGAAATTAGTCCACCAGATGTCGCTCCTACATAAACACCAATAAGAGCAGATAATCCATTAACTGGACCTAAAGCAAATGTAAAGGGTAGTAATAAAGCGATACCGAGGGAAGCCGTAAGTCCTGGTATTGCACCAAATAATATCCCCATCAACACACTACCAAGAATTAGTAAGAGTGTTTGAATATTAATAACTTCTTGGACACCTATAATAATGAAATCCATAATATCCCTCCTCTCTTACTAATAAAAAATTCCTGATGGTAAAAAGACATTAAGTATGTTAGTAAATACAAAGTATGTTCCAAGTGTAACAACGAGCGATATCATGTAAATTTTAAGTTTAGAAATTTCTTTTTTTATATCTAAAATGTAAATAGCAAATGTAAGTAAAGAAAAAGTCGATATTATATAACCTAAATAGTCTAATAAAAAAATATAAACTAAAACCGCTGCTAGCATAATAAATACTTTTTTGTTCTCACGAAGGGTCTGTTTAAGACCCTTGTGAGAGTCAGGATCAATTCTCTTACCTGCTTCAAAAAAGTATAAGATACTTAATATTCCTAAAATGATTGACCATAATCTTGGAAAGAATGAAGGTCCTGCAGCGCCAGTAGTTATACTGGAAGTAATATTGAGACTCGCTACGAACATAAATAGACTAAAACAAAAGAACCCAATCGCTAAAGCCCTTTCAGAGTTAATGACCATAAATCCTCCACCTTTCAGTCTAGTCCAAGTTATTCACCACTGATTAAGTGACCAACTGGTTCAATTATTGAATCTAAACTTTCCATTTCAGCTTCAAACTCTTCAGCATTTAAATAGTCCACTTCTGTCACAAGACTATTCATTAAATCAATAAATTCTTGATTTTCTGAGACCTCTTGTAATCGTTTATTTAAGTAGTCAATCACTTCATCAGGTGTGTCAGCTGGAGCATAGATGCCATTTCTGTGATTTAAGACAAAATCAATACCTAACTCACTAAATGTCGGTACATCTGGTAATTGTTCAGCACGTTCACTACCTGTGGAAGCTAGCATTCTAAATTCACCATCTTGGATAAAGTCGTAGAACTCTGAAACGAAACCTGACATAACATCAATATGACCACCTGCTAAAGCTGCACGAGAATCAGCTGAACCATCAAATGGTACGAAGTTAACATCTATACCAGCTGAATCAGCAAAAATGGCACTTATGATGTGACCACCGCCTCCGATTCCTGGTACACCGACGGATAATTCATTTGGGTTATTTTCTGCGAATTCAATTAAATCTTCTGCTGTTTCAAATTCAGAGTCAGCACTCACAACAATACCCCCACTTTGTGAAACCAATGCTGCTACAGGCTTTAACTGTTTCCATACTCTTTCGTCATACAATCCTGTATGATAACCAGATACAGCAGCTGTTACTGAGTGAATTAAAAGTGTTTGACCATCTGGACTTTCATCGACAACCTCCTTGGTCCCAATAGAACCACCACTACCTTCAATATTTGCAATAATCATTGACTCATTGTCTACATCAATGTACTCCGCAATCGCACGGCCTACTGTATCTGTACCTCCACCAGCTGAGTAAGGTACAACTAAACGAACCGTTCCATCTGGATAATTGTCCATATCTACATCTGTTTCACTTCCATTATCACCTGTTTCACTTCCAACATCAGAACCACATGCTGTTAAAAATAAAACAGCAACTATTATCATAAATGTAAATAATGTAATTCTTTTCATCATCTTAACCTCTCCTTTTATATCTACTTTTTTATAAGATACATTATACGAAGGGCGTGTAACATACGCTCCAACAACAAAACCACCTTAACAAAAATGGTTTCTAAATGTACGTAAACTTTTCTCTAGCAAGTCAATCATAAGGTCAATTTCATCCTCAGTAATAACAAATGGAGGAGCTACGAGCATATGATCAAATGGATGTTGGTCAATGCTACCTTGACCAGGATAAAATAGAACTCCATTTTCAATACATATTTGATTTAAAGTTTCTGCCACTTGTTGTGAGGGTTTAAAGGGTTCCAATGATTGTTTGTCTTTATATAATTCAAAACCCAATAATAGCCCTTCGCCTCTTAAACTTCCAACACATGAGAAATTACCAATTAATTCAGTTAATTTACTGTATAAGTATCGGCCCTTCTCTTGCACATGGTTTATTAGGTCATTGTCTAATAAGTAATCAATGTTTGCTTTACCTGCTGCTAATGCGACTGGATGCCCACTAAAGGTATAACCGTGGGCAAACTTCCCATCCCAACTACCTTTAAGAGTTTGAATAATATGATTTTTAACAATCATGCCACCTAATGGAGCGTATGCGCTAGATACCCCTTTCGCAAAGGTAATAATATCTGGTGTGATATCCCAATGGTTAACAGCAAATACTTTTCCAGTTCGGCCGAATCCTGTCATCACTTCATCTGCAATCAATAACATGTCATACCGATCACAAAGCTTACGAATGCCTTCTAAATATCCATCAGGCATAACAAATGCGGCTATTTGACTACCGACAATGGGTTCAATGAAAAAACAACTAATTGTTTCAGGGTCTTCTTTGATGATTTGTTTTTCGATTTGATCCAAACAGCAACTGACATATTCATCTTCATGAAGTCCTTGAAAATCATTTCTTTTATCATAGGGGGGATCTATCTGAATCACGCCACCATGAAGTTCTTTATCATATAATTTTTTTCTTTTCTGATCACCTCCTATAGATAATGTCCGCATGGTGTTACCGTGATAACTTATGCTATGGCTGATGACTTTAAACTTTCCTTGATGATCATTCCCCAGATGATATTGTCTTGACAGCTTTAAAGCACTTTCATTTGCCTCTGCTCCTCCAGATGTGAAGTATACAGTATCCAGTTCTTTAGGAGCTAATGAAGCAATCAAAGAAGCTAATTCTTGTTGGACTTTCGTTTCAAAGCGTAATGTATGGATATAGGCAATCTGTGATGCTTGCTCAGTCATGGCTTCTACAACTTCTTTAACACCATGGCCAATATTAACTGCGACAGCCCCTGAACTTCCGTCCAAGTAACGTTTCCCCTGCGTATCGTAAAGATAGATCCCCTCTCCCTTTGCAATATGTGGGTATGATTGGTTAAAATTTCGATGAAACACATGATCTTGGCCCACGTTGTCATTCCATTTTCTATTCATAATTCTCAACAACTGTAGAAATACCCTGTCCACCCGCGACACATAACGTAGCTAAACCATATTTAGACTCTTGTTTGTGCATTTCATGGATAAGCGTCACTAATATTCTTGCACCCGATGAACCTAATGGGTGACCTAAAGCAATAGCTCCTCCGTTGACATTCACCTTATGATGATGGTCTTCACCCCACTCCTTCATGACAGCTAATGACTGAGAAGCAAAGGCTTCATTCAATTCAATGAGATTTATATCATCTAGGGTTAAATAAGATCGCTTAAGAGCTTTTTTAGTTGCCGGGACAGGACCAACTCCCATTTCCGCAGGATTTACGCCTACTGCAGCTAATGATTTAATTTTAGCCATTGGTTTAAGTCCTAACGATTTTGCCTTTTCTTCATTCATCAACAACAAACTTGCAGCTCCATCATTTCTTCCGGATGAATTACCTGCTGTGACTGTTCCATCTTCTTTAAAAATAGCTGGTAGATCATTTAATTTTTCTAGCGTCACCTTTCTTGGGTGCTCGTCTTTTGCGAACAGCCGCGTTCGTCGTTTACCGTCAGCTACTTCAATAGGAATAATTTCATCTGAAAATCGATCAGATTCTATCGCTTTTTTTGCTTTCATTTGGCTGTTGTAAGCAAATTCATTTTGTTCCTCAAAAGAAATGTTGTATTTCCTTGCCAAATTTTCAGCTGTCTGACCCATGTTAAAACTGCCATAAATAGCTTCTGGCTGAGATTTGTTTTGACTTTCTGTATTGCTATCGTACATGGTCTGGTTTCCCGTTTTCGGTTTGAAACGGTTATCAGCTGTATAAAATGGTGCCCGTGACATATTTTCTACCCCCCCAGCTAACACAACGTCTGCCTGCCCAGTTTTAATAGACATCCACGCATCATAGACAGCCTGTAGGCCAGATCCACATTGCATATGTACGGTGTATGCAGTTGTTGTTTCCGGGATACCTGCAGCCAAACTTGCAATACGGGCGATATTAGCAGCATGAGCACTCTGTTTCGTTTGACCAGTGATCACTTGATCAACTAGATCAGAAGTTAATCCTGCATTTGCTAAATTATTCTTCATTAATGTCGTCATCAAAGCTTCAGGTGTATGATCAGATAACGAACCGCCATATTTGCCAATCGCTGTACGATAAGCATTTACAACCACTACCATATCATCTCTCCTTTCATTAGAACGTTTTTATATTTTCACTCACTTGGAATGAGGCATCTGTTAGTAACCTTACTTCTTCTAAGCTGCTTTCGGGCGCAATTTCAGTAAGGAACAATGTTTCATCTCGCACATGAAAAACTGCCTTATCCGTCACAATCATATCGATGCTTCGATGAGATGTCAGCGGATATTTATTTTCGTTAACAATCTTAGGTTTCCCATTTTTTGTCATATGTGTAGTTGTCACAAACACTTTTTGTGAGCCTTCGATTAAATCCATAGCTCCTCCGACACCCAAAACAGGTTTTCCAGGAACTGCCCAGTTGGCAATTTGACCTTTTGCATTAACCTCTAAAGCACCTAAAACCGCAACATCAATATGTCCACCTCGTATCATCGCAAATGAATTTACACTATCAAAAAAGGAAGCGCCTTCATTTACGGTTACAGATTTCTTGCCTGCATTGACAATGTTTGGATCAACCTTATCCCCTTCTGGTGTATGGCCAACTCCTAAAATCCCGTTTTCAGAATGCAGGAATACCTGAATACCTTCTGGGAGATAATTTGGGATGAATGTTGGGATCCCAATACCTAAGTTGATAATATCCCCTTCTAAAAATTCTTTCGCTACTCGAGCAGCGATACGTTCTTTCATGTTCATCTACTTTCACCCCCTGGCCAAACAATCGCATCAACAAATAAATGTGGTGTTATAATTTCTTCTGCTGATAACTCACCAACTTCAACAATTTCGTCGACTTCCGCAATTACATATGTTGAAGCTGTTGCCATGGCAGGATTGAAGTTACGAGCTGATTTAGTATACACAAGATTCCCTAGTCGATCTGCTTTATACGCTTTTATTAACGCAACATCCGCTGTAAAAGACTCTCGAAACACATGCGGTATACCCTTAATTTCCTTCACTTCAAGATTGTCGGCCAATTTAGTCCCTACCGATGTCCTAACGTAAAAGCCACCTATTCCAGCCCCTCCTGCTCGCATTGATTCAGCTAGTGTACCTTGAGGGACTAATTCGATCTCCAGCTCTTCTTCTTGGTAAGCTTTAACAACATCAGGGTTAGAGGTAAAAAAAGATCCAACACCTTTTTTGATCCGTTTCTGATTTACCCATTTACCTAATCCATTTCCTGGTTCACCTAAATTATTACTAATTACCGTCAACTCGTTAAGGTCCGTATCTTCGACTGATTTAACCAAATGTAGCGGACATCCAACTAAACCAAAACCACCAACCATTAGAGTATCCCCAGATTTGATCTTAGCGATTGCTTGTTCAGATGTCATGATTTTTTCCATTTATCTAGCCTCCCAGAAACAAATAAGAACCTAGCTAAAATAACCACACATGCCCATTATAGGCGAAGGTAGTTAATTAGCTAGGCTCTAATGAGTAAATAGAGAAAGGTCATTTCTCTACAACACTTAAACCAAACTAAATTATACGTTTTGCTCTTTCACACAATCCCAATAGCGTTGAACTGCCGCCTGTAAAGCAACAATAACCGCTTGTTGAGAAGGAGCAAAATAGTGATTTTGAATACGCTCAATTAACGGATCCAAACCTTTTTCCAAGCAGTATCCTTCAAGTAACCTTTTAAAAAAGTCTTTTGTCAGATCCGCTACAAAGGTAAAGTCTACACGTTCAATTGTATGCGTTACAAAATTAATTTCAAGAACAATCCCTGCATGCTTATGAACCTCATACATCGACGTTCCTTGAGGTGCACGCGAATAACCCGTAACTAAAAGTGTGTTCAGTTTTCGCATAAGAATTCCAACTTTTTTCTGTTATTTCCAAACTGAATTGAGATGAATCATTCAACATGCTAAATATAATGTAACAGAAATATTAAGAAAATTCAAATGCATTTTACAAAAAATTTTTTTATAGAAACTAAGACCCTATCGTTAACTACTACAACTTATAATTTATTGGTATAGATTTTGCGTAGTAGAGGGTCTGAGCCATGGTTCATAGAAGAAGTTAATAGGAAATATTTACTAATTGATAAACTTGAATATTATGAGAAAGGGAATGTTCCCGTCAACAGGGAAGAAGTTTGATTATATGAAAGAATTATTCCGTAATAACAATCCTTTCAAAGGCTTAAAGCGGTAAATTACTATATAAGTTCTCGCTACAATGAAAGGAGAAAGCATTCTTCGTTGGGAAATTCCTCACCAAATAAAGTTGAAAGAAGCTTTCGGGCCAATACACTGTAAAATAGCTAATAATTAACCATTTGGCCGTAGAAGAGATAAATAACAGTTTTGGATTTATCTCTTCTACGGCCCCAGCAAGCGCAGCGCGGTAGTTGTTTTGAATGAATGGTTTGCTAAAGTGGAGTGTCATTTTCTTGACAGAAGACCACACTGTCATAAGACATCATTCCTGTCGTAATCGGCACTGTCCTACTTGCCAAGGTGTGAATAAAGAAATATGGGTAGATCAACGAAAAATAGATATTTTAAATGCCCCTTATTTCCATGTGGTATTTACGATGCCGAAGCAACTACTTGGAGTCATTTATCATAACCAAAAAATACTGTACGATTTAATCTACAAAGCAGTGGTAGAAACTTTAATGGAGCTTTCCGCAGATAAAAAGTATTTAGGAGCGCGGATTGGCTTTTTTTTCGTCTTACATACGTGGCGACAAAATTTACATTATCATCCTCATATTCATACGGTCGTATTAGCTGGAGGACTTACGAAACAGAATCAATGGAAGAGCACTAGTCAAAAATTTTTTATCCCCATAAAAGTTCTATCCAAGAAGTTTTGTGGTAAATACCTATATTATTTAAGGCAATATTATCAGGAAAACCAACTTGAATTTTATAAAGACTTAGAGGAATACAAAGAACCAAAACAATTTCAGAAATTAATAGATGAATGTTACAAACTAGATTGGTATAGTTACACGAAACCTACTTTTGGAGGTCCTTTACCGGTAATGAAATACATTGGTCGTTACACCCATCGTATTGCCATCTCGAATCAGAGAATTATTTCTGTGGATAATGATACCGTTACTATTGGTGTAAAGGATTATAAAGATAGTAATAAAAAGAAGCAAGTGACCTTGAAGACCATTGAATTTATTCGCCGGTTTTTAATGCATGTTCTCCCAAGAGGGTTTATAAAGATTAGGCATTATGGATTACTGGCTAATCGTAATAGAAAAACAAAACTTGTCATTTGCCGAAGGCTAAGGAGAAGTCCTGTCTATAAACCACAATTTGAAGGTCTCACCAACATAGGAATTTTGTCTATACTACTAGGAAAAGATGTAACCTTATGTCCCGGTTGTAAAAAAACACATCTTACTGTATGTAAATCAGAAGATTCCTCTTAATATAAAAGAAATTTCATATCTCTTTTTAAAAGCCTCTTCAGTGGGGAGCTGGGAGGTATAACCAAAATACTATTTTCAGTGATGTTGAAATGCTTTATTATAGACGATACAAAGAGAAAAAAGAAATTTAAAGGGAAAGTAAAATATTGAAACCCCAAGGGGGACGCACTACTCCCGTGACTTTATTCTTCTAGGGCAATCAAAAATTTTGCGTTATTAGATACATATAATTTAAAGAAGGCACAATTAGCAGATTATATCCGCTAATTGTGCCTTCTTCCGCGCTAAACTTCCGATTGTCCCCTTTATGAACCGTCCCCATGCTTCTTTAACTTGATAATTCCAACAGACCCTTCAACAGAAAATTCTAAGTCAGACATTAAATCATCTCCTATTATTACATTGCAATTTATAAATGTGTTTTATTACTTTCCATATCCTTTGAAAAACCCGAAATGCTTATCATCTAAATAAACACTATTTCAGTACTGTAACCTGTGTCACCAAAGCTTTACTCATAACTTGTATAACGAATAATTAAATCATTAATTTTCCATCTTTCAGAACTAATTTATTATCAATTTCCACTGTTCCTTCTCTCATGATTAAATCCATGTGAATAGCACTATATACTACAGGTGTTTTCCCTAACGCAAAATGAACATTTCCAAGTGCTTTCTTCTCTTCTTCAAAATCTCCATTTATTAAAGAGCATGGGTTTAATCCTATAGCAAGTTCAGCAAAATTTTCTGCATTTTCTACGGAAAAAACAATCTCTTTTAGTTGGTTAACAGCATCTCCATTTCCCTCTATAGATATTGCTTTTCCTTCATTTACTTTTATTTTCATTATATCTTCTGGCAAACCAAATCGATAAATTGGTCCATCAATAACAGCTATTCCGTCGACTCCAGCAACAGGATACATAAAAACTTCACCATCTGAAAAGGCACATTCATCACCTACTTTGGTTGCAAATCCATTTTCAATCCTGACTCTTTCTTTTACAATTGGAGCCCTTAAATCAGTACCTTTTTTACTCGTAACATGAATCTCCTTTCCATTCCTCCATATATCAGCAAGCCTATCAGCATTTTTGACTATTTCGTCATAGTCAGCAGTAGCTCCACCTTTTGTAAAGTGATTCAAGTTCCTAAAAACCATCGACATTGTTCGAATTTTACCATCATAAAACATTTGCTGTGCTACTGCTGAATAACATGGAGCACCCGAGGCTTTTGTAACCCCAATAAGAACGTCAGCTGCTTCTAGACCTTTATCTATAAATTTAGTCATCATTGCAGAATTAGAATGGTCTCTATTAGGCATAATAGCTATTGTATAATCTGCTCCTACTGATTTAATAACCCCAGCTAAGGTATAAACAATCTCCATATCAGTTTCAGAGTCAGCTACTAGAACAACTTCTTCGTTAGGCTTTATAGCCAAATGTTTCTTCACAATCGACTCTGCAGTAACAAACGCATCAATAATTTTCATAATTCATCGTCTCCCCTCTAATATTATCTAGATTCTTATCACTCTATCTAAAATCAATTCTACTTTTTATTAAACAACGTACTTGATGTAACTATTACATCCTCTTATTAACGATTATACTTAACCTATATGTTCAATTTTATGATTAGATGTTCTACTGTTATTTTTTGCTTGATAAACCCAAATTGCTAGGGAAATAAGTATACCAATACTTAATATAATTAAAGACTCTATTAAACTAAATAAATTGAATGTTGACGAAAATATACATAAAAATCCAAGCATTCCTAGTGATCTAACATATTTATTTGCTTGGCCAAATAAATAACCTTCAGTGCTGCCACTAAACATATATAATGCAGACATTGCAGAAATTCCTACAATTATACCTGTCAACCAATTACCAGTTAATATATCTGTGAACAAAAATAATATTGGTACTAGGTAAAATGGTGTTCCGATTTTTAATGCATTAAATCCTGTTCTCATCGGATTTGCTTTTGCAATAGCTGCTGCTGCAAAGGCTGTCATACAAACTGGTGGTGTTATAGTAGATAATTGTGAAAACCAGAAAATAGTTAAATGAGCTGCTAATGCCGGAATTCCTAATTCAATTAAAGCTGGTGCTCCTAGAGCTGCTAATATTAAATAAGCTGTTACAACCGGTAGTCCCATCCCCAAAATGTATGACAGGAGTGCTAATAGTAATATGGTTATAATTAAGCTGCCACCGGACAGACTTAATATAATAGAAGTTGACTTCATCATCATACCGGTTTGGTTTATAACCGCTACGATTATTGCAGCACACGCAATAATTCCTGTAATCATCATCATATTTATAGAACATTTCTCTATAATTAGAAATAATTTTTTAATCCCCATTCTTGTTTCTTTTCGTAGCATAGCCATTATAAATATTAATATTGTCGTTACACTACCAGCAATAAATGGTGTGAAATTATTTAAAAGCATAATCACTAGAATAACTATAGGTAAGAATAAATGCCAACTTCTTATTATACTTTTTTTCAGATCAGGCGTTTCATTCTTATCTAAACCAGAAATCCCCTTCTTTCTAGCCTTAGCATCTATAAAAAACCAAATTGTCGTAAAAAAAATCAATGCTGGAATAATAGATACCATCATAATGTCTAGATATTTTACACCTATTACTTCTGCCATCAAAAAAGCTCCTGTTCCCATAATTGGAGGTGTTATTTGTCCTGCAGCTGATGCTACTGTTTCTATTGCACCTGCTTCATGAGGCTTATAACCAGTTTTTTTCATTAATGGTATTGTTAATGTACCAGTAGTAACTACATTTGCCATAGTACTACCCGAAATACTCCCCATTGCAGCACTACTAAGCACTGATACTTTTGCGGGACCACCAGCTTTATTCCCTGCTATTGCCAAACTAATATCCATATAGTATCGGTCAGTATTTGTTCCCTGCAAGAATGTACCAAATGCAATAAATGAGAATAAAATAGTTGCAGATAAACCCATTAAAGAGCCAAATAAACCATCTCCAGAATAGTACATGATTTCAACAAGATCCTGAATACCTAATCCAGAGTGAGAAAGTATTGAAGGCATATATTGACCAAATAATCCGTAACAAATAAAAATTAATGAAAGGCTAGTTAATACCCATCCCATAGTTCGTCTTCCTGCTTCTATAGTCAGAACAATAATTATTATTCCAGACATCATATCAAGTAAACTTAAGTCTGAGTAAAATAAAATTCGTGTTAAAAAACGTGGATGATTAAATAAAGTCCAGAATAGACTAAGGATTGATAATATTGATAATGTATAATCTAAGACTGATGGTCTGTCTCTAGGTGATTTGTTTTGTCTAGCAGGAAACCATAAGAATACAAGAGCAAGTATTAGGTTTAAATGGATTGATCTTTGAATCATTGGGAGGAAGACGCCTTCAAAAGCTGTGTAAAATGTTATAAGAGTGAGGCTAACACCTATGATGAACGCATAAATTCTTGTAAAACCGTGTAATTTCCTCATTTTCCCATTTTCAGTGCCTTTTGCCATCTATTTACCTCCTAAACTTTATATTTTTTAGGGGAAAGTAATAGATATACTTTCCCCTAACTCAATCAATCCTCTTAACCCATTAATCCATTAATCCCATTTCAGTATAAAATTCCTCTGCACCAGAGTGAACTTGAATTCCTAAACCTGTAGCCATATTTTCAGGATTAAAATTACTGAATGAGTTATGAACCCCTTCCAAAGACTCCTTATTTTCATAAATAGATTTCGTTAAATTATAAATAACTTCGTCGGGTGTATCTTCTCTTGCAAACAAAACAATAGGTAAACTTACAGTATGAACTTCATTATCTTGACCTGTATAAGTCCCAGATGGAATAGTAAATTCCGTAAATCCCCTTTCTTCAACCAATATATCTACTAAGCTTGACCCCATATCCATAATCTTTCCTTCTCTTGCAGTTAATGACTCTTCTACTGCAGAAGCAGGTATGTTATATGTACTCATCACTGCATCCACATGTCGGTCTTTCCACCCACCTACCAAGTCAGTTCCACTTCCATAATAGATACTTGCGCCCCACTGTTCCAATTCCTTTTCAGCATCTTCAATACCTAAGGATGAAAAGACAATTTGAGATATATAATTACTTCCCTGCCCTGCTGGCGGAACGCCTAGGGTCATTTGTGTTTTATCAGAAATAAGTCCTTCTACAGATTTTGCATCCATGTCTGCATTTTGATATAAATGTACAACAGTTTGAGTCAAGGCCGCAACAGCTCTAAGATTAGTCATTTTCTCTTCAAATGGTTCATTACCAGCTTTGGCTTCTAAGAGAAATGGTGGATAGGACATTCCAATATCAGCTTCACCAGTTGAAACAGTTGCAGGATTTCCGACAGATCCAGGTCCCGGAGTTGCTGTAATTGGAAAACCTTCAAAATAGTCATTAGCTCCATCTGCAATTCCTGCACCAATAGTAATCCATGACCCTGCTTGATCACCTGTAACCATCTTTACATCACCAATTTCATCAGATCCAGCCTCATCAGACTGACAGCCCACTAATAGAAAAAAAGTGGCCAACATAGAAATCCAAAAAAGTCCTTGTTTTTTCAAATCCATGACCTCCTAAAATTTTAATTTATTGTTAACACTATACAACATCTATCTAATTAATAATTAAGCACGATTTTTAACATAACTTATTATCTCTTTCTTGCTCATTCCTTCTAATTTAAGAGTACCTATTGTTCGAGCATTTTGGTAATAATCATTACCGGTAGTTACACATACTAGATCCACAAGAGATTGAATATTTCTAGATTTTCCCTCAAATTTTTTTAAAAATGATAGCATTGGAATCAATCCAAAAGGTACATCTTCTGTAATGTACCTATGGTTTAAACTACTGGGCAATTTACTTGCATAATAAATAGGATTCTTTCCAACTATTTCAACAAAAGATGTACCTCTAGCACCCTGATGAGAGTACCAACATTTAATCACATTTTTCAGTGAAACTAAGTTGATATCTTTAGTGGTATTGTTCAGTGAACAACGTTCTTCATCTAATCTAGTTATAATATTGCCTATGGAGTTAGTGAATGCTTCATGATACATGAGTGTATTAATTTTATTATCAATTAAACTTAAATTAAATAAGAGAATGGGAACATGTAGAATTGGATTACAGTTAGACATACCTGTTTCTAAAACGTTATTTCTTTTTATAATTTCTGGGTATATATTTTTAACTTTGTTAAAGACTTTGTCTGTTTGTGATGAAGGGAATGTAGAAAAACCGAGATTATATTTATAACCCCTAATATATACAGTATCTGATTTTATTTTTCGACATGCATACATCATACATTCAAATTCAGAAATGATAACATCTTTTTCACCTCCGTTCTCTATTATAGAGTTATAAAATTCTATACTTCCACCCATATTACTTGGTGCTAAAACCACTATATGTTCTCTTTTAAGATGTTTTGCACATACCTCAGCAATTCTTCTATGCGCAAATGCTGGTACAATAATTAATACAATTTCTGATTCTTCCAATGCATCTTCTATTTTATTTGTGATTTTATAGAGGTTTGCATAACCACCTAATAAATTTGAACTTTCCATTGTTTCTAAATATAGTCCACCAATTTTTTTTATATCTGTAAGCGTATGCTCAAACTCAGGTAATTCAAAAAGTGTAACTTTATTTCCTCTTATAGTTAAATCTGCTGCTGCTGCTAATCCTCCATTTCCAGCTCCTATAACACATATTTTTGACCCATTATTTAAGTTGTTCAGCACTATACTACCTCCCTCATAAAACCTTAAAAATTGACCTTTATTAAACTAATAAAGTTATGAACTTAAATTTTGGTAAAGTTAACAACATTGTCATATTACGTATATTAAAATGTATAAAATTCCGCATTTGGAGATACCAAATAAGAGCTTTAGAAGTTCGGAAATATTAGTTTGAGATCAATTTCTATTAATATTATTAAGTAATTATTAATATAAATTATTGTAAATATATTCCTAATAGATAATTAGATTATAATTAGATTTTGTATTAAAAAAGCCAATTATATTAACAGAGGATACGCAAAAAAACACATCCTCTATCCATATAACTGGCTTTTATCTATGATTAGCTCCCCTTCACAGAGAAGTCTAATAGATTAAACAGTTATTTTATATTTGTAATATAACAATAATTCAGAATATTGTCAATACTCTTTTGGTAATTTTAAATGATCTGCCTTGTTTAATAACATTATATTTAATTTTGATTAATTTAAGAACAGATTTTTTACATTTCTATCCCAAGTCTCCTAAGTTTCTTCAGAATTAACTCTTTACACTTCTACCCGCTTCCACTGCTTCGACACTAATAATCCCTTTATTCACCCATACTTCCTTCACATAACCCAATTCGCTTTGCCCTGTTCTAATGCTAGTCTCATGGCCTCTACTCAACCATATCGTCAACCCTATGCAACACTGTGGACTGATACCTCAAAATTTTCTTGGTAAAATACGAACGCATCTGTTGTAGTTATATTATTATTTTGTCTTGTTTGATTTCGTTTCCTTTCGTCTTTATTTAGTTTAATTAATCGGTCCGTGTCTTGGTCCGTATGGTGGTCCATACCGTGGTTCGCATGCCCGTCCCTGTAGTGATCCGTTCCTTGGCCCGCTTCCTGATCCACAACCCAGCCCCAATCATTCGATATACTAGCCTTTTTCGTTTAGCTCTGTTCTTGCTCGTTTAAATGAACTTTCTTTTAATCCTGACTTCAACCGTAAGACTGGTGCTTCTACGGTAAATGAATCCGTCCACATTGCTTTGTTGTAAATATGCATTTGTGCGTGCCATTACGTAACAGCTGATGCTGATAGTTGGTTTCGTTTAATTTGATCGTAAAAGAAGTTGATCTCTTTTATGTAATTCACTATTTCTAATCCTTTCCTATATGTGCATTTACCTATAAATCATTCTCCATGCTAGGAGAGAGAGTTCTTTGATTTATTTGTTAGGCATTGCCAGATATTCTGCCTCATCCTTCAATTTCAAATTGACCTGTCTTCCCCAGCTTTTCACTGCATTAATTGTTACGCCTTCCTGCTGGGCAATGTCTTTTAGTGGCCTATTTCGATGATATAAAATTGTATCCATTTTCATTTGTTTCCGGTTAGGTTTGACTTCACTCTCACTCAAATCACACGGTGATACCTGATGGATCAACCACAGGAAGTTTCAATAATCCGAAACGCTTGCCATTATCTATTTCACATACTTCCTCGTGGCAAATCCTTTCCAGATTGTGACCTTCTCTTGTTTTCTTTCGAAGCAGTCAATGAGGCGATTGCGAATGGTGTAGTTAAAATAGGTTGCAAGTAGTTCTTTGTCTGATTGGATATTTTTTATTGCTATTCACATCGCATATAAACCCTCCACGTAAAATTCCCGATGTGGGTCGTTAATATTCAGCTTGTATGGTAGTTAATTCTTATTTCATTTTGTTTGAAAGATCTCTTCAAACGTCCTATTGCTTTCCTCGTTCATTGTTTCTCCCCTTTAATCTATTTTAAATATCATAGATTATGATCCACAAATCGTCATCATACGAAACTTCTGGATTTTGCCGTAATATGCCATTTCCCATGAAAAAAGTGTCATAAAATTGAAAACCCTAGCTGGAAAATACCATTTTGATTGTTGTTTATCGAAGTTAGGGATAAATTTAAAAAGGATAGCGCCTGTACAAGGTCACTATCCTTTACCGAGAAAAATATTTGATTAAATGCCACCTTTTTAAGCGTTTTTTCGATTATATAAATGAAATAGAAGATAAACAACAAGAGCAAAAGAGAAGCAAACGTAACAACCATTCTAGCAGACTATATCGCAAAATAAACTACCATAGCGCTATTACCTGCACCCCGATTATGACACGATTGTATTGGAAAAAGATCAGCAATTGTTCTTCGGAAAACACCTATCCAAATTATCAAATCATCCTGTTTAGACAACTGGTCTACTTTTGAAGGTAGAAGAACTGCTGTAATGCACCATCTGGGAATCAAGCGAAAAGTCCCGGTTCCGATTAACCAAAGTAAGAACATTTACACCTTCCTAACCAATTCCCTGAACGATTTAAATTGTTATTGGATTTTCTATAATCACATATTACAAGTCGTACAAGACGCATCTTCAAGTAACGGTTCACTTGTCATCTTTAAAAACGGGAAAATAATTCCGATAGCCGTCTCCAAGCATAGTCTTGAAAAACAAATGCAACGAACATTGGAATGTATGGTTGGGGTACTATATATAAAAGCAGATTTCAATCAACAACGATATAATAAAAAACTGTTAGCCCTATTGAGAAATACTTCTCTTGGTATAACAGTTCTATTCTATATGCTCTGGTGTTTGCAATAAAGAATGGTTTAAGGTCCTTTCCTTTTCAAACAGTTAACACTACATAGATTTTGAATAAAAACAAATGTTTTATTAGGATATTAAAATCAAATGAAGCACAAGAACCATCCGAGACCAGTGAAAAAAGCATGATTTTTGAAACCGTTGCGAATTCTCATCTGTATATAGATGAGAATTGATGTCCGAAGCCTACATACGGTAGGTTTTGAATGCCTCCTTCTCTATAAAAAGACTTTTTCACTGGTCTCGAACCATCCCCATGCTTCTTAAAACACCCGTAATTCCTGGTAAATGTCTCTTTTCCATTGAAGAAACTCATCAGTAAGCAGAAGGGCTTCTTGTCGTGGCCGCTCAAATGGAACCTGAATTTCACGTTTCACAGTAGCTGGGTTATTTGATAATATAATAATTCGATCCGATAAATAAATCGCTTCTTCAATGTTATGTGTAACGAATAGCACTGATTTCCTATTTTCTTCCCAAATCGATAACAACCATTTTTGCATTTCTAATCGAGTAAATTCATCCAATGCTGAAAATGGCTCATCCAAGCAGATAAATGACTGTGGACTAAGTAACGACCTTACAAAGGCAACCCGCTGACGCATACCACCAGATAAGTGATGAGGATAGGCATCTTCATAGTCAGCTAAACCTGCCTTTTTTAGCATTGCCCGTGCCTGGTCAACATCAGGTTTTGCAAAAATTTCTGCCCCTAATACAACATTGTCAATGATAGTGCGCCATGGAAAAAGCGAGGGACTTTGCGGGGTATAACTTATCGCACCCCGCTTGCCATTGATCCTTTCCCCATCTAAATAAAAAGTACCCGTGTCAGGACGGTACAGACCACCGATCAAATGAAAAAGCGTGCTTTTCCCACTTCCGGATGGGCCAAGTAAAGAGACAAACTCTCCCTCTTTTATTGTAAATGAAACGTCATCCAAAACCTTCTTATTAGCAAATGATTTCGTTACCTGTTTGACTACCAGTTCACTCATCACTTATCCTCCTCTGTTGCACGCCATTTAATAAGCAACTTTTCCAATGTAATAATTAGTATAAAGAACAGCAAGCATAAGAACATAATAAAAAAGATAGCGACAAAAACACGATCGGTACGAAATGATGATTGTGCAAGTGTCATGTACACCCCAATGCCTTGATTCGCACCAAGCCATTCAGAAATTACAGCACCCATCACACTGTAGGTTGCTGAAATTTTCAAGCCGGAAAAAATCGCCGGCATGGCATGCGGTAGCTCTAGCTTACTAAAGATTTGCCGTTTGGATGCACCAGCCATCTGCATATAGTGCACCAAATCCGTACTTGTCTGTCGGAATCCATCCAATGCCGCTATTGAAATTGGGAAAAAGCAAACGAGGGTGATGACTAGTATTTTGGGTAGCACACCAAATCCGAACCAAATCACAAGTAATGGTGCGAGCACAATAATTGGAACGTTTTGCGATAGAATCAACAAGGGATAAAAAGCCTGCCGTACACTTGGTAGTAAATGAAGGATAACCGCAATCAAAATCCCACCACTGACACCACAGATAAAACCGATAATCGATAATTTTATGGTTGAAATGAAATGGTGTTGGAAGTTCCCCCAACTCGCTATCCCCTCTTGTGCTATTTCTGATGGGGCTGGTAGCAGCCATGTCGGGACTGAAAGCAAATTGCTGCTAATTTCCCATATGATAAGTAAAAGGATGATGACCGTTACCGGCCGCCATCCCTGTGCTAGCATTTTTTTCATACTATTAGGGTGCTTTGACTTCCAACGCACCCGCACCTCCATTCAACTTAGCTCCACTCTACTATCTAGAAAAACATACTTTTTAACGGTACTTCTCTGTCAATACATCCATTGATGCGCCATCTGGGTTATAGTAAATCTTCACCTGAGAAATTATACTCGAACTACCTCGTTCAACCATTTTCTGATTCATTTTTTCGATAACCGCCAAAAGCTCTGTTAACTCCCCTTCCATAGTCGTTTCAAGTGGATGTACTTCATACTTGATCCCAGCCTGTTGAATAACTTCAATCGCCGCATCCACATATGGAATGACATCTTCCCCATTCTTTGTCTTGGGAATAATTTGAATACTAACAAGTGCATTTGTCATATTATTTCTCCTCATTATTTTTCTGGTAAAAATTCATTCGTAAATGCTTGCGCTGCATCCAGTTCTTTTTCAAGTAACTCATTTTCATACATCCACTTCGAATAGTTTTCCCAAGTTTGTTGATCCTGGATACCCCATTGTTCGGCATCATCCTGATATTGAGGTGATAACCATGCTTGACTTGCTTCCACTAACTCAGCATCTAAATCCGGTACAGACTCTACTAAAATGGATGCAGCTTCTTCCGGACTCTCAATCGTATATTGATAACCTTTAGAAACAGCTGCCATAAAGGCTTCGACTGTATCTGGATTTTCATCGATCATGCTTTCATTCGTTGTGATAACTGGCGTATAATAGTCGAGATCGTCTGAATAATCGGTTAGATATTGCACGTTAAGCTCAACGTCACGTAATTCTGCTTCCACACCAGTCCATCCATAATAGATCCAAGCAAAGTCAACATCACGTTCGACTGCCGTAAAAAAATCAGTATTTCCCATATTTATAATATTTACATCATTAACATCCGCGCTTTCTTGTTTCATTAAAGAATCAATAACCGCTGCTTCAACTGGGGCACCCCAACCTCCGTAGGTTTTCCCAGCATAATCAGCTGGTGAGGTAATACCTTTATCTACAGGAGAAGCAAACCCAGACGTATTATGTTGAATGATTGCTGCAATGGAGACAATCGGTATATCCTGAATACGTGCTTCTGTGATAGATTCTTGTGCACTAATCCCAAACTCTGCTTGCCCAGATGCCACTACCTGATCAGCACCGGATTCACCAGGTAACGTAATGTCCACCTTTAAGCCTTCCTGTTTAAAATATTCTTCTGCCTGTGCAACATATAACCCTGTGTGGTTCGTATTTGGTGTCCAATCCAATACCAATGTCACTTTTTCTAACTCTTCTTCCTCCTGTGCATTAGAATTATCACCACTAGTTTCTTGATCATTTACACAACCAGCTAGCACGATAACTAACATAACGATGAAAAATAATATTCGTTTCAATTAAATCCCCCTACTTTCTTATTTTATTTAATGGTTCGCTAGAGGAACATACTGCTTAGCGCACGTAAAATATGCCCCAGGCTAAGCCTAGAGCACATATATAGTCACATTCACATTATATATGTTCCCTACGCTGGTTTAAACCAGATCAGGTTCCAAGGGTCTGCATCTCACGGATACCATCTCAACCAGCAACACTGGTCCCCCTACATTCAATACTATTAAACTAATAATACAGTATTAACTTTGACACAGATAGTGCTAAAATTCAAGTGTTTAATGAGAATAAGCGCTCCCAAATATAGTTGACTTTGTTTTTTCATATGATATGCTGAACAGATAATTTCATTAATCGTTTCCGCTAGGGGAGCCTGTTAAAGGCTGAGACTATAAAACCCTTAGAACCTGATCTGGCCAATACCAGCGGAGGGAAGTGGAAAGTCACTTAACCATTCATCCAATCTGTCCATCTCTTTAGATAGCGATAGAATCATAGGATTAATTTATTAACCTTAAAATAGATGAATTTATCTTTAAGTACTTTTCTTTCCTCCTCAATCAGTCGGAAACAAACTAAAGAGGAGGTATTTTGTATGCAATTTACAGACACACTACGAGAGGTAACCAAAAACAGTTGGGAACAAAGCTTAAACCATCCTTTTGTTGTAGGTATGGTAAAAGGAGATTTACCACTGGAAACATTCAAGTATTTTATTCTTCAGGATATTTACTATTTAAAGCATTTTGGAAAAGTACATGCCCTGGCAGCAGCGCAGACAGAAGACTTCCAGATTACTGCCATGCTTGCTGAAAAAGCGAAACTTACAGCAGAGGCAGAACTGACTGTCCATAAAGAACATGCAACTATCTTGAACATTACAGACGAAGAAATAAAGCAGTTCAAACCAGCACCAACTGCATATGCCTATACAGCTCACTTATACCGGGCAGCCCTTTCAGGCAGCCTGGGGCAGACGATTGCTGCACTACTTCCATGCTACTGGCTGTATGCAGATATTGGCAAAACATATCAGGATGCAAAACCAACAGAAAAAATCTACCAAAATTGGATTAGTATGTATGCCAGTGAGTGGTTTCATACATCCACCCAGGATCAAATCGACCTGTTGAATAACATAGCAAAAGATGCGAGTGAACAGGAAAAAGAAAAAATGAAAGAACAATTTATTATTGCAAAAGAGTACGAGCTTGCTTTCTGGGAGATGGCGTACACAAGAGAAGTATGGATGTCAGAACGAAAAAGTAGTACTGGAGTTCCAAGAAAATAATAAAATAAAAATTATAACTTATGCAGTCGACAAGTTTTAAACTTTTCTACCTGCTTAGTAATGCTTGTTGCCATGTTTTTAATGGCGAAAGTCCTATTTTTACTTACTTTTTTAACCTTTAAGCTTTTATATATTTTAAAAGTGCCAAAAACCCACTATCCAAAAGAATAGTGGGTTTTTTGGCAAATTATGCTACTTTAGTGTTATCCTTATCTCCATTGGCGCTGGTTTTCCATCCAATGGTGAATAATGCTGCCAGGATAATTAAGATCAAAGCAGATACAAGCATGTTTGATTCAATTAAGTTGATCAAGTTTCCAAGTACAATACCGACTGCACCAAAGTCTGCATCACCAAACGTTGTACCTTCAAAGCCTAATGACCCTAAGACCGGTAACAGTAATGCAGGTAAAAAGCTAAATAGAACACCATTGGCCATTGCACCAAAGATTGCACCTTTACGGCCTCCGGTTGCATTACCAAACACACCAGCTGCTGCACCTGTGAAAAAGTGAGGAACTAACCCTGGCACTATAACTTAAGGCCAAGAATAGGTAGGAAGAACATACTAATCAATCCGGCAATAAAGCTAAATAGAAAGCCAATTATCACCGCATTTCCAGCAGACGGAATCTAGCTAAAATTATGTTTACGATCATACCAAATAGCATAATCATTGCTGTTTCTGTTCCAAAAGCCTCCTGTGCTAAGGCTACAATTGCTTCATTGTTTGGAATAACCCCATCTACAGCAAAAGCTTTATTAAACATACTGCTAAATTTCCCAAGCGCTTGAACAATTACCGTTGCCCCGGCACCAAGAATCACAAACCCCATTATCGTTTTCAGTGTTCCTGATACGACATCTGCAGTATTCTTTCTTTGAACCAGTAGACCAACTGGCCATTGAAAAAATCGGGAAGAGATTAAATCGAGATGAGAGGGTTAAGTTATGAGGCGTTATGCATGAAGGTGAATACTTAAAGGGATACTTCGTTCAGCTAGTCGTGAAAAACTAAGAAAAATTTTTATGAAAACTACTATACTCTTTTTCTCTTTGAGCGTGTTGGTAACATGTTAATAACATCAGCACGGTAATCGTCTACATACACAGCATAATAAATCACATAATTTAACATCCTATGTCTACTTTTACCGTAAGTTAATTGTCGAAGTCCTTTAAATGGACCACTAGTTAGTTCTACACCAGTAAGAGGATAAATAGAAAGTAAATCTGAGATATAATCGATTATTTCATCTTCCTTTTGATACCACCATTCCAATACTTCCTGGTTTTGGTTAGCGAAGAAGTCTTGAATATGATCTAAACATAAAATAAACTCTTCTGTAAATAATACCCTAAACTTATTCCCTTCTCGCATGTCTGATTCCTTTTAATTCGTCTTTAGTATATTTCTGCATATTTGGATTTTTGATATATCTATTCAATGAAGCTTTTAATTCTGGATTCTTTTCAATTTGATTAGCCAATGACTCTGCTTTTTTACTTTTTAGCGGTTTGTTTTCTGCTTCAATTGAAATTAATTTACCATTTACAATGAACATCACTTCGTCTTTTCTATCTAAAGCTTCCAAAAGCTCATTTTCAACATCTTTGCTAAAAAAAGACACATAAACAACTCCCTTATTAGTTAGTTTATTGGATCCAACTGCTGAGCAATAATTATATAGACATAAAACAAGAGTTCCTACATTACAGACCTTCAATCATCAGCTATTTTAAAGTTCTTCCATTTCTGCTATACGTCCTTCCTAGTATTATTTCATTTTAACATATTTACTTTGCTTTTTTTATCCCCTCCTACTCTAGTCTTGTCATTGTGTCCTTCTTTACCCTTTTTCAGCATGGGGACGCTTCTTGTACTTCCTGCTATTTCTAAATACAACCGAAGCAATAGAACGGCACCTCGCTTCCTATGCTTTGAAAACTAAATTAGGAGATGCTCCTAATCTCTCTTGCTTCCTCATCTGTTAATCTTCTTTTCGCATGATCTTCTAGACACTGGTCATTAGTTATTTTTTCATTAAATGCTTTGAATCTTTCTTTGGTAGTTATTTTATCCGTAGAAAACATCCTTAAAATAAAATCACCATCAAGTAGTATCCAAGGCAGCTACTCCATTTCCATTCATCAACGCGTTTGGCAATTCCTGCTTTGACAGGATTTTGGTGAATATATCTTACGACAGTCACTAAGTACTTCACTGTTTCTACATTTTAAATCGATCTTGAAATAGATGGCCTGGTGTTTGGAATTTCTAGTTGTAATACCCAACAAAGCTGACACCGATGCGTTTCATTGAGGAATTAATCTCCAACAACCCACTAACTAATCAACAACAACACTATTTACAAACCCTATCCATTAAGTTATAAACCCTTATATATATAGCACTTCATCTTTTTAACGATAAGCACCACCCTTCAGCTTTAAATAATCAAAAATAGAAGAGCCCAGCACCAAGGGCCTAAACCATTGGCCTCGTAACCTTTTTTATAAATATTTTAAAAAGGCTATCTATATTCCTTTTAAGTGTTTTAATAAGATTAACTTATTGATGTTCGTTTTAGCAAAACAAGATATTTGTAATAGCTTTCTAGTGATTATCATCGTCTTGAATTATTATCTTGAACCAAAAAGTAATAGACGTGCTATATAGTACATGGAGGAATTTTCTTATGAGTGACGGTACAGTAAAATGGTTTAAGGCAGACAAAGGTTTCGGTTTTATCGAGGTTGAAGGTGGAGATGATGTATTCGTACATTTCTCAGCAATTCAAGGCGACGGTTTCAAATCATTAGATGAAGGTCAAGCAGTTTCTTTTAACATTGAAGAAGGTAACCGCGGACCACAAGCAGCAAATGTTGAAAAAGTATAAATAAACATTATGAAAGCTCTTCTCATATGAGAAGAGCTTTTTTACTTTTAGTTTGCTTAAGTAAAACAACAAGATGGTGTATTATTCAAACCACCCTTTTTTTGAAGGGCGTACTTCCTTAAAAGACATGCGTTTGTTTACTTTAAAGGGATTGATTGAATTCTTTGGTTTTATGGAATAAAAGAATGTTTTATTACGCACAATAATTATGTGAATTTGTGTGATGTTAAAAGAGATGGATAGACTAGACGGTAGGATTCAACAGTTGAAACAAGAATTAATTCTAATTGTTGTTTCAACTAGCTTAGATAGCTAGGATACCCTACGCTGCAGCCAAAAATTAGACCAACTCAAACGCGACTTATCAAAAGCATATAAAACATTCCTATGAAAATAGGTTAGAGAATTAATTGTGGGGGGAATAACGGTAAAAAGACAAATAGATGTTATTCATTTTGAAAGGGGGGCTATTCCTTGGTTACTGAAGTCAAAAGCTTAAACGAAGAATGTGGCGTATTTGGTGTCTGGGGTATTCCAGACGCTGCACGATTGAGCTATTTCGGATTGCACAGCTTACAACATAGAGGTCAAGAAGGTGCCGGAATAGTTGCGAGTAATAAAGGGAAATTAAAAGGACATCGTGATTTAGGACTTCTAACAGATGTGTTTAAAGACGATCGTCAATTTGATCGTTTAAAAGGTGAAGCGGCAATTGGTCATGTTCGCTACAATACTGCAGGAAGCAATGGAATTCAAAATACCCAACCTTTCCTATTCGAATTTCATGATGAAGAATTAGCTTTAGCACATAATGGAAACCTTATTAATGCAACTACGTTACGAAAACAATTAGAAGATGAAGGGGCAATTTTTCATTCGAATTCGGATACTGAAATTTTGATACATTTGATTCGTCGTAGTGAAAGAGAAACCTTAATAGAGCGCGTTAAAGAAAGTTTGAATAAGGTCAAAGGAGCTTTTGCCTATTTAATTCTAACGCCTAACGAAATGATTGGCGCTCTGGATCCAAATGGTTTTAGACCACTATCAATCGGACAAATGTCAAACGGAGCGTATGTACTAGCAAGTGAAACTTGTGCATTGGACGTCGTTGGCGCCGAGTTTATTCGTTCCGTTGAACCTGGAGAAATTGTTACTGTAAACGATGATGGTTACCAAATTGAAAAATATACCGAAGATACAATGATGTCTATTTGCTCAATGGAATACATCTACTTTGCGCGTCCAGACTCTGATATTGCTGGTGTCAACGTACATACGGCACGTAAAAATATGGGACGTACTTTAGCAGAGGAAGCACCAACAGCAGCGGATATCGTTATCGGTGTACCAAACTCTTCCTTATCAGCTGGAAGTGGTTATGCTGAAAAAAGTGGTCTTCCCTATGAAATGGGATTAGTGAAGAACCAATACATTGCTAGAACATTTATTCAGCCAACACAAGAATTACGTGAGCTAGGCGTACGTATGAAACTATCAGCCGTTAGAGGAGTTGTGAAAGGTAAAAAAGTCGTCATGGTCGATGATTCCATCGTTCGAGGCACAACCAGCAAACACATCGTTCAATTGCTACGTGACGCTGGAGCAACAGAGGTGCATGTAAGAATTTCTTCACCACCCCTGCGTTTCCCATCTTTCTATGGAATTGACATTCAAAATCGTCACGAGTTGATTGCGGCGGATCATTCCGTTGAAGAAGTCAGAGAAATCATTGGTGCCGATAGCTTGGTATTCCTAAGTGTTGCTGGAACTGTAGATTCAATCGGATTAAACTTTGACGCTCCTTATGGCGGCTTATGCATGGCGTACTTCACAGGAGATTACCCAACGCCATTATATGACTACGAAGCAGACTATCTAAAATCATTAGAAAAAGAAATAACCGTTCAAAGGCATAAAGAGTCCTAGTCAAGTTATTGAATAATATTAGTAGTACTTTGAATTATCCACAGGGAGGGGCTGTTCCCTGTATCTTTGTATCTTGGGACGGTTATCTCTATTTGTTTAGGAAGACGACAATAGTTACAACGAGTATAAGTGCAGCTAATAATGTTAAACAAAATTGAGCTGCTAAGCTTAATGTTTCATATGTCATCATTCTACCACCTCCCTTTTCAGGAGAGATGGTCAACCGCTCACCATGCTATGTAGTTACGACCTGGACGCAGTGTCTGTGAACTGTACCCTATGTCCCATTATTATTTTTTGTTTTTTTTCGAGGGGTTTTGTCCCCAGGTCCCACTACTCAATATTCAAGTGCTTCTTTAGCGTCTCCGATTGCTTTGTCCGCTCTTCCTCGGGTACAATGTAATAATAGACCCCCCTTTTCTTCCTTGCCTTTCCCGTCTATTTGGATTTGTTCTATATTTTGTCGTGTTTCTGAATAGTTTGCTCGAATTTTCTTCAACTTTGCCACCTCATCCCGTTCAGCAACCTGATCGCGCAACCCGCTCTGTACCTTCACTTGCTCTTGCTTTACCAGCATATCTATATTCCTTCTGCATTAGAAATTCCTTTAACTAGTATACTGGGGTTATGTGAAGGGAATCCTGCAAGCATGGGTGAAGAAGGAGATTTCCAGTGTTGAGGAAGTGCAAGCAGATGAAGTGGCGTTTCGCCGGACTCAGAAGTCTTCGTATAGTGCAGGGGTGAAGGAAGTAGTACCAGACTGGTTTATAGAGCAGAAGCGTAAGGACAGCCCTTCCACCACGGGTAAATCAACACTTTGTCTTTCCGGAGGGTCTGACCCCTTTTCCAAATTAAATTGCGAAATGGCTCACTTTTCACTTGCGAAATACATTCACATTACTAATAGCAAAAAGCATATATTATAAACCTTAAAATCTATTCACCTAGTTTCTGAATTGCTCCTTCTTATTTTTATTAGGTGTGTGTCACTACTTAAGTGAAAAACTATATGTGTCCCTAACAAAACATTTCTTGAAAATATGTAACAACTTCATTACGCTTTTTGTTTTTTAATTTGCTGTATATATGGCTAACATGGACCTTCACCGTATTTTTATTTATTTGAAGTCTATCGGCAATATCGCCATTTTTAAGACCTTGCTTCATAAAATAAGCGACATCAGTTTCACGTCTTGTTAGAAAAATGCTGTTTTTAAAGAGTTTTTGAACAAACAGATCTTTGTTTGTCATCTGTAACTCTATGATTCTTGACATCAAGGAATGAGTGATTTCATACGGCAATATAAATTGATTATTCATTATGGATCGAATCACACCTGGTAGAGATTGTTCAAAGCTGTTCTTTTTTAAAATAAAACTATCAACCCCGGCTTCTATGAATTTTAGTAAATCCATTTCCTCCATTGAACTGGCAAAAACAACTACCTTTATGTTAGGGTTTACTCTTTTTAACTGATTAAATTCATCTAACAATTCGGCCTTATGTATACCATCAATATCAAAAATTAAGAGGTTGGGATCTGTTACCATAATGATTTTCGCTAAATTGTTCGTATACGAAAACTCCCCTAAACATTTCATATCTGATTGATTATCAATCATAGCTCGCCATGTCATTTTATTATTACCTATCATACAAATTTCCACCATATACAAAACCTGCCTGTATTAAATTTTTATGCGAAGTATGTGAATTTCGTCGAACTTTTCGCAGATATTCAATCTAATACTACTAAAGTGCTAGTCATGAATTTTAGTGACTTTTGGAAACTAAAGTCATTTTTATGATTAAGTTATTTTGTTATTTCAATAATTTTTGAAAGTAATTTTCTGCTTCTTTTCGATTCCCTAATTCTAGCTTATGGTATAGCTCGCTTATATAATTTTTCACAGTTCCCTCACCTAGAAAAAGCTTTTGTGCAATACTTTTATTCGTATTCCCTTCCATAATCAGATAAGCGATGTCTAATTCTCTATTTGTAAATGAAAAACCTTTATTTTCTATACGTTTTGCTAAAATCTGCTTCTCACTCATCGTCAATTCTCTTATTTTATAAGCAAGGATTTTAGCAACTTCACCTGAGAATACAATCTGCCCCCGTTGTGCATCGCGAATCGACCGAATCAAATTATCTGAGTAAAGACCTTTTAACAAAAATCCATCTGCTCCGACACTAATACCCCGAATCACGTTGTCCTCATCGGCTTCTGTTGTTAACATAACAATTTTTATATTGGGATATTTTTCTTTTAGATATGATGTTGTTTTTATACCATCTAAGTTAGGCATATGAATATCCATGAGAATAACATCTGGTACTTTTCTTTCAACTAGCTCGATAGCCGTTTCCCCATTTTCTGCCATCCCGATCACTTGTATATCATCAGTTTTGTTAATTAACGCTTCGACGCCTTCACGAAACAATCGTTGATCTTCTACTAGCATTACGTTTATCATATTCCCATCCCCTTCCTAGATTGATGGTTTAGTAAATACACCTCGTCTTTATAGAGTTCCCTAATCCACCCCAAAATAATTAAGATGTAAAAAAATTACACCATCAACACGAATAGGAGTACCTAGGTGTGCAAGCCTTTTTAAATCTATTAGGTAAAATTGTAGAATCTTCAGTTATTTTTTGTCATACGTACAGATTATAGATTAATAGAATAGTAAAACACAGGCATCACACTAATGAATCCTATCTTCTTAGGCTGTGTTACCTACAGCATGATCGATTTCCTCCATTGAAGTGTTTAGGAGTCGTAAACCAATTCTCATAAATATCATACAATATAGGCTATGCAATAAAATGTACAACCTTCTCAAGCAACATTCGTATAATCTTCAAGTGCATGCTAGTTGTATTATGTACTCTAGAGAAATATGAATAATATATCTATCAAGAAGTAGCATCCCTATGTGATAATAGATAATTTTTTCGAATAATGTTACTATTTTCACTCTATCAGAATTCGACAAGTTATTACAAGCAGAAACTTTGATTCCCGAAATAATATTTTTCTTACTATCACATTCATGGTAAGTATACTATATCTAAGATCAGTTGGATGTTAGTTTTGTCACATTAGCTATAGACTATAAATTCACTAAATTTTATTACAAATATATTAAATATGTTATATCAATCTATTATAGTTCGACATAAATAGTTATAATTATACTACTTTCCGTTTACTTCACGGATAGAATACAGGGGATTATGAAGGGAGACTTATCTAATTGAACAACAAGAAAATAGTCATGTCAGTGACAGCCAGCACAGTAATTGCCTCAGCATTTTTTGCAGCAGACGCAGAAGCAGCATCTTATCAGGTAAAGAGTGGGGATTCACTATGGTTAATAGCACAAAAGCATAATACTAGCGTTTCGCAATTAAAATCATGGAACAGCCTAACTAGTGATATTATCTTCCCAAACCAAGTCTTAGAAACAGATAAACAACAAACAACCAAATCTACTACACAATCTAACAATCAAACTACTAACAACACTACATATACCGTAAAGCGTGGTGACACATTAAGCGCCATCGCCTCCAACTATAAAGTATCTCTATCAGATTTAATGAAATGGAATAAGTTAGACTCTACACTGATTTTTCCAGGGAATGAGTTTATCGTATCGAAGTCAGCTGGACCTGGAAGTTCTAGTTCTGGGAGTTCATCGAATACAGATTCAAACGATCAGCAAGTAGGCTCATCAAGTGTATATACCGTTAAATCAGGTGACACCCTATCAGCGATCGCATCTCGTAAAAGTGTTTCAGTCGCTAACCTGAAGAAGTGGAATAACTTGAGCTCAGACCTGATATTAATCGGACAGAAGTTAAACATTGGCGGGACTGCTGGATCAGATTCTAGTTCTAGTTCAGATAGCACAAGCGAAAAGCCATCAGCTGACGTCGACTATAATGTTTCGAAGTTAATCAACGTTGCCAAAAGCGTGAACGGTACAGTCTACGCATGGGGCGGCACAACACCAAACGGATTCGACTGCAGTGGCTTTATCTTTTACACGTACAAACAAGCAGGTAAGGACATTAAACGTCTAAGCAGCACAGGCTACTACGACCGTTCACACTATGTAAACAAACCACAAGTAGGCGACCTCGTATTCTTCGAGAACACCTACAAAGCAGGAATCTCCCACATGGGAATCTATCTAGGAAATAACGAGTTTATCCACTCCAGCTCAAGTGGCGTGCAGATTACTAGTTTAAGTAACTCATATTGGAAGAAGCATTTTGATGGGTTTAAGCGATTTTACTAGTGGATCATGAGGAGGAACTCCAGCGGGGGCTGGAGTTCTTTTGTTTGTGTTATGGATTTCTGAATTTATGAGTTGTGCGAGTTTTGTGCTTGGGGTGGGGTGGAGTGGGTGCGCTACTTTTTATTGATGTTGAGTGAATTTATTGCTGAGGCGCGCTACTTTTTACTGGTGCGGAGTGACTTCCTTGCCGAGGCGCGCTACTTCCCGCTGGCGCTGAGCGATTTTCTTGATGGAGCGCGCCACTTTCGACTGACCCTGAGCGACTTCCTTGCCGTGGCGTGCTACTTTTGGCACTGTCTGTTTATCATTATTAGATGAATGATTTTCTGCGAAGGCAGAAAATCTACCTTCTAGACATTCAAAGCACAATGCTCCATAATTTTTTCACTTTAATTCTCTCTGGCATTTCTTTGCTAATTGGTTGACCAGTTAGAAGCGCTTCACTGTTTTCCATGAGTTGGCATGCTATCTCATGACCGGAATGCTTTTCAATCTCTCTATAAGCTTCACGCAGGAAAAGTCCACCTTTTTTTAGAGTATGTGCACCAGACGCTACAAAATGAATAAGATTAGCATCTAACAACTGATAAGATAACTTTCGTACCTGCATGCCCAACAAGTCTAGATACGGTCACCTAAGTTAAAGCACCATTTTTCACCATAAGATATAGTTTATTCGGATTCTCCATTATCTCTTGATTCCGCTCCGGATGCACGATAATCGGCTTGTATCCTTGAATTTGAATATCAAATAGTAGCTGTATCGCATATTGTGGCACATGACTGGTTGGTAATTCGATAAAAACATACCCACTATCTATGTTTAAAGGAAGTACACTCCCATCTGTTAACCCTTCCAGAAAACCTCCGTATATACGAGTTTCCTGCCCCGGTAATATTTCAATTGGAATACCCTCCTCTTGTAACTTAACATTAAGATATCCCACCAACCCTAAGATGTTCGAACCCTTATCTATATACACACCATTATTATGATGCGGCGTCGCAATAATTTTATGAATCCCCTTTTCTGCAGCAGTTCGTTCTATCGCTAAGCTCTCCGTTAGCGTCTGAGAACCGTCATCCACAACACCCCTATATTAGGTAGACTAATAACATGTCTATATAAATGGTATGAAATAAGGTTACAGAGTATGTACTAGTATTTCAATCCAGGGAATAGAGAAACGTTAATATTATCCAATTTTATTGGGGATGTTAGTGCATGGGTCTGGTAAACCCAAATATTGAATCAGAACCACTTGATTCGGATATATAAAAACACCATTAGCTACATAGCACTAATCAACCCAGAATAAATACATTACACATTTTGGAAATAAAGTGATACAATAGTCACTATTCGACAAAAAGATTACCTAAAAACTAGATAAATATTAACTATACATCTCATGAATGCATTCCAGCTAAGAATCACAGTATTTGTCTAAACGAAACATTACATATTATTAAATAGGGGAGAGGGACAAATGTTAGAAGCTCTAGTTGGAATTTTGCTCGTATTAGGTTTTTTAAGTTTTATCTGGTTATATCTTAAGGGTGTTCTATTAATAATTTGGAGTTTTGTATCTGATATACTCGCAATTATTTTATGGTGTTTAGTTAGCATACTCTGGATTATAAAACTACCATTTAAGTTTTTAGGATGGTTTTTCAGATTATTTAGACGTAAAGCAAAGGAGAAGAGCATTGAAAGCAGTGCACCTCTTAAGACCGAGAATGTGAAGAAAAAGAGGAAACAAAAAAGATCTAAAAAGAAAACTAGTAAAGAAAATGAGAATGAGTTGAGAGGCTTTATACGATAAGAGCAACATATATATATTTGATTTTCGCTTACTAAATCAATTAATTTAGTAAGCTTTTTTACTTTAGTGCACACCACCCCATCACTAGAAAAACAGAAAAGATGCCTATATCAAAAAGATAGACATCTTCCACAGCTTCTAGTCATACTTAGTAGCCACATTTGTGGAATTGCGTATAATTATAAGTGCGATCCCACCTTCCTCTCTGCCGAATTCGTTTTTCTTAGATGCCGAGCGACTTTCTTACTGGGGTGCGCCTCTTTCCCCGGATGCCGAGTGACTTTTTAGCCGGGGTGCGCTACTTCCCCCAGATACCGAGTGACTTTTAAGCCGGTGCGCGCCACTTTCCCCCGATGGCGAGTGACTTTTAAGCCGGTGCGCGCTACTTTCCCCCGATGGCGAGTGACTTTTGAGCCGGGGTGCGCCTCTTTCCTCAGATGCCGAGTGACTTTCTTGCTCAGGTGCGCTACTTTCCCCTGATGCCGAGTGACTTTCATACTGGGGTGCGCCACTTTCCCCTGATGCCGAGTGACTTTCATACTGGGGTGCGCCACTTTCCCCAGATGCCGAGTGACTTTCATACTGGGGTGCGCCACTTTCCCCAGATGCCGAGTGACTTTTAAGCCGGTGCGCGCTACTTTCCAGGGTACTGCATGTTTATCATTAAATAGATCAATGATTTTCTGCGGAGGCAGAAAATCTACCTTCTTTTATCTTTTATCCATCTGTTGTGTTTCTTATCATAATAGAGGCCGCTTGATTGAAGTAGTCTGGTTGCTATGTAGCGGGATGTAATGTGTGTGAATTTCATGAATTCTTTATTTGTGATCCATGGCCTAACTAATAGCAGGTAGTCTTCAATTGCATATAGGTGAGCATTCTTTGATTGATGGTTACATCGCTTACATTCCCATCTTCCATAAATACGTTCCATCCCAAGTGTTCCACACGCTGGGCATGATACACCTGTTAAGATGTCATGCGAACTCACACCATACTCACCTAACACGTCAAAATCAAATTCTACACTTTTTCTTAATAGCGCTTGCCCGATCTGCTGGTGAGGTATTCTATTATTGCCTTGCAGCTTAATTTTCTCCTCTATTGCCATTAGCTTTTGTGGCATACTCTCGGCATGCATAACAAGGTCAGTAATCTTTTCAGGATCGCCTATTACTTTTATGATGGTGCTTGGATCGCTGAAGACAACAAAGTAGTATATGGGTATGTTGTGATAGCCGTTATGAACAAGGTGGTTATGAAGGTTGAATTTCTGGTTTTCTGCTTGTGTAATGGGGTAGCGGTAGCCGATTTCCTTCGAACCGTCTGAGCGGATAAGTTGATTGAAGTTGGTATCAAATGTGACCGTACCAGTGTAGTTTTTAACTTCCAGGAAAAATAAAGCATGAGGTGTGGTGATGGTGGTGTCTATCTGACAGGTGGTGAACTCGTTTACTTTCCAGCATAAGTCTTCGAGTACTGTGTATGTTGGAGCGAAGTAATTATTTACATATCGATCTACTTGTAATTCGCCGAGATATCCTTTCTTTCGATTCTCTTCCTCCTTTTTCAGATCATTCCTACGTTTGAAATGCGGTGAGATCCTGCGATTAGCTGCTTTAATCTTTGCTAGAGTGATTGGTTTTGGCCGTTTTCGAATGTTCATGATAAGCTCCTTTTTTATTTAGTTTTAAGAATTATAGCATATTACTATTAAACTATCTATCTTAAATAAAGTTAAAGTAGCGCCACTTTCCATGATTGTCGCGCAGGGCGTTCACAAAGTCGCTCACCATTGTCATTTTGTCGCTCGCAATACTCTAAAACTCGCGCACCTTACTAGATTTCTCACTCGGTAGACGATCAAAGTCGCGCGCAATTGCCAAAAACTCGCGCGCCACCTCAACAATCAATAAGGTGGAACTCCAGCGAGCTGGAGTTCTTTCGCCTAATTCGAGAAGGATGATTTTCTGCTAACGCAGAAAATCCATTATTAAAAAAACAAAAGATGCCTATCATCAAACCTGATAGACACCTCCCCACAACTACTAATCATACTTAATAGCCACATTCTTCACCTGCGTATAATTATACAAAGCGATCCAGCCTTTCTCTCTGCCGAATCCACTTTTCTTATATCCGCCAAACGGCATTTGGACGCCACCGCCTGCTCCGTAGTTGTTGACGAATATTTGGCCGGAGTCGATTCGGCTTGCGAGTTTGTGTGCTCGGCTTATGTCTTGGGTCCATATTCCGGTGACGAGACCATATTCTGTACTGTTCGCGAGACTAATAGCGTCCCCGTCGTCTTTGAACGTGAATACGGATAGGACTGGGCCGAAGATTTCTTCTTGGGCGATTTTACTATCGGTCGATACGTTATCGATGATCGTTGGCTCCAAGTAACATCCGTTTTCTGCGTTTTCAATCGACACTTGGTTTCCGCCAGTCACGATTGTTCCTTCTTCTTTCGCTAGTTCGATAAACTTCATAATCTGATTAAACTGTTTTTCGTTTAAGATGGGGCCGAGATCTTTATCCTCTAGTGCTGGGCCAACGGTTAATGCTTTAAAACGATCGACTACTTTTTCCAGGAACGCATCCTTAAATGACTCTTCAACAAGTAACCTCGATCCGGCAGAACAGGTTTGACCGGCATTCTGAATGATTGCTTTGACAACACCTTCAACTGCTTTTTCGACATTACAATCGGCAAAGACGATATTAGGTGATTTCCCACCAAGCTCCAGTGTTACAGGAACGACATTTTTGGTTGCTGCGTTGGCAACGGCTGTTCCTGTTTGTACGGATCCGGTGAAGGTAACATGGTTGATTTCCGGATGTGAGGACAGGGCTGCGCCTGCTTCATATCCATATCCGGTCACATGATTAAACACGCCATCCGGTATGTCCAGCTCGTCAAAGAATTCTGCAATTCGTGTTGCTGTCTTCGGTGTGTCTTCTGCACTTTTAACGACTACGGTATTACCCGTTGCAATGGCTGCTGCTACACTTCTGGACAGGATTTGGATTGGATAATTCCAGGGAACAATATGAGCTGTTACCCCTACTGGTTCACGGACCACGTAATCAATCAGCCCGTCCTCAATCGGAATTGTGTCTCCCATTACTTTATCTGCTCCACCAGCATAGAATTCAAAGTATCTTACTGCTGCATCGATGTCTGCATAGCCTTGTGCTAAGGGCTTTCCGACGTCCATTGTTTCTAGTCTTGCTAACTCATCTCGATTATCCATAATTTTTTGAGCGATTCTATTTAATAACCGTCCCCGTTCGAAGGCTTTAACACTACGCCATTCCTCGCTTTGAAAAGCTACTTTTGCTGCTTGGACAGCAGCATTAACATCTTCAGCTTGTCCCCGGGGAATCGTTGCGATCACCTCACCGTTGGACGGATTTTTGACATCAATTCGGTCGTTGTTCGAACTTTCCACCCATTTCCCATTCACATACATCTTCATATTTTTCATTAACTTACCTCCTAACCACGTTATACGCTTCTGCCACCGTCTACATGCATGACGGTTCCTGTTATCATTTTAGCTTCATTAGATAGTAGGAATTTGACAGAATTGGCGATATCAATCGGCGTTAGTAACTCGCCTAATGGTACACTCTGTTTAAATACACTATCCTTAACTTCATCAATATTGGCGCCTTCTTTTGCAAATTGCTCCAGCATACTCGTATCACAAGGACCTGGGTGTAATATATTAACGTTTATTTTATCTGGTGCTAACTCCAGCGCTAAGGCTTTTGAGAATGATTCAATTGCGCCTTTGGAGGCAACGTATGACTGTAAACCAGGTCTTGGTCTGGTCGTTGAAACCGATCCGATATTAACAATTGATCCTGCCTTGTTTTCTTTCATATATCGGACCGCTTCCCGGCACGTTAAAAAGGCCATCGTCATGTTTAAATTCATGATTTTGTGCCACGCTTTTAAGCTAACTTCTTCAATCGGTGTTGCGCGCTGGGCAATACCCGCTGCATTGACAAGCCCATTTATCCCGCCAAATGTGGTATTCGCTTGATCAAACATGTCTTTTACAACCGCTTCATCCAGTAAATCACCTTGTAATGCGAGAAAATTACCTTCTGTTTGAAATTCCGAGAGACCTTCAACATTTATGTCACAGCCGACAACATTTGCTTTATCTGCTAATAATAATCGGACGATTTCTTTGCCCATGCCGCCACCAGCACCTGCTACTACAATTGTTTTATTTTCTACTGACATGTTAACACTCCATTACGTATAAAGTATCTTGACTAATTTATCACCGACTTGTTCGGTTGTTGCAGTGCCACCTAAATCGGTAGTGAGCGTTGATTTTTCAACTAATAATTCCTCAATTGAAGAGAGAATTTTATCATGGATATCTTTTCTGCCTAAATGATTAAACAGAAGTGCCAGTGACCAGATTTGTGCAATTGGATTTGCGATTCCTTGTCCAGCTATGTCTGGTGCTGACCCGTGAACTGGTTCAAACATGGATGGAAATTCTTTTGCTGGATTAATATTAGCTGATGGGGCAATCCCGAGTCCGCCAACAATCGCAGAACCTAAGTCTGATAGAATATCACCAAATAAGTTGGACGCGAGTACTACTTCAAAGTCTTCTGGTCGTTGCACAAAATAGGCAGCCAGTGCGTCAACATAATATTTTTCATACTCGATATCTTTGTTTTGTTCCATTACATTTTCCACTGTTTTATCCCAGAACCGCATCGTATGGATGATCGCATTCGATTTAGTCGCATTCGTTATTTTTTTTAAGTTATTATCCCTTGCATACCTGCAGGCAAATTCGGTGATTTGCTCAATACCTTGCTTAGTCATAACCGTATTTTGAATGGCCATTTCTCGATTTTCGCCCTCAAACAGGGATCCGCCAACATTTGAATATTCACCTTCTGCATTTTCTCTTAAAATGACAAAATCGATCGGCTTATCTCCTCTAAGCTTGCTTTCAATCCCGTTTAATAGTTTAGCAGGACGAAAATTCACATACTGTTGAAATGACTTTCTAATTGGCATGATTAATTCCCAGACGGACACATGGTCAGGTACCCGGGCGTCACCAATCGCACCAAATAAAATAGCGTCATAGCCTTTTAATTGTTCCAAACCGTCTTCTGGCATCATGCGATTATGCTCTAAATAGTATTCTGAACTCCAGTCAAATTGATCATAGACAATGTCAATCGACTCATGAGCTGTTATCGCATCCAGCATTTTAACTGCTTGTGTCATCACTTCTTTTCCAATTCCGTCTCCAGGGATAATGGCAATTTTGTACGTCATGTTACTTACCATCTCCGTTTAGAAAATCAAGTGCTGCTTTGCGATATATTTGGGTTGTGGTTCCGAGTTCATCAATCGCTACATATTCATTTATTTGGTGTGGAATATCCCTATCCCCAGCACCGATTGTCACGATTGGTACACCGTGGACATGTAAGAATGTGCCATCTGTCGCACCTGGTACGCCATTATACCTTGGTTCTTCATTTAATACATCTTTTACAGCGTTATAAACGGACTGGACAACAGGTTGATTTTTATCGGTTTCTGTCGCTGGACGGTCTTCGATAATTTCATATTCCACTTTGAAATCTTTATCATCCGCTTTTAAGTCAGTAAAGATTTGTTCGATTTTTTTGATTAAATCCTGATGATCTTGATCGGGAACGGTTCTGATATCCAATGTCGTCATACAACGTTCTGGAATCACATTAATTTGGGCATCCCCTTTAACTGGTGCTTGTAAAATGGTTGGTGTAATGCTTGGCCATTTTAAATATTTATGCTCTCCGTGTGTTGCCTGTTCTTCTTGTTCCAACTGCTGAAGTGCTGTGATAATCTTAGCCATGCGCCAGTTCGGGTTCACACCACTCCAGGAAATAGCACCGTGCGCCATTTTCCCAACAACGGTAATTTTAATACGTAATGCTCCGCGTTGTGCGACACAGATTTGATTTTCTTCTGGTTCACAAATAATCGCCCCGTCGACATCATCTGCCCATCCTTGATTGATAAAGTGTTTAATCCCAAGCATCATGCTTTCTTCATCAACGGGGATACACAGAATGATTTTTCCAGTAAAGGATTCCTTATCTTCTACAAGCGATTGGGCAGCGGTAATCATGCAGGCAAGATTTCCTTTTGTGTCATTTGTGCCACGGCCATACATTCTTCCTTCGATGATTTCAGCACCAAACGGATCATGTTTCCAACTGGACGGATCCCCTTCTGTTACCACATCTGTGTGCCCTTCAAATAATAACGTTTTACCTGGCTTTCCAGAATCGATTACACCAATCACGTTCGGACGTCCTGGTGCCACTTCTTCCATGTGCACTTCAATGCCAATTTTACGTAAATAATTCGCAACAAAATTAGCAACCTTTTCTTCGTTTGCTTCTGGGTCTTCCGGGCGAAATACACTTTTGATTCGAACGAGTTGTTGTGTAAGAGAGACTACACGTTCGTAGTCTCTCTTGATTTGATCTTCTTTGGTTACATTCATGATTTAATACGCTCCTTATGCCTCTTGTTTGAGTGTTTGTGTTGGAAATTCATATGCTTCTTTTTTAAATAGAATACTGAAGACAATAAATGCTACGAGTGATAAGAAAACAGGTACGGTTACCGTGTGAACACCTAGTAAATTACCGAATTCCTGATTATAGAAATGAATACCTATATAGGACCCAATCCCTGTAACCATCGAAGCAATTGCCCCGTGTTTATTGGCAAACTTCCAATATAAACCTAAGACGATCGGCCAAACAAATGCTGCCTCAAGTCCACCAAATGCAAATAGATTTAAGAATATGAGCAAATCAGGTGGATTGATCGCTAGTAAAAAGGCGATAACACCAATAATCGTTGTGAAGCCCATACTCACTTTTTTGACATGGTCATACGATGCTTTTGGCTTAATGTAGTTAATGTACACATCTTTCACAACAGCAGAACTAACTAATAGTAGCAATGAATCGACTGTTGACATCATCGCTGCAAGTGGTGCGGCGAGTACAATACCAGCTACCCAAGGTGGTAACGTGTCTAAGGCAATTAACGGGATAACCTGATCAGCTACCTCAATTCCTGGCATAACTGGTCTTGCGAATACACCGATTAAGTGCATGTTCAACATAATAAACCCGACAACAACCGTCCCGATCATGATTGCTTTATGCATCGATTTCGAATCACGATAGGACATCGCCCTCACGGCAACCTGCGGCAGTGCGACAACCCCAACACCAACCAGTATCCAGAAGGAGGACACGTATAAACCAGTCAGTTGACCGTCTTGTCCATAAGGTGTTACTAAGTTAGGGTTCTCTCCAACTAAGTCAGCAAAGATATTCGATAACCCGCCACCTGCAATAATAACCGCGATCAACAGGATCAACGTCCCGAAGAACATAACAATCCCTTGAATCGTATCGGTGATCGCAACCGCACGGAATCCACCAATAATGACATACACTAAAACGGATATCGTGAAAATAAATAATGCGCTCGTGTACGATATGCCAGTTAAGGTTTGAATTAAGTAAGCTCCACCTACCCACTGGGCAGCCATTGCCGAGAATAAGAATATAATAATACTACCAGATGATAGCAATACGACAGTCTTACTTTTATATCTTTCTTTCAAAAAATCAATCAATGTAACCGCGTTATAGCGTCTCGTTACAATGGCGAATTTTTTACCTAAAATAAGTAAGACAAAATAACCTGTTGCTACTTGTGTCATGGCCAAGAGTACCCAGCCTAAACCTATGGAATACGCGGCACCCGGTCCACCTAAGAAACTGGATGCGCTACCATATGTAGCAACCATGGTCATCGCGAGCACGAGACCTCCAAATTCACGACTTCCTAGAAAATAATCACTAAGAAATGATTTGGAGGAAGCCATCTTGCGGTTAGACCATATACCAACTGCAAAAACGATCATTAAAAATATAATTAACGGTATAATTACTCCCCAATTCATGCCGAATTCACCTCATCATCTTCTTTTTCTTGTGCATCAAAAGGAACTTCTACTAGTACAAATTTAACGACGATAAACACTAATGCAACCATTACAAGAAATCCTAGGATACAGCTATAAAAAAACCAGGCTGGAAAACCAAATACATACGCATATTCCTCTGGCGGTTTTGATCCCATTCCATAAGCAAACCCGTACCACCAAATAATGTTAAACGCAGCTAATGCACAACCTATCAGCGCTTCCCGGTGGGCCACATCAAAACGAAAATCATTATTTTTACGCTTCACATTCATGTAACTTTCTCCTTTCTTATTTTAAGTTAGTACTTCTGTTACAGATTCTTTTAGAACCTTAACTATATATACTAAATCTTGATCGGTTATCGAAAGAGGTGGGGCTACTGTTAACACATTATCAAACCCTGCAGCCGTCACACCATTTTTACCAATAATGACGTTTCTGTTCTTACATGCAGCGATAACCTGATTCACTTTTTCAACGTCAATTGGTTCTTTACTCATCTTGTCTGTCACGAGTTCCATACCTATCATTAAACCTTTGCCACGCACATTTCCAACGTTGTTCATTGCTTCCAATTCTTTCAATTCCGTTAATAACTTTTCACCTAGTACGTTTGACTGTTCTACTAGATTTTCTCTCTCTAAAATTTCCAGATTTTTCAATGCTACTGCGCAAGATACGGGATGACCGCCAAACGTATTATTTTGCCTTAAGAAGTCAAACTCCCCATCTCCGTTGAACGATTCGTAAATATCCCTTCGTACAGCAGTAGCTGATAGAGGTAAGTAGCCTCCTGTTAACCCTTTTGCCATCGTAACAATATCAGGCTTCACCCCGTAATGCTGATGGCCAAATTTCTCTCCCATTCTACCAAACCCACAAACTACTTCATCTGCTATTAATAGCGCATGATGCTCCTCGCAAATCTTCTTCACCTTTGTCATATAATCATCAGGTGGAATTAAAATACCTCCCCCTGAAATGATCGGTTCCATTATAACACCGGCAATCGATTCACTCGTTTCATACTTCATCATCAGATCCATTTCGTTTGCCCGATCTACGTACGGTTCATCCCGGTAGCTATCTGGAGGATGTACATGTAAAAATCCAGGTGCGAGTGGTTCATATAAGTATTTCCGTTGAAACTGGCCAGTAGCTGCTAGCGCTGCAGACGTGTTGCCATGATACCCTCTGTATCTGGAAATAAATTTATATTTTCCTTTATTCCCTGTTTGCTGATGGTACTGTCTAGCAATCTTAAATGCGGATTCATTTGCCTCTGAACCACTATTGGAAAAAAATACAACATAATCTCCGCCAAGCCAATCACTAATTTTTTCAGCTAAATCAATGGCTGGTTGATGTGAATGTGACAGCGGAAAATAACTGAGTTTCTTCATTTGATCAAAGGCGGTTTGTGCCAGTTCTTCTCTGCCATAACCAATGTTGGCACACCAGAGACCAGACATTCCGTCTAAGAAGGTTTCCCCTTGATCAGTCGTAACCCAAGCACCACTTGATGATTCTGCAATCATTGTAGCTTCGGGATTATACGGTTTTAGATGATGCCAAAGATATTTTTCATCTGTTTCACTATGATTAGATGCTACACTTTTGCCTACCCTTTCCATGTACATCACTCGCTTTACTCTGGGATTTTTTTAAAAGTAACGAGACGTAACCATTTTTCTTCTGGTAAAGAAGTTAACACCATCTTTTCCATTTACATGCAAATCGCCGTAAAAAGAATTTTTCCAACCGGAGAATGGGAAAAATGCCATTGGTGCGGGTACATTAACATTGACCCCAACCATTCCCGCATCGATATTTTCCTTAAATGCTCGTACTGCTTTGTTACTATCTGTATAAATTACGGCGCCATTAGCAAAATCTGACTGATTGGTAAGCGCGATCGCCTCTTCTAACGTTTCAGCACGGATAACGCTGAGAACTGGTGCAAATATTTCATCTTTCCAAATTGCCATTTCTGTATTTACATGATCAAAGATAGTAGCCCCAAGGAAATAACCATTGTTGCTAGCCGTATCTTTTCTTCCATCACGAATCAATTTGGCTGATTCTTTTTCACCAAGATCAATATAGTTTAACACTCTGTCTTTATGGTCTGCTCGAATTAACGGTCCAAGTGTGGTTTCAGCCTCCAGGCCATCACCCATTTTTAGCTGATCCGCTTTTTCTTTTAACTTTTCGACAAAGGTGTCGCCAATATCACCAACTGTAACGACAACTGAACAGGCCATACAACGCTCACCAGCACTGCCAAACGCTGCATTAATAACACCATCTACTGACTTCTCCACATCACAATCTGGCATCACAACGGCATGGTTTTTCGCTCCAGCTAACGCTTGTACCCGTTTACCGTATTGCGCTGCTGTTTTATACACGTATTCTGCAACTGGTTGCGAACCAACAAACGATACAGCTTCAACTTCATCGTGTTCCAGTAAGCCATTCACCACATCATGTGCACCATTAACTAGGTTTAACACGCCTTTAGGTAAGCCCGCTTCCGTCATTAATTCTACTAATCTAGCAGCGAGGATTGGCGTTTTCTCTGAAGGCTTTAACACAAATGTATTACCACAAGCAATTGCGAGCGGGAACATCCAAAGTGGAACCATCATCGGAAAATTAAACGGTGTGATCCCCGCTACAACACCGACCGGATAACGATACATCGTTGACTCGATCCCTTGGGCAATGTCAGGAATCACCTCTCCCTTCATTAACTCAGGAGCACCAGCGGCGAATTCCACACATTCAATACCTCGCTGCACTTCCCCACTGGCGTCAGCAAACGTCTTGCCGTTTTCCGTTGTAATAATTTTTGCCAAATCATCGGCATTCTCCATTAAAAGTTGCTGGTATTTAAACATAACTCGTGCACGTTTTGGAACCGGGGTATTACTCCAGGAATGGAATGCTCGTTTTGCTGATTTAACTGCTTGATCAACATCACCTTTTGTTGAGACAGGTACAACCGTTAATGTTTCTCCACTTGCAGGATTTACCACATGTAGGGAATCCTCTCCTGTTGATTCAACCCATTCTCCATTTATATAGTTATTTATATTTTCTGATATTTTAAAAGTCACGTTTTATCCCCCCTTGATTTGTTATAATTCATTATATAGGCAGAACAATTAAAATGCATTAGACACAATGTAAAATTTATAAGCGCTTTCAACTAACATAATGACAAATCGAATCAAAAATAGGGTGATACTATGATGAGCATAACCGTGCAAGAAGCAGTGAAACGACCATCTTTTTCCAACATAACAATCCTCTCAGGCAACAACTTTCTAACAAGATCCTTCAAATGGGTGCACGTTGTTGAGAAAGCGGACTGCAGTAATTTAATTAACGGAGGAGAATTAGTTCTCACAACAGGAATCGAATGGAATAAAGACGAAGAAACGTCCCTCTATTTTTTAAAACAAATCATCGACAAAAATGTGGCAGCATTATGCATCGATCTTGATTCAAAAACAACTCCCTTATCACCAGCTTTTATCAACACGGCTGATTCACACAACCTGCCGATCATCCTATTTAACGAAGAAGTGAAATTCGTTGATATTACCATGGATCTTCACAAATACTTGCTCGACTTTGAGGGCTCCATCTGGGACGAATTGGACAACCTATTTAACAATCTGAATACCGCACTGAACGAAAATAAAGAAGTAGACGCTTTTTTGAAAATACTTCGTGATGCGATTAACTTGAATGTGACATTTTACCAAATCGATGAGCCTTTTTCGAGTTCACCTGAACAAACAGCTCGAGTCCAACCTGATGATAATTGGATGAAACTATCCGTTTTTGTATTAAATAACGAAATAGGTGCCCTTTATTGTAAAAAGAAAGAACACCTTCTATCGAAATTTGAAAAGTTAGCGATCGAACGCTGCGCCAACTTTATCAGTCAATCCTTACTATTAAAATATCAACACATCGAACGCCAGCAAATCGAGAAAAATGACTGGATTCATTCGATTGTTAGTGAAAATGCAGACCACCAGAGCGTCATCAACCAGATGGAATTTCTGGATAACTCCATCAAGCAAAATGAAATCAGTATGGCGTTGATCCCGTTCACCAGCCAAAATAACAACACCAACCGATCATTAAGTTACATCATGCTCTTAATACGAGACACCTTAAGAAGTCACGGCTTTCATTTATATGCCACGACTGACTTTAAGAACAGCTATTTTATCTTCGTATTGATTAATCAAATGGGAAGTGCGGATCTATTCGAACGATTCGACAACGCCATAAACCAAATTAAAAACCAAAACAAAACTGACATCCAAAAATATAAAATTGACTACATGAGCGTAGGGATTTTCGTGACTGATTACAGCAAACTAACATACAGCCACAAAACCGCAGAAAAAACCTACCGGTTACAAAAAAATAAAGACAAAGGCACCATCACACTATACCAAAACTTAAATGTAAGCAGACTATTAAGCAACCTAGCAAATAACCAAGAAACCCAAGACATCATACAAGACTACCTCGGGCCAATCATAGAATTCGATAAACAAAACAGCTCCAGCCTGTTGTACACCTTGCACATCTACCTGAAGAACCAATGCTCCAAAAAACAAGCAGCAGAAGAACTATTTATCGTACGGCAAACACTCTATCACCGCCTGGAGAAGATAGCCTCGTTAGTACACTACGATATTGAGCTGCCGCAGAACCGCTTTATGTATGAATTTGCTATTTATGCTTATGAAGACGGAATTAAAGAGTAAGAGGTGAGAACTCCAGCGCGGCTGGAGTTCTTTTGATTTAGTTTTAGTGGATGATTTTCTGCGGAGGCAGAAATTCTACCTTCTGAAGAACTGAAATACAGGCTGTTGCACAGGTTTGATGTGTTATTGCACAAGATATGGCCGTTATTGCACAGCTTAATGACGTTATCGCGCAGTTTGCGGCCGTTATTGCACAGGATCAGCTGATTATCGCACAGCTTTTACCCTTTATCGCGCATCTTCCAGCTTTTGGTCACTTTTTAAATGATGAATTTCTGCGGAGGCAGAAAATCTACCTTCTGAAGAACTGAAATACAGGCTGTTGCACAGGTTTGATGTGTTATTGCACAGCTTGAGGCCGTTATTGCACAGCTTAATGACATTACCGCGCAGCTTGTGGCCGTTATTGCATAGGATCAGCTGATTATTGCACAGCTTTTACCCTTTATCGCGCATCTTCCAGCTTTTGATCACTTTTTAAATGAGGATTTTCTGCGGAGGCAGAAAATCTACCTTCTTTTAATCCATCTTTTATGTTCCTTTTGATAGTGTAGACCACTAGATTGTAAAATTCTTGTGGCTACACTTCTAGATTTTAAGTTTAAAAAGCGCATGCATTCTTTATTAGTTATCCATGGTTTAACTAATAGTAGATAATCTGCTATCGCTTTTTCATGAGCATGTTTGGATGTTTTAGTACAATTTTTACAAACCCACTTACCATATATCCAGTCCATCCCCAAATACCCACATTCCATACACTGCACCCCTGGCAACAACTTCTTCACTTTATACTGCCCCATGATATCGATATCAAATTCCCGGCACTCAGCCAAAATCATCTTTCCTATCTTGCTGACTTGTAGTTTAGGTGAACCAGTTTGAGCAATCTCTTCATCTTTATTTAGAATCATCCTAGGTATACGTGCGCCGTGCCCAACAACTTTAGCAACTGCTTGCTGATCACCAATCACTTTTATTATGGTGCTTGGATCACTTATGGCAATGAAGAAATGCACGGGGATGTTAGGAAGATTGTGGTCTAGAAGCCAGTTTTGAAGTTGTAGTTGTTGATTTTCAATTTGGGTGATGGGATATTCGAAGCCTGTTTCTTTCATGCCGTCGTTGCGGGTTAGTTGGTTGAGGATCGTGTCGAAGGTGATCGTACCGTCGTAATTTTTACTATCAATTATAAAAATGGTATGCTCCGCAATAACAACTGTGTCCATCTGAACATTTTTGCCATGAATCCGCATGTATACATCTTTCAATATGGTATATCTTTTGGCTAAATGATCCAGATGATAGTCAACCTGCAACTCGCCAATGTAACCTTTATTACGTTTTGCAGCATCTTGTTTCATATCAGGTAGTCTTGGAAATTTTGGTGATGTTCTTGGGATAATAGCATCCAGCTTTACTAGGGGGAGAGGTTTGTTGCGTTTTTTCATAATCATCATTTACTCCTTTATTTAGTTTTTATTAAACAGCGGGAAATATTTCAATAAAATAAATATAGCACAATACCAATATTACGTATATTTTTTACAAATAACTTATAAAACTTTTCTTTTAAGTTCAAAATGTATACTATATGATTACTAATTAATTCATTTCTAATTATACAATCATTATTTAGTTTTTTGATTGATAGGAGGATTGAAGATGAGTAAATCATTCGTTCCATTATCATTACCAATAAATGATAATGTCGTAAATCAACATTCTATGATTCACCTGCTTATCGAAGCAAATAAACATATTGTTCAATATGAGACCCTATTAGAAAACACAAAAATAAACAAAAATATATTTTTAAACCTAATCATAAAGCAAGAAGCCGTACAGTCAACGAAGATAGAGGGTACACAAGTAACATACGAAGACGTACTAGAGGTAGAAGCAGAAAGTAAGCGTACCAATCAGGATGTTCAGGAGGTTTTAAATTATTATGAAACTGTAATGGAAGCCGAAGAAGTGCTCCAACAGTTACCTATTTCTACAAGGTTAATTCGACGCTTACATCTTATATTAATGTCAGGTAATGTTAGAGGGGCATCAAGGGACCCTGGTGAGTTCAGGAAAGTCCAAAATTACATTGGCAATAGGGAAAGTGCTACATTCATACCTCCTGCACCACCCGTTTTAGAATATATGACGAATCTGGAGAACTCTATCAACAATCCGAATGACTCTTTTGATGAACTGGTGAGAATAGCAATTATTCACGCACAGTTTGAAACCATTCCCCCTTTTCTAGATGGAAACGGACGAATTGGTCGCATCTTAATTCCGCTTTATTTATACGATAAAAAGGTTATTAGCTATCCTAACTTCTTCATCAGTGACACACTTGAGCGTGATAAGCATAAATATTACCGTTATTTAAATGACACACGTTACAAAAGTGACTGGAATCAGTGGATAACTTTTTTCCTGAATGCTGTTAATACACAAGCAAAGAAAAACATTACCTTGATCAAAGATATAAATATATTATACGAAGAAACATTACAGGCTGCTCAAAAGTTAATTAACTCCAGTAATATCAACCAAGTTATTACTGCTATATTCGTTACGCCTGTTTTTCGCGCAAACACTATCTCAAAAAACACTGATGTATCCATAGCGACTATTCGTAGGTATCTAACTATATTGGAGGAAAATAAGATCATTTTTTCAAATGCACGTCAACGAAACAAAACATACTATTTTTATGAATTGCTTGATGTGATTCGAGGATAAAGAAAATAGGGTGGGGTACTAAACGTTTCCACCCTATTATTTTTGATTATTATTCATTCCTAAAACGCTCCCGCACCCCCGCCGCCAGTGGCCGATTATACATTTGAAGGTTCGTACGAAGGAATGACGAGGGCAATTGAGTTGGATGTGAGTGGTTTTAAAGCTTACCTCATTGGGAATGATACGTCAGATCAGCAACATCCGTATATTTTTTAACGAACCTTCGACCTTATAGCTGTATAAGACCTGCTTCGTCTCGTTTTCAGACGCTGAATGGATTTTCCAGACGTCGTCATCTTCTTCAATCGTTAAAGCTCCAAGTCCATCCGTTGAAACGCTCGGGTCAGATTAATAGTATAAAATTGAACTTTCTATATGTGTTACATACCATGATTAAACTTTTCATGATTTTCATTAAGATAAAACGTTAAAGTTGGCAAAGTGGAGAGTTGAAAAATAAATTTTTAAAAATCACCTTATCTTAATCCTCACATAAGTACGATCATCAAAAGACACATTACCCTTCACAAGCCCTTTTGTAGATATATTTTCATTAATACAAAGTGGGTCAACTTCGAGTAAGCGGTCTAATTCCTGTTCCGTTTCTTCCAATGTGCTATAAATTTTTGAATAACCATCTGAGGCTAGCGAGATATATTCCAAACCTGCTGGTACATCAACGGTTTTGATTAATTCGGGTGGTATCGGAAATCCATTTACCACAGCATAACTCAAAGGGCTGTCTGGCGTTGTATTTTGAAAGTTATATTGCTTTTGAATCAGTGGTCTTATCAGCTTAAAGCCGATATCATCAGTTGCTAAGTCTTCCATTGTTTTACCACTCATTAACTCGCCTTTTAAAATAATACTTCTAACCTCTTCGAAAACAGTATCCACATGTTTATTATTTTGGTGCTGTTCACCGTTAAAGAAACACTGGCAATCGCCAATCATCCACACTTTACTATGATGTTTGCTATAAATAATCATCGAAGCGCTAGGGCGAATGTATGGCTTTTCGAGCACTTCTTCTTCGATATTTAACCGCTTGTATAGCTGGCTGTAGTTTTCATTAATCACGTCGATAATTTGTTCTATCTCTTCCTTACCGTTTAAAAGCTTTACCGCTTCTTTTATCATTTCAGCTGCCTGTTGTCCTGGTGTCTTTCCTTCATATAAACGATCTGACACACTAGTTGCACCATCAATTACAACTGCAAAGTGATCATTACAGTAAAACGTATCCTCACAGAGACTGATGTCCCCTGTTTTTGATTGTATGTATTGTTCGATTATTTCCATAGTGCTCATCCTTATAGTTTGTCTTCATATACTTCTGATAGTATCAAGGGATGGGGGAGCAGTTCAACTGAGCATATTTTTAAAAAATGCCTATCATAAAAAATGATAAGCATCTCATTCATTAATCTCCAGCTATTTTTTCCACTTCCATCTCTCCAACACACCACTCCACTTTTTCAGGATCAATTTGTCCCGTGCTCTCCTCCATCGCATTAAGTACACCCATCGTTAATCCGAATTTGACAAGATCTTCACCTTTCAAGCCACGAGATAGTCCTGCTGCAAATCCCGCTATTACGGAATCGCCTGAGCCTACCGGGTTGGTTGCATCTACTTTCGGTGCCATTACTCGGTAGATAATTCCCTCATTTTTAACAATAGCTCCTTTAGCCCCAAGCGTCACGACTACCCATGGAACATCTGCAAATATGGAGGTGTTAAGTGCATCAATAATATCCGCTTCCTCGGCCAAATTTTTCCCAACTAAATCAGCCAGTTCATCCTGGTTTGGTTTTATTAAAAATGGCTTTGTCTTGCTTTTTAGCGTGATCGCAAGCAACTCTCCTTTTGTGTCCAGCAACACTGGTGTCTTATGTTCAGCAGCAATTGTGAGTAATTTTTCATAAAAATCATTGGCAATTCCTTTTGGCAAACTTCCAGAAATCGTGACGATATCCACCTGCTGTACGTATACTGTGAATTTTTCTAAAAATAGCGCGGCCTCATCTAAGTCAATGTTTGGTCCACTTTCAAGAATTTCAGTCTGCTTCCCGTCATGAATAACTGCGATACAATTGCGCGTTTCACCTTTAATAGGTACAAAATAATCCTGGATGCCAAGCTCGGCAATTTGTGAGCTTATGAAGTTGCCTAAGCTTCCACCTAGAAACCCTGATGCTGCTACATCTTCCTCGAGCTGATGCAGCACTCGTGCGACATTCAGACCCTTGCCTCCAGCCGTTTTTGTTACGCCATTTACTCGGTTGACAGAATCGATGGATAGATGGTTGAGCCGATAACTAATATCGACTGCCGGATTTAATGTAATCGTTAAAATCATGTCGTATCACCTCACCTAATAGTAAAGGAGTGAGAACGTTCTCTCACCCCTCCTTCTTGATTGCTTATGCCTTACCGTCACTCATACAAATTTTGATTTTTTCAATTGCCGCTTCTTTCATTGCCTCTTTGGCTGGTTTCATATATTTACGTGGATCTGTTTCTTCTGGATTCTCCATCATGAAGTCACGCAATCCTGTTGAGAAAGGAATTTTTAACTCAGTTGATATATTTACTTTTGCGCAACCTAGTGAGATGGATTTTTGCACATCTTCTTTAGAAATTCCTGATGCACCGTGTAGCACGATTGGAATCTCTACCAGATTTTTAATTTTTTCCAAACGCTCAAAATCTAGATTCGGCTTTGTTTCATATAGGCCGTGGCCCGTTCCGATTGCTACAGCGAGTGAATCAATACCAGTTCGCTCGACAAATTCCTGTGCCACATCAGGGTCTGTATACGCAGCATCCTCCGCCTCAACAATCTTGTCGTCCTCTTGACCAACTAATTTGCCAAGTTCCGCTTCAACAGTCGCGCCATATTTATGCGCTTTATCTACTACAGCTTTCGAGATTTTAATATTTTCTTCAAAATCAGCGTGTGATCCATCAATCATAACAGCTTTCACGCCGAGCTCAAGCGATTCTTCAATAGACTCAATCGTTTCATGATGATCCAAATGCAATGCAATCGGGATATCATTTTCCTTCGCAGCAACCTCAGCAATCGCCTGGATATAAGCACGACCACTATATTTCATTGTCCCAGGTGTCGCAGCCAAAATAACTGGTGAGCGTGTTTCAACCGCAGCGTCAATCACCGTTTGAATTGTTTCCAGGTTATGAATATTGAAAGCAGGTACCGCATACCCTTCTTTTCTAGCTTTTATAAGCATTTCTTTCGTATTTTGTACGTATCCCATGATGCTCCTCCTCTTTAGTAAAAAATGTTGAGTTTTCTGCGGGGCAGAAAACCTTTTTATTTTAATAGGTGACTATTCTGGTGATTGATGCACAAGTTTCGGGCGGAGTTGCACAACTTTTTGCCGTTATTGCACAGCTTTCGGACGGTGTTGCACAACTTTTTGCCGTTATTGCACAGCTTTCGGACGGTGTTGCACAACTTTTTGCCGTTATTGCACAGCTTTCGGATGGTGTTGCACAACTTTTTGCCGTTATTGCACAGCTTTCGGCCGGAGTTGCACAACTTTACCCATTTATTGCACAACTTCCTCTTCCAATCTGAAGATTTTCTGCGAATGCAGAAAATCCACCTTACATGTATTGCTCTTGCATATCTTTTCACGATTATTGCACAAGTTCAGGCTGTAAGTGCACAGATTTTGCCCAGCTTTCAGCAATTATAGCTCAACTCATGCTGTACCGCGCCAACCCCCTACAATTCAATCACCGTTTTCAGCAGAAAATCAATCTTTACAATACTTAACCTCACCAGCAACAGCTGTAGCTCTCACTTCCAAGTCACCGTCAAGCACGACATAATCTGCAACTTTGCCAGACTCAATGCTCCCTAGCTCATTATCTCGGCCAAGACTCATGGCTGGTGATAGTGAGCCGCGATGCCAGACTTCATGCAACGGCTTATTGCTCCATGCTTGTAAATTTTTCACACCTTCAATCAAACGAAGTGTGCTGCCTGCCAATGAGCCTGTCTCTGTTCGGGCTATGCCATCCTGCATAACGACAGGGAATTCACCAAGCTGGTACCTTCCATCTGGCTTCAAACCTGCACGCATACAGTCGGTGATCAACATAAGCTTTTCACCTTTCACACGAGCGGCCAACGCTGCCACGTCCGGGTGCACATGATGTCCATCACAAATGAGCTCAGCATACGACTTCTGACTAGCAAACGCTGCACCCACCACGCCGGGCTCCCGGTGATGCAGTCCTGACATGCCATTAAATAAATGAACAAAATTCTGCGCTCCAGCTTCAATAGCATTTACGCAACATTCGTAGCTGGCGTCTGTATGTGCCAGACTCACCAGCACACCCGACTCACTTACCGTACGAATGAACGCCATCGAGTCATCTCGTTCAGGCGCCAGGGCAATTTTTACAATTGATCCCGCAGCAAGCCTCTGCCATTCACAAAATTCTGCAACGTCCGGATCACGGAAGTAACCTGGATTTTGCGCACCTTTATATTTTTCCGTAAAATAAGGTCCTTCTAAAAATATACCTTCTGATTGAGCGCCACTCAAGCCTTCATTAGTAGCCTGCGCCACAGCTGAAATCGCACGATCCAAGTCGTCCTTTGAAGATGTGAGTGTAGTCGGCAAAAACCGTGTTACACCAAGTTTCAAAATAGCGTCTGAAATCCCGTAAACTGCATCAACCCGACCATCCATAATGTCATGGCCGTTAATACCGTGAATGTGCGTATCAAATAATCCCGGAGCAATCGTATGACCGCTCCAATCGATGACCTCAGCACCCGTTGGAACAACATCAACAAATCCACCAAAACGACTATTTTCCACTTGCAGATAACCGCCCCGCTTTTCCTCCTGTTCAAGTAAAAAACGGTCTGCTTTTATAAAATATGTCATCGCTTATATTCCATCTGCATCTTCAGGTACTTGTTTTTTCTTTACTTCGAATTGCTTTATGTTTTCTTTACCTTCTTTCAATACTGCCTCAACGAACGTTTCAACTTCTAACTCTCGCTGAAATAATCCACTCAGCAGCATTGGTGAATTTGTACCACCAATTACGCGTATGTTTTCTTTTGAAGAAGCAACGCGTGAGCACACGTTAAATGGCGTTCCACCTGCTAAATCTGTAAAACAGACAACACCTGAACCTGTGTCTACCTCGTCAATTGCTTTTACAACTGCTTGCTCTAATTTATCCTGATCCTCTTCAAACGGAATGACCTCTACTTGCTTGACTTCCCCTGCAATCAATTCAACAGATTCAAGCAAACCATTTGGGAATGATCCATGACCTGTCAGTACAATGCCAATCATTTTCTTCACCCTTTCTCATGATGAACAAGGTAAGGTTTTCTATCCCAAGAAAACCTGTACCCAGTAAAATTTATAAGATATTAAAGAATGATCCGATTAGTCCAACTACAACAGTAAGACCAATTAATGTTAGTGGAGAACGTCCTCTTTTCAGCAACCAATACACTAACAACGTATAGCCTAGTGGAAGCATGGCAGGCATAATTTGATCTAATACATCACTTTGTATATTCAATTCAGATTCGCCAGATACCCATACATAATCAATGTTGAATGAAACGTACGTCGCTATTAGACCACCAACTACTGTTAAACCAACAATAGATGCCGCACGAGAAACATGCTGTGTTCCTTCTTTTAATTTGGATATCGCTTTTACACCAGTATTATACCCATAAGTCATTAAACCAAAGCGTACACCAAAATGAATAACGTTAAACATCAGTAAGAACACGATTGGCCCCATAAAGTTTCCATCTACTGCCAGTGAGGCACCAATACCAGCTGTGATCGGGAGTAGCGTTAGATAGAACATCGCGTCCCCAATACCACCTAGTGGACCCATTGTGGCAATTTTAATACCACGAATTGCTTCTCTGTCCTCTTTCTTACCTTCCATTGCGAGAATAATTCCCATAATAAAGGTAACGAGGAATGGATGCGTATTGAAAAACTCCATATTATCTTTCATCGATTTACTTAAATCTTTTTTATTTTTGTGAATCTGACGGAGCCCCGGTAAAATCGAATAGAGCCAGCCAGCTGCTTGCATTCTTTCATAGTTAAACGATGCTTGTAATAGTAAAGATCTCCAAGCTAAATGGCGTAATTGTTTCGGTTGCAGTTCCTTCGCTTCTGTTTGGTCTTCATATTGATAGTGATTAGATTCCATCAGTTATTTCCTCCTCTCGAGGTGGTTGATTATCTGGTCCTTGCTTGTTTTTATAAAAGTCATACAAGGCAATCGCCAGACCGATCAATGCAATTGCGAGAATTGGCATTCCCAGATACGCTGCAAGGACAAACCCTACAATAAAAAACATAACGTATTCAGTCTTCATCATGATTTTCAATAACATCGCAAAACCAATTGCTGGCATGATTCCACCTGCAATGGACAAGCCATCAATAATCCATTGGGGAACCGTTTCAACAAATGCAGCTGCTTTTTCCGCACCAAAATAGATGGGTAAGAACGCAATTAGTCCATTAAAGACAAATAGTATCCCTAAACCTAAATAGTTGATCCTATCGATTCCCCGGTAATTCGCATCCAGTGCATATTGATCTGCCTTATGCATAACTGGCGCAAACACTGTGAAAAATAGTGTGATTAAACCTTGCATCGCTACAGCAAATGGAATTGCTACACCAACGGCTACTTGTGGATCCTGGCCTGCGATAATACCAAATGCAGTACCAATAACCCCACCAATTACAACGTTAGGCGGTTGCGCACCCGCAAGTGGCACCATGCCCATCCAGATTAATTCCAATGTACCCCCGACAATTAGACCAGTCGTTACATCACCTAAAATCATTCCGACTACGAGACCAGTCACAACAGGACGGTGAATATGCGTCAACCCGTTATACAGATCGATACCGATAATACCGGCCCAAATTGCTATTAAAATAGCTTCCAATAACATGGATAAAACCCTCCCTTAAAAATTCTTTCTTTTTTTAGTAGATAAAAGAGTATAAAACTTTCTTATCTACATAAGTGCCATTAAGGCTTAACGATAAGCCAAGTTTTCTAAAAAAATAGATTTCTACAATAGATTCATTATGTTTTGACCTTTTTCATCAGGTACTCTGCGTAAATCCAGTTCTACATTCAGCTCATCCAAGCGCTTAAATGCCTCGATGTCCTTTTCATCAACAGACACAGTAGAAGAGATTTGTTTCTTGCCTTCTTCATAATGCATGTTTCCAACGTTAATGTGATCGATCGGCACGCCACCTTCTTTTAGTGCCAGCGCATCATGCACATCTTTTACAACTAAGAATATCTTTTGACGAGGTGATGCTTTATGAATCACATCGATTGTTTTTTTCAATGAGAAATAACGTGCTTGAATCACATCAGGTAACACCATATCCATTAAGCTTTTCTGAACCTCATCCTCTGAAACCTTGTCATTTGCAACAACCACAAGGTTAGCACCAAGATGGTTCACCCACGTTACTCCTACTTGTCCATGAATTAACCGATTATCAATTCTAGTTAATAAAATATTAGGTCCTGACATACTGTTCATCCCTTTCAGATTTTTAATAAATTTGTAGTTTTACTTTTTGTAATCATAGATCGTAACACCTTGGACAACACGATTTACGATGCCATCCGGGCTTGGATTATCTGGTGTAATGCCAAGCTGCAGTGATTTTTTTAATGCTAGTGTTTGAGCAAATATTACGTATAACAAGGATAGGTAATAATCACTTGATAGATTTTCTTTTCCAAAATTGACTGGAATTGTCCAATCTGCTAGCTTCTCCACTTCAGCATCATTTCTCTCGGTAAGCGCTACGACCTTCACTGATTCCTCAGCTGCTACTTCTCGCAAAATATCCATATCGTATTTTCGTGTGTGTTTATCCTGTGACATGAACACGACAACTACTGATTTATCATTCAAAATGGACTTAGGACCGTGACGGAATCCGAGTGATGATTCATGAACGGCAACAGTCTTCCCAGCGGATAGTTCCAACATTTTCAAGGCTGCTTCATGGGAAAGCTGAGCAAGTGAACCAGATCCCAAATAAACAATTCGTTCAAAGTCAAATTTCAAAATGTCATCAACACTTTCTGACACCGTGTCTACTAATCTGTCCGCATTTGCAATAATCTGCTTCGTTCCATTTCCAGTAAATGCTTTCTCCGTGAACAATGCATAAGCCGCTATCATCATACATGTAAAGCTGCTTGTCATCGCAAACCCTTGATCATGCGCTTTGTCTGGCGTTAATACCGTAATAGCTTTGTCATCGTTTTTAATGTTTTGAGCAAGCTTGCCATCTTTATTACACGTAATGACAACTTGGTAAAATTCATCAATAAGTTGTTCACCAAGTTCAACAGTTGCAACACTTTCTGGGCTGTTCCCCGATCTTGCAAACGATACCAAAATAGTTGGCACTTCCTTGAACAAATATGCTGTTGGATTTGAAACAATATCTGTTGTTGGAATTGCTTCAAATTGCACCTTTCCTTGATGTTCCTTCTGCAGTTCAGGCACGATTGTATCTCCAATAAATGCTGAAGTTCCAGCACCAGTTAAAATAACACGCACCTGAGGATGTTTTGCATAAATTGATTCAATAAAACCTCTTAGCGATTCTTTTTGTTGGAATATTGAGGCGACCAACTCCTGCCATACGACAGGTTGTTGTTGAATCTCTGTTGCAGTATGAACTGCTTGTTTATTTTCTAATTCTTCAGCTGTTATATTAAACATTCTCATCCTCCATCTTTAACGTATTTATCACAGCAATCACAGTGGTTATGTTGTCATAACCAGTTAAGGCTTTAAATTACTCTATTAAGAAAAAATACACTATCTTAATAGAGTTTTAAGTTAGTTCAACCGTATAATCAAACTTATCACCACGAGCTACACTTATGGTATACTCAATTAAATCTTCATGGTGGTACGCAAAACGTTTGATAAGCATCGCCGGTTGCCCTACACTTGTTTGCAAATGATCCGCTTCTTCTTTTCGCACACTGGTTGCGGAAAAGCGTTCAACTGCTTTTGTTACTCGAATTTGATAATCCTCATAGAACACATCATACATTGGGCGTTGATTTAAATCCTTTTCCGTTAAATCAGGAAAATTCTTCTTCGGCAAATACGATATTTCATGCATCAATGGTTCCTCATCTGCAAGCCGCAAACGAACGACCTGATACACCTCATCCAATGGTGCAAGATTTATCTTAGCAGCTAACCGCTCATCAATTGCTATTTCCTGGAATGAGATAACCTGTGTAGTGGGAGTCTTTCCCATTGCCTTCATTTCTTCTGTAAAACTATATAGCTTAACCAAATTCTGATTAAATGATTTCGATGAAACAAACGTCCCTTTACCATGAAGCTTATAAATATAACCTTCCCGCTCTAGCTCCTGCAACGTCTGCCTTACCGTAATACGGCTCAAATCGTAAATTTCACACAACTCACGCTCTGAAGGAAGCTTTTCGTGCTCCTGATATTCCTGGGCATCAATTTTTTTAACTAAGCCCTCCATTAATTGTAAATACAGTGGAACCTTACTTGTCTTATCCAATTTATTTCATCCCACCTCCTTAAAAATATCAGTAAAACATATCATATTTCATGTGGTTATAACCAGTTGGGTTTAGTATAAAATACTTGTCGAAAAATGTAAAGGCTTTCCGTATAAAAAAGTCAGATCATTAAGATCTGACACTTTTTCTGATAACTAACTTAGTTGATATAAAGATTTTTTTTGGAATGCTTCTTCCTTCAATCCGTTCTATTAATGTATCAACTGCTGTTTCGCCCATTACTTCTGTATATACCTTAATGGTACTCAACGATGGATATACATATTTCGATACAGACATATCATTCAGCCCTATTACGCTTACACGATCAGGCACAGCAATATTAGCCTCATGAAGTGCTCGTAAACTTCCAATTGCCATTACATCACTACTAGTGAAAAAGGCAGTAGGTAATTGATCACCTAATTCCTCTATAGCTTGATTCATTAGATTATAACCGTCATCTACTGAGAAGGTACTAACAAATTCAAACCGTTCATCATACAATCCCTTTTCACTCATATATAATTGAAATGTTTTTTCACGTAAATCTATTAGAGGTTCGTTTTCACCCTTTAAAATCTCTCTACCACCGATAAATCCTATTTTTTGATGATCTGTTTGTATAAAATAATCAATTATTTTTTTGGTGGCCTTTTCGAAGTCAATGACTACTGCATCAAACTTATCGTCATCAGGACTGTAGTCAACAAAGATTACCCTTGAATTTATTTCAGTTAACTCCTTTACCTGAGAAATGCTAAATTTCCCTATAGCAATAATCCCTTCAATTTCATCAGCATTAATTTCATGTATGTTATCAAAAAAGTAGATTTCTGGATTCATATCCAGTTCTTTGCAACGCTGTTGGACACCTAGTCTTATCGATAAATAATAAAGATCACTTAGTTCTTCCTTCTCCGTATACCAATGAACAACAGCAATCTTTTGACCAACGTATTTATTCGTAGACCTTTTACGATACGACAAGTCCTCTGCAGCTTCTAAAATTTTCTTTTTTGTTTTATCAGCAACAGATAAGCTTGCATCGTAATTAAGTACTCGCGATACAGTTGCTGGTGAAACTCCTGCCTTTTGTGCTATATCTTTTATTGTCGCCAAACCACTTCTTCCTTTCAACCTTAGGAATACGCCTATGTAATGTTTCTATTACTTCCATAATACCAGTATAACATTTTATAATACTTATTTGATGATTTGTCCTTGAAAAATAAAGGTTCTTAGAGATTTTCAGTCTAAGAACCACTTGTCTTTTTATTACTAATTTAGTTGTTTCAATTGGTTCATATACTCATCCATTGAAATCGTTTCGCCAGATAGTCTGGATTCTTCAGCTGCAAAAGCTATTAAATGACTTTTTGCGGATTCCATTGCTGATGTTTTACTTTTATAAGTTTTGTCATTAATTTGCTTAACAAAGTCACGCATAATCATTGTGTCAGCACCTCCATGACCACCCTGTACTTGCGCAGGGGATATGACTTCTTCTTTACCAGAAAAATATTTAATAGTAATCTCATTTTTAGTCGTCGAGCCAATAATCTCACCCTTCGTACCCATTAGTTGAAATGTTCTGCCCTGTTCCTTAGTAAATGCAGACATCGTAAATGCTACGGTAACCCCATTCTCAAATAGTAGATTAGCAACTTGATGATCTACCACATTATTATCACTACGATACACGCAACGTCCATATGGCCCTTCTTTAATCGCTTTTAAACGCATATCCAAATCTGGTGTTAACTCAACTACATTTACTGGCCATGTCGTTTTTTCATTATGGTACCATTTTAACGCTGAATATGGACATTCGTGCTCAACTGCACAGCCATCTGTACATCGTTCTGTAGAGCCTTCAGGGGCATTATCTTCGTTAAAATATGACAAACTACCAAATGAAGATACCTTGGTACATTGTTCACCTATCAACCACTGCAACATATCCATATCATGACTGCACTTTTGTAAAATCATCGAACTAGATTCTGTTGAGTTTCTCCAGTTCCCCCTTACAAAACTGTGTGCCTGGTGGTAATAACCTACATTCTCATTCCATTGAATTGACATAATATCCCCGATTTTATTGTCATCAATTATACTTTTTAACTCACTAAAAAAAGTTGAATATCGTAACACATGACAAACAGTGAGAATTTGGTTGCACTGATGTGCCTTTTCAGCCATTTCTAATGTTTCTGATGGATTTGGTGACATAGGCTTTTCTAGTAAAATATCATATCCAATATCCAATGCTTTCATTGTTGGTTCATAATGATTACGGTCTTGTGTACAAACCAGCAGTACATCACATAGTTTAGGATTATCCAATAGATCCTCCCAATTTGAAAATTGCATATCCTCTTCTATCCCATGAGTTTCTGCAAACTTCTCTCTTTTTTTCGTATTAGGTTCAGCTATAGCAACAAATTGTATTTCATTTGGGCGATCCAATGCATATGATCCATACGCAAACATCCCTCTATTCCCTGCACCTAATAGTGCTGCTTTTATCATAAAAATTGCTCCTTTTTATAAAAGATAAAATCGTTCATTATCCTTTTTTACCACTCAACGCTATCCCTTCAACAAATGACTTCTGGAAGAAAATAAATATTAGGATAAGTGGCCACGATGCTAAAAATGTTCCAGCCATCAAAATCGGAAAATTTGTACTATACTGTCCCTGTAGTGATGCTAATCCAGCAGATAACGGCATTTTCTCAGGAGAACTGTTAACAATTAACGGCCATAAAAAGTCGTTCCAGGACCATAATATTGTAAAAATGGATAAAGCTACTAATCCTGGTTTTGCAAGAGGCAACATAATCCTCCAATATATCTGAAAATGACTACACCCATCGATTTTAGCAGCTTCTTCTAACTCATCAGGCATTGTCATAAAGAACTGTCTTAATAAAAATGTTCCAAAAGCACTGAATAGACCGGGTAAAACAAGTGCACTTAATGTATTAAGTAATCCTAAGTTTGCTATAATTTGGTACTGTGGGATCAAAAACGCTTGTGGCGGAATCATTAATACTGACAAATATAGTATAAAGAAAAAGTTTCTACCTGGAAATTTAATCCGAGCAAATGCATAAGCTGCCATTGAACATAGTAAGAGTTGACCTACCGTTTTCGCAACTGTAGTGATAAATGTATTCCAATAAAATCCAGCAAATGGAAAGGAATTGAATACTTCCATATAATTGCTCCACTGAAGTACAGATGGAAATATTTTCGGGGGTACTTGTGATGCCTCACCGAGTGTTTTCAATGATGTTAATATCATCCACAAAAAAGGACCAACCATTACAACTGCGCCTAAGATTAACAACGCATGTATCAAAAGTTTTCGCCGTTTACTAACAATATCCATAAAAGTACCCTCCCCTACTCATAATGAACCCATTTCTTCTGCAATCTAAATTGGATTATCGTTAAAATCAAAATAAACATAAATAAAATAAACGCAATAGCTGCTGCTAGTCCTTTATCACCTATTACAAATGCATAATGGTAAAATAAATAGATAACAGATTGTGCGTTATCGATTGCTGGATTCGTTGGACTAACCATCATAAAGATGAAATCAAAAACTTGGAAAGCCGAAATAAATGAAATAACTGCCACAAAAAATATGGTCGGAGATAGTAATGGTAACGTTATACGAAAAAACATATATTGAACACCAGCACCATCTAATGATGCGGCCTCATACAATGTTTTTGGTATGCCTTGAAGTCCTGATAATAAAATAACCATATTTGTACCAATTACACTCCAAATACCAACAGCAATAATGGAGATTAGAACCCAATTAGGGTCTGTTAACCAATTAGGGCCATTGATTGAAAACCATTCCAAAACTTGATTTATAATTCCGTAATCTGAATTATATAACCACTTCCATATCATACCGACCGCAGCAGGCATCGTTACAACTGGAAGAAAGTATAAAGTTCTATAAACGGTTAACCCTTTAATTTTTTGGTTCAGAAGTACCGCCACGAATATAGAAATAGCGATACTTATCGGAACCATAACAAATGCATAAATTAATGTATTTTTGAAGGACTGCCATATTTCTGGGTCATCCATCATATTCTTATAATTTTCAAATCCGGACCATGAATAGTCTCCAAAGTCTCCCCATTCCGTAAAACTATAGAAGAACGTTTGAACTACGGGAAAAATATAAAATATCAACAAGCCCAGTAATGTAGGTGCGATGAAAAAATAGCCCCAAAATATATCATTACTTCGTCTACTATTTTTTGATGACTTATGTGACTTACTTTTACTATTCAATACTGATCACCTCAATTATACAGAGCTATGCTATATTACTCATTTGCTAATATTTCTTCCATTTCTTCATTAATAATCTCACTTGCTTCCTCGACTGTTTGCTGTCCTGACCATGCCTTTGCTAAATTATCCTGTATAATTGCCGACCATTTTGATGTATCTTTTGATACTGGATATGGTTCTGATTTGTTTGCCATGTCAAGGAATGCCTGTAAATTGAAATTAGGTGTCGCATCCACCCAAGCATCTTGAGTTCCTTCATATGCTGGAATAATCCCAGCTTCTGCTTGAATATTTGCTGCTTTTTCAGAACTTAGAAATTTCACAAATTCCCATGCAGCATCTTTGTTTTCTGAATTGGAAGCAATTACATTTCCTAAACCGTGAATTACATTTGAACGTTTATTCATTTCTGGTAGTACTGCTACATCTACATTCTCATTGGTATACTCATTATTCTTAAATTGTGGAATCATATAGGACGCCTGAAACATCATGGCAACTTTTCCAGATTCAAACATGCTTGTAGCATCAGTTGTTTCCATCTGTTCATGAGTTGGTGAAACTTCATGTTCATGGATTAAATCATGATACTTTTGGATGCCTTCTATTGTATTTGGATCATCAAACCCTGAATCTTTTTTATCCTCTGAAATAACATATCCACCATTTGCCATAATTGTATTAAAGTAAGATGCTTGAGGATCTTGGATACTTGCTGCAATCCCGTACACATCCTCTTCCGGATCCGTTAACACTTTTGATGCCTCAACAAGATCCTCCCATTTCCATGAATCATCCGGATAATCGAGTCCTGCATTGTCAAAAAGCGTTTTGTTATACCATAACCCAATCGTGTCATAATCTTTTGGTAGCGCATATGTTTTTTTGTCATATTGATAAAGACCTAATAATCCTTCTGGATATGGGGCTGTATCTAAATCATCATTCGAGATCTTTTCGTCAATAGGTTCTATCATGTCATTAGAAGCATACTTTACAAAGTTCGGGCCATTCATCCAAAAAATATCTGGCAATCCTCCCCCTGTTGCTGCAGCATCTAGTTTGGTAAAGTATTGATCGTACGGTGTTAATTCCAAAGTGATATTAATATTTGGATTGTCTTTGTTAAATTCCTCAACTAAACTTTTCAACATATCTTCTTGGTTTTTATCCCAATAACCGTATTTAATAGTAGATTCCTCATTTGCTGACGTTTCTTCATCACCTGAACATGCCGCCAATAGCAATAACATTAAAATAGTAATAAACAATACAAACTTTTTCATTATAATTTCACTCCTCAAAATTTTTTTATAAGATTTGTAAAGAAAGTTAAATCCTCGTGTGTACCTCCTCCAATAATTTATTCCTTACCCTTTAATCCCGCACCAATAATGCCTGCATTCTGCTTATAATGACTGATTTCCATTCTGGATAAAATATTCTGTTGTTCAGGTATTAAATAGTTACGTAGCTCCGTTTTAACTAAATCTAGTAAAAAAGAATTGTGAATCATCACACCCCCACCAAAAACTATTTTATGTGGATCTAATAAACAAATAATAGAGTATATACCATGTGCTAAAGAATCAATTACTTCTTGAATCAAAATTTGTGCAGTTGAATCACCATTTTGATATTTTCGAAAAATATCCTCTAAAGTTATATCACCATCATCAAAGTATTGCACAGCAAGCTTTTGTATAGCCGGACCAGATGCAGCCTTTTCTAGATTATTTAACCCCCTCGATGTAGAATGTGATAAAACCGGAAATAAGCCAAGTTCGCCTGCAAACCCTGCCCCTCGGATAAATGAACCATTATGTATGATTGAGCAAGATACTCCAGTACTAACTGTTACATAAACAAACGTTTTCTCACCTTTTATATTGGCTGCTGTCCATTCTGCAAATGCAGCCATGTAAACATCGTTATCAATAATTATATTTTCTATCGAAAAGCTTTCTTGCAGCCGTTTGACTATAGGAAAGTTCTCCCATGGTAGATTATTTTGATAAATAGCGATACCATTCTCTCTATCTACTTTTCCAGGAACTCCTACCCCCATTCCTTCAATGTCTTTTACCTGTAAATTCGATTCTGTTAAAACCATATCAATGCTTTTTACTACTTGTTTAAACATTTTTTCTTTATCTTGTGGATTACTTGGAACTTCCGCACGATAAAGTATTTCTTGAGATTCACTTATTATGACAGCAGCAACTTTCGTACCACCGATGTCAACTCCTAATGTATACCTCATCAATTCACCTCTTAAGTTTCGAAATATGTTTATAAGGAATACGCTTTCATATAATAAAATAATTAGTAAATATTTTTAATAAATGTTTTACTAATTTTTTTCATAATATCATAGACAATAAATTATGTCTACAATTTTCTCAAAATTACCATTTGATTAATAGTTTTAAATCGAGTAGGAGGGGGTGACTAACCCCCGACCTCTCACACCGTACGTAAGGTTCCGTATACGGCGTTTCATTGTCCAACGCTTCGTTTAATATCGACGTTGTAGACTTAGTCCAGGATTGGTCTTCAAGGGCTTTATGCAAGATTGGGCTATTCCCACGCTTTTTCTTTCTTCACTCTATGTTTCATGAGATTCTTGTACATGGTTTTAACTTTCTTCCATTCCTTCCACCGTATCATCCGCAGCCTTCTTCGTATCCAACTATCCAGACCCTTTAAATATGGAAGATGTTTCAGCCAACTGATAATAACCCAGCCAACTTACCAGATATTCATTTAACTTCTCCATCCTATCCTTCATATTCATGGATTTCTTTTGTTAACTGTCGAAAACGTTGTTTGAAGCGTTTGATACTCTCTTTAGATATCCGAATTTTCGGCTTTTCTTTGTGAAAGAGAAACCTAGGAATTTACGTTTCCACGGCCGGTCTACCTCACTTTTCTCCTCATTTACCTTAAGCTTCGGTTTTCCTTCAATAAATTCTGTGATGCTCTGATAGTTCAGCGAACATTTACATATTCGGTTACGGCGTGTGCACCGCGTTCCTATCAGACCTCCCAGGGTAAGCACACATTCTTCCTCTCCATGTCCTCACTTCATTTACTCTGTATAACCTCGGCAGTAAGGCCTTTGACTTGTTTCGTAGTCTCGCCCACGTACACCTAGCCTTCTATGAAGTTCGTGTTCCTATAGGCGTAAATTTGTAGCTGACTTCCTTCAGATTCTAGGTCACCCAGACACCCTTGTCTTGAGCTAATCGCTACTACTAACCTCACGACTCGGGACTCAAACCCTAAAGAATGTGTGCATGCCTGACACACGAAATAAAACTTCGGTCCAAGGACCGAAGTTCTTATTATGTTCATCATTTCATCTTCTCAGGCAAAGCATGAATGGATTCTATGAGATCGTTGAGTTTACCTTCAATCCGGTGCAGCAAATAAAACGTTACCACAATCGGGAAGCCGACTTCTGTCACAAAAGATACCCATGTTTCCACTGTATAACCTCCTCTCGGTAATTAATACCCTTCTACCAAAACAGACCAGTGGTACATCCACTGGTCATGTTCTGCAAACAAACTATTTTCTCTTTTATAAAGTTGCCGTGTTACGCCAATTCCACATCTACCACATTACGCTCAACTACGCGTGCGCTATGCTTTTGTAATAGATCTCCGCCTGATGATGTGAATGCGTTTTGTGTGATGATTTCATCCATGGCAGCATTTACTGCTATAGGATCTACTGGTTCGATTGGCTTATCGAGTGAGTAAGTGACAATTTTACCAAGCTCGTTCAGAAATTTAAGCTCTAACTTTTTCATGATTTATCCTCCCTTCCTCGTTTATTTTGATTCCGATTCATTAAGCCTCCCTAAGTTCGGAACTGTCGTTACGTTGAACGTTGAATAATGGGCGTTCTTGCAAACCTGCAACTGCTTCAGCGATCGGTAACAATTGATCAGCAATTGCGTCTGTTTTTACGTTGTTAAAGCTCTTCGTTTTGTAGATGGGCTTGCCTGTTTCCATGTCTTCACCATCGTAAAGAACTAAACGTAGTGTTGAATTTATTTTATCTGCTACTGCCATGCTTACCACCTCCTCTCACAACTACAATCGAATGAGGGATGGACTTGGGGGCATGTACAAAAAATTATTTTACATTTATAAAAAAATGCACCTAAATGGTCGTTTTTTTACGATTATATAGGTAAGTACTATAGAAAAGGTGCAGTGAAACAACGAGGAGATAATCCTATGCATAAAAAGCGAAGATCTCATAAATCACGGAAATCATTCAAACAAAAATTACTTCATCTCATTGGATTAAGTCTAATTTTTTTGATGGCAATTGGTATCGGATACTTTCTATACTTATTAATAAAACAGAAGGAATTGTAAATGAATCACTCCAAGAGGTAGATAGAGATGATGACACTTCGATACGTGATAATAAGGTAGATCCTGTAGTAGATAATGTTTCAGTGCTTTTTATTGGTATAGATAGAAGTGAACATCGTAATAATGAACAAAACAGTCGATCAGTCGCGCTATTGCTAGCTACGTTTAATAAAGAGAAGCGTACCAGATAGTGGTTACTACACTAAAATCAGTCATGTACTGGTGGGCCAAAATCGACTGTGGGTACAATAGAAAACTTTTTAGACATTCCTGTTGATTTCTATGTTCGTATGAATTTCGAAGGATTTATTGAGGTTGTTGACGCCTTGGTTTGGGATTAAGTATGATGTGCCATACGAAATATTAGAATCAGATTCAAACGATAATATTTATATCCAGGTATACAGAACCTGAATGGAGAAGAAGTGTTGGCTTTAGTCTTCTCTAGGATAGGACTGTCGTTAATTTGGAAATAGTTTGCAATCGGCAATCAATTGAACAGTAACAGCGTATGTTTTTAAGATTTTTATCTTGTAAATTGGTCATGTCAGTTTCTATATCCTCATTATCATAAAAAAACGTAGTGTTATGTTTTTTTGATTTGCTACAGCTCACCTTACTTTGATTATCATGAATCATCATCTATTTGGGAATAGCAATGGTTTTTCGGATGAGTTTTCACATAATTTTTAAATTAACTTCCTCCCATAACCTTCTTAAATTTCCCTATACCTCTCCTATAAGTTGTTAACAAAATAAACTTTGATTTATCAATAGCGTTTGGCGTAGGAACCCTCCTTCCCAACCCCTCTTCCCGTGTATAGTTACAAGGGTTACATAAACCACAGGCAGTTCCATCTTTCTTTGGATTATGACAAAACCAGGTCTGTTCCATGATATGCTGAAACCCAGATTTTTTTGCTGCCTTTTCCATATCTAATTTTGTCATGTTAAGTAATGGAAAATGATAACGCGCGAAAAGTTTCAACCCTGGATCGGATGGGTTTTTCTTTAATTTATAAGTACCCTCCATTAATTCAACATCATCCTTTAAAAAATTAGCAGCATTATCATCTACATGAACACTTATCTCTAAACCATCTATATTCATATAATCTGTATATCTCGCTAACCAATCATGTTGATCTCCTAAATGAGATTGGGATGCTAAATGATTGTATTTTTTGGTTATACTTTCATTTCCCGGAATCTCTGTCATTTCAATCGTAATCGTATCCAGTATACGTTTTCTAGCTTCAGGATCCTCTTTTTCGATTATCCTTTTTATATGTTCCATTGTCTTTATCTCCATAAACGTAGAGTTACGTCTATTATCGAGAATATAATAGGGTTGTAAGCTCTCTTTTTTGTTAAAAACCAAATCAAGAACTCTAAAAGTTGAGTCCCAGCCACCTGTCCATAGTACGTTTCTGACCATTGATAAAGCCTCCTTTACACGTTCCTCTTATGAGCACTATACAAAGTCTGCATCAGATTAATTTGTTGTATATAATCCAACTCATTACTCTCCAATAATGCTTTAACATCTTTTCCATTAAGTGCAGATTGTATATCTTCTATACCGTTTGAATAGGTGTCTCTAGCTCTTTTCCATTCCGGACTATTCATTAATTCATCCCATCCAGCCCAAGGACCTTGGTTACCTTTTATCAAACCAACTTTTTTTCCTGTTTCTTGATAAACCCAGTTTGAAAACTGAACAAATAGATTAATGTGCCACGGAAAATACGGAAGTCGACCTTCACCATGAAGCAACCATTTTGTTGGTTTCAACCATGGCTTAGCTATTTTATGGAACAACCTTCTATTCAATTTCCAGTGTTGTGGAACTGCAGCACTGATCTTCACCACATCATTTGCCATAAATGGTTCATAGCTGCGGAAAAGTCTACGATTTGCATGTAAGTTAGGAATGTTCATATTCATGGAACTTGGCCATAGCTCAAACCATTCCTCAGCTGATTGATTTCTAAAGCTGCTAACATACTTTAAATGGGCTTGTCTCCGTTTGGTTAACGCCGATAATACTTCTCGGGTGAAATGACTGTTAGTAATGGATTCACCTGCAGTATAACCAGATCTCTTAATCTGAGGCAAAAACGGAAGCCTTCCCGACCCACGCATCTTTTTAACCCGTGCACCCTTTAATAACGCATCCGAAAATAAGCCACCAAATACTGCTTGATAGTCATTTAACTGACAGCTTTTATGAAAGCCAAAAGTATGAGCATGGAAATACTGGGATCCACTTCCAACCAGTTTTGTACTAGATGCTAAAATGTCTAGATAATGTAGTTTATCCCGTAAAGCTAACTTGAAATTCACCCCATAAGCATGAGCAGCTTTTCCTGCAATCTCACCTTCTCGGTTCACCTGATCAAGAAACACAAAAGCATCGTGAGCGTATCCATTTCGTAAAAGACCAGAAAGCATACGCGAGTCTTCACCACCACTGATAAATTGCGCGATAGGATTCACTTCACTAGTAATCCTTTTCACGTAACGCTGTAGGCCTTCTCTAAGATCTTTAGCCGCTTTAGTAATCGATCCATACATGTCTTTTTCTTCCGGAACCCAATAAGGATGAGATTGCGAATCCTCTCCCTTAATAAAATGCACCGTTGCTGGTGCTAATTGACGTATTGCCTGATATACCGTATATGGATATGTCACGACCCCATGAAGTATAAAATCTACTTTTGATACCACGTCTATTTGAGCTTCTTGACCAGAGGCACTCGCCAAAACATCAACATGAGTTGATAGCATAACGGTTGCCGAATCCCGATACGCATACACTGGAATAAATGACATTAAATCTGTGATACATATAGCCTCTGACGAGCGTTTGTCTATGATTAATACAGCAAAGGGGCCACTCAAATCTTTATCCCATTCTAATAGACATTCAAGCCAACGCTCATAAATCGCCCTAGTACCTGCCATACTAGAATCACTATTCAAAAACCGGTTATCCCGAAAATATAAAACAGGTCCTCCAATTACGACACAAATATGTTCAGGACTTTCATATGCCTGAAACCCATTGTATAAGTTTTCGCTTATAGCTAAAGAACCCCATTCTCCATGGAACTCTTGAACTGACGGTTTATCCTGATGATAAATGGCTTGTATTTCTTTTGTCAGCTTTCCCTCTTCTATAGACTTATTAGAATAAATGAAATCACTCATAGCCTACCGCCATCCGTTTTCATCATAATTTTTACTGATACGAAGTGTTATTAAAATTAAACTAATATTAAGTATTGCACCCGATACACCAAAAAATGCAATTGCAATTACATCACTTAAAAATACATAATAACCAATTGCTAAAGCAGCAACCCGGGTGACTAACATGAAGATGGTAAAATACAATTGAAAAGCCTGAGCTGCCAAAACAGGCAGCGAAACAACACTAGGTCTATTTATGAATCCAAAAAAGGTCCAGAGTGCTATCCACCGTGCATATTCCCCAGCTGTTATCCATTCTGCACCAAAGACAAAACTAAACAGCCATGGACCAAAAATCACTATGATTCCAAACGGGATAACCCCGACTGCTCCAAGAGCTAACGTTGCCTTCTTAATCAAATGCGTGAGGTTTTCGCCCTTGTTTGCCGCTTCCGAAATTCGTGGATAAAATACATTCCCTACTGACTTACCAATAAGTTGTATTGGTATGCTGAGTACTGTTTTGCCAATAGAATAAAAGCCCGCTGATGCTGGGCCAAAAAAACTCGTTAACAACAGGATTGGCAGACTTTGAGAAGTAGTGTTCAAGAAAACCTCTGGAGCCCTGTATAACGGGAAGTCCTTATGTTTTTTAGCAATATCTTTAATCGACGTCTGACCCGCCTCTATTTCAGCTGTTTCATTATAGTCCGACCCTTTTGCGAATAGCATAAGCATGAATGCTTTCAGTCCATTACCTGCCGCTGAAAGAATAATAAGTACCGCAGCTACAGGGTGAAAAAAGCCAATTCCCACCTTACTCCCCTGTATAAATAACGCTTGAAGAAACGTTACTTTAGCAGTAATCCCAAACTGTTTCGTACGAATAAGCCATTGCTCTATGACTTGCAGGAAACCCGAAAAGACGATCACTACAGGAATCAAAAACAAAAATGGAGCAACCGCTCCTAATTGGAATAGCTGAACAATTGACTTGTTAAAAACAAACAAGATAAAAGCTGTAAGAACCGCAATACCTGATGAAATATACAACGATAGCCGAATGATCCCTTTAGCATCACTGTCATGCTTAGGAAGTACAATAGCTATTGGGTATGTAAGGGCAGCAATAGGGGCGATAATACCAACAATGGCTACGAAGACCCCCATCAATCCAAAAGCTTCCGGTCCATATAAACGTGTGATAAATGGAGAAAACGCCATGGTTACTGCCTGAGCAGCCGCGGTCCCACTGGCCATTATGAAGACATTACGAACAAATGGCTTTTTAATTAATGCTTCAATTTTACGCTTCATTCAATACTCCTTTTTCCTGACTGGAGTTAGGAAAATAATAAGTTATAGATATGCTTTGGTACCATATAGCTTAAATCCTTCGTTGTAGATCGATTACTTCTTACTTTACAAACCTTGTTATATAAATGAACCTTATGTCTTAAATCTATCTTACGGCGATTTAAAATTACCAAGACAGTATCCCTGATTACTTCTGAAAATAGATCCTCATTAAATAGTTTATTACGTCTATTATACTCTTCAAGACTTGCAAGCAAACTTGGTAAGCGTATAAGTGTATTATCACTTATTTTGCTGTGGTAATTATCATTGAAAAATTCATTAAATATACTGAGTTCCTCTTCTGTAAGATTGAAATTATAGAAACTCAAAATATCTTCATGAATGGAATCGTTTATTTGTTTCCTTTGAATGACTTTATCCGCTTTTGATTTCTTAGTGATATTACTGTGGCCAGTCCTATACTTAAGCAATACCTCTGGTAAAATAAACAGGTTACCCACTTTAGAGATCTGAACCCACATATCATAATCCTGGGCAACAAAATAAGCCGAATTATACCGGATCCCATACTTTCTCAGTGTCTCTAATCGAATGAAAGAAGTAGGATTAGCAATACGGTTAAGTAAAACTAATCCTGCCTTAATTTCTTCAGAAGTAATACTTTTTGGTTTCATAACCTTATTGAACCTTCCACCAAAAATGTTGTAATAACTGCCAATAGCATCTATGTTTAAGTTATTTTCCATAAAATCTACCTGTTTTTCTATTCTAGTTACATACGAAATGTCATCTGCATCCATGATAGCCATATATTCACCGTTAGATTCTTCAAGTCCTACATTTCTCGTATATGGTATACCTTTATTACTTCTATTTTTAATTAACCGAATACGAGAGTCCGTATAGGAATTTACTATGTTAACAGAGTTATCAGTTGAGCCATCATCTATAATTAATATTTCTAAATTTGTATATGTTTGATGGATGATACTTTTTAAGGCATCCTGTATGTATGCTTCACAGTTATATAGTGGTATAAATACTGTTACTAAAGGTTGATCCATTTGTTTCTCCTTATTATGAAAGTGTGTGAAACCTATTATTTAGTATTAACATAATGGAGAACTTTTAAAATCATGGCTCCTTTTGTTTTCATCTAATTAAAACTGCTTTCAAATACTAATAAAATATTGCATTACACCCAAATAAAATAAACCTGCAAAATGCCGGTTTATTTTTAAATTATCTATAATATTTTTTCATCTCGCTCAGTACTGGTATTTATCCTTTCCAACTAATATTTGACCCATGGTTACCATAAACAGTCTTAGGATAATATTCATACCAATTCAGTATTCGTTGGGTCCCTTTTTCTCTTTTCGTTGCCTGTGTTACATAACCCGCAGTATTTAGGTCGAATAGATATTTAATATTATTTCCATGCTTGCCGTATATTGTATTCGAATAATATTCATACCAACTCAGTATTCGTTGGGTCCCTTTTTCCCTCTTCGTTGCCTTCGTTACCTGAGCCGCAGTGTTTAGATCGAACAGATATTTAATATTATTTCCATGCTTGCCGTATATTGTATTCGAATAATATTCATACCAACTCAGTATTCGTTGGGTCCCTTTCTCCCTCTTCGTTGCCTTCGTTACCTGACCCGCAGTATTTAGATCGAACAGATATTTAATATTATTTCTGTGCTTGCCGTATATTGTATTCGAATAATATTCATACCAACTCAGTATTCGTTGGGTCCCTTTCTCCCTCTTCGTTGCCTTTGTTACTTGACCCGCAGTATTTAGATCGAACAAATATTTAATATTATTTCCGTGTTTGCCGTATATTGTATTCGAATAATATTCATACCAACTCAGTATTCGTTGGGTCCCTTTCTCCCTCTTCGTTGCCTTTGTTACATGTCCCTTAGTATTTAGGTCAAATAGATATTTAATATTATTTCCGTGCTTGCCGTATACTGTTTTAGGATGATATTCATAATAGCTAATCACTTCTTGAGCTTTATCATTTAGTTTTTCAGCATTAATTATGTGTCCATTACTATTCAAATAGAAAATATACTTAATATTCTCGTTTGCATTTCCTACATTACTGTTTGGATAAAACTCTTGAATTTTTATTAGTTTTCCAGCCTCATATTCTTCAGCATAAGCTAATTCGCCTTTGCTGTTATGGTAGTATTTCTTGCTTTGATCTGAAGAATACTTAATAAACCCATGACCATATAATGAATCTCTACCTGATTCTCCTAAATCTTTGACATTGTTAACTAATTCTTTTCTAAGCTCAACAGGTGTCATTTTAGGAAATTTTTGTTTCAATAATGCTAGCATCCCGGACACATGCGGAGTTGCTTGAGAAGTACCGTCAGCTATACCATATGAATTACCTAAAAATGTACTAACAATATTCAACCCAGGTGCGGAAAATTCAACTTCACTTCCTCTTGAAGAGAATGAGGCGATACTTAACTGTTCATCTACAGCTGATACCCCAATAACATTTTCATATTTAGCTGGATATATAACAGAACTATTCTCTCCGCCATTGCCACTTGCGCCAACAATTAGAATACCAGATTCATAAGCTATATCTAGTATCTCCATTAACCTTGGACTATCATAGTTTGTTCCTAATGAAAGGTTAATGATGTCCATATCATTTTTAATAGACCATTCAATTGCTTCTAATAAGTCAAACAGATTCCCTTCACCATTTCGATCTAAAGCCTTCACAGCAAAAAGGTTAGCCTCTGGGGCAACTCCAACAACTCCAGAATCGTTACGTTCTGCCCCAATAACACCCGCAACATGAGTTCCGTGTCCATTATCATCTTTCCATTCCAAGGTATAATCAACACTTGAGTATCCTCCAGAGACCCTTAGATCTGAATGTGTGGAAATTCCTGTATCAATAACAGCAATGTTAATATCTTTGCCGCTAATTCCGTCCCCCCATGCAAAATAACTATTAATTGATTCAATATTCCAATACTCTTCTTCAGTTAATTTATTGTATTCAGAGATTTCCTCAATACTTTGACCATCATTTGTTAATGAAATAGGTACATTATCTTCGATGTATGTAATATTGGAATTTTGTCGTAAATCGTCTAAATTACCTTGGTCAATTGATACAGAAATTGCTGACAAACTATTAAACTCATAATCTACTTCATTGCTTTTTTCGATAATTAATTGTTTGCCAATATCATTTTCGTAACCAATAATCACATCCATTTCAATATTGTCCATTCCGTATGAGTTCACTGGGTGGTAAGAAACAATAGGAAATAATATAGAAATAAAAATGAGAAAAAATTTATGATGTAATTTTAACAATTCTTAATCCCCTTTATTCTCTTTTTTTGCTACTGATCCAATTTCATAATTGCTCTTTTTAAAAATACAAAGATCGCGTTTTCCTGTTTGATAACTAACATTGTTGAATTGAAAGAATTCCTTAAGATACCTATTGACACACACTACAGCGGAGCGACGTTTAAATAGTCTCCAAGGTATTGACCCACGACTGGTGCAGTATATTTTCAGAGGTCTGTAGTTATCTTTGCTTTATAAACCTTTTGACAGATATCTTCGGCTGTGATTTCAAGGTTTCATATTTAGTATCAAAACTGCCGTAACGATAAGAGTGCTATCAAAAACAGTTGGATAAAAATACTTTTCAAAGCCAATGGGCTCTCCTTCACTTTTCTTGTTATAAGCAATCATAGATTGCTGACCCATTCGATGTACCTGTACGTAAATGGGGTCATAGTCATAGCCGACATCCATTGTCTGATAGCGTAAAAATCAATACCCTTTAAATATGGGATAGGTACCTTCCCCTCATTTAGACTGCGAGACGAAAATAGAGACTGCAAAATGTATTGACTAGGGATGTACCAATAGCTAAATGTCCCCTGTATCCAAACCATGCGAGGTTTTTTCTTCACTATTCACACCCCATTTTAGGGTGTTGAGTGACTTCCAGCTCGTGTAACGGAACATCCAATCGGTCTTCTATTTTCTTTTTCTTTTCTGCTTGGTCACGAGTTTCAAAATGAGGTACGTCAGTCAATGACTACAGTGTCATCCATGAATCCCCCTGAAACCGCCTGAAGCACAACTTTTTCTTGTCTTTTTCTAGGACAGTTAATTTACCAAGTTTCGTAAAAAAGTCGAGAATAATATGCTTCAGTGGGAGTATTATCAAAAACAAGAAACCCGTAATTTAGATTAAAAACAAAATCATCATTAAGCCGTTGAATCAGGTTGGGATACGTTCTACGTATCGAATAAGAGATAATCATCGCTTCTTGGATCAGTTCTTCTGGTGCACCAAGCCAGGATATTCTATTTATTTTATAATAAATCGTATCTAGATCTATCGCGGAAATAATCGATTCGTCAGGATGAGTAGGTTCCATCTCATATAATTCTTGGATGTTTTGTCAACTACCATTATACAAGATTTGGTATGGCACTTCCTTTTTAGTGTTTCAAAACCCTTGGGACACAAGGGATATGAAATATGAAGTTCACTCTACTTATTATATTTTATCAGCTAGAATGATATTTGTCTGTTGTATTTAATATTTTTTTATCTCTAAGGGAAAAAATATTAATAGGATAATCCTATAAAACAGCCAACCACTTTGTCACTTCATCCCATTCAGCGGCTGGATCACGCAACCCTTTCAGAACCTTTAACTGTTCTTGCTTTCCCTTGTCCTTAGGCTTCTGCTCCATAAACCAGTCTGGAACAACTTCCCTTGACCAAGAAAAATACACAGACTTCTGCTTCCAGCTAAGCTGATTCCGACGAAACGCGACTTCCACTGCTTGTACTGCTTCGACATTAAAAATGCTTGTTTCGTGGTCTCCAGTACTAGCTCCTCACCCATGTCATTCACCCAATTCAACATTGCATCAGACACAAATGGACTGATTACGCCGAAGTTTTCTTGGTAAAATACGAACGCGAATGTTGTTGTTATATTATTATTTTGTTTTGTATGGTTTGGTTTCTTTTTGTCTTTATTTAGTTTAATTAATGAGGCCGTGTCTTGGTCTGTATGTTGGTTCGCGGGGTGGTTCATACTGTAGTTCGCATGCTGGTCCTTATTGTGATCCATTCCCTGGTCCGCTTCCTGCTCCTCAACCCAGTCCATACGCTAGTTCACTCCTTCTGATAATTCAATCATTTGATATACTGGTGCTTGGTTGTTATTACGTGATTGATAATCGATATAGCCTTTTTCCTTCAGTTCTGTTCTTGCTCGTTTAAAAGTACTTTCTTTTAGTCCTGATTTCAAACGTAAGGCTGGTGCTGCTACTGTAAATGATTCTGTACACATTGCTTTGTTGTTAATATGCATAAGTGCATGCCATAACGTAACAGGAGATGCTGATAATGGGTTTCGTTCGATTTTATCGTAAAAGCTGTTTATTTGTTTTATGTAATCACTTTTTCTCATCCTTTCCTATGTGCTTGCATCAAACAGCTCTCTCCCAGCTAGGGAGAGAGTTCTTACATTATTTATTAAGCATTCTCAGATATTCAGCCTTATCTTTCAATTTCATCCTAGCCTGTCTTCCCCAGCTTTTCACTGCATCGGTTGTTACACTTTCCTGGTGGGCGATTTCCCCCAGTGGCATCTTTTCGATGATATAAAATTGTACCCATTTCCATTGGTTTTCGGTTAGCTTTGACTTCACCTTGTCCCAAAACACATCATCCTCGACAGTAATACCTGATGGATCAACGACAGGTAGTTTCGATAGTCCGAATCGATTCCCATCGTCTATTTTACATACTTTCTCATGAGCTATCCTTTCCAGATGGTGTCCTTCCCTTGTTTTCTTTCGTAGCATGTCGATGAGGCGGTTGCGAATGGTGAAGTTAAAGTAGGTTGCAAGTGGGCCTTTGTCTGGTTCGTATTTCTTATATGCTATCCACATCGCATATAAACCTTCCACGTAAAATTCCCGGTGTGGATCATTTATACCCAGCTTGTACATATGGTAGTGGATCCTTTTTTCATTTTGCTTAAATACTTCTTCAAACGTCATCTTGCTTTCCTCGTTCATTGTTTCTCCCCCTTATTCTATTTTCATTATCATAGATGATGATCCACAAATCGTCATTCTACGAAACTTCCTAATTTTGCTGTAAAATGCCATTTTCCATAGAAAATAACACCCTAAAATTGAAAAACCTAGCTGGAAAATGCCATTTTGAGAGAAGTTTCCTGAAGTTTCCTATTATTTTTTAAAAAACTACACAAAAGGGGCTTGCAATGCGTGGAGTATCCTACATTTAACTAGATAATGTGTCTGAATGGGGGATAAAAATTGGAAGAATATAATATAGATAAATCAATAGTCGGTAAACATATGAGTAATGAATGCCCTCTCACAAGCGCTTTTTTAACATCTGTTCCTAACACATATTTCCCTTGATTTTACTGTAAACAATTTGTTGTTATACCTAAAACACCTGCTATTGGAGGACTAGTTTTAAACGAAATCCATGCCATGAAGCTGAATGGATGAAATTTAAAGGCTTTTAGATTCTCTATAGAGCAGAGTTTGTAGCAGACTTATATGCATTAAGTTCTATATTTGAGCATAAGAAATAAGCTCACCACGTTTAAGTGATGAGCCTATTAATCAATAAAACACCCTTGATTGCTTCAAAAAAATTCTATTTCCCTCCCTAAATTACGGCGTTTACGCCGTGGTAGTTTAGCCATTTCAATTAGATAATGGATGGTGAGAGGGAGATTGTCTTGAGAAATAAACAATTTTGTCGATTATTTGGTGAGTACATACGAGAAGCCCGAGAAGCTCGTGGTGATACGCTTGAAAAACTAGCAGATGACGCGGGGATCGACACTAGCACAATTGAAAGAATTGAACGCGGAGTATCAGATCCCAGAAATTCGACTGTTTTCAAGCTAGAGAAAGTACTCGAAATCAATATTCATAATATCTACAAGGAAATTAGCGAGAAACTCTAAATCAACATCCAACTGAACAAGTACTTCTATACCATTTGTCCTTTTCTGTTGTTCTCTCAGACAAACCATTTTCCAACCAATTTAAATGTCACCTGCCTCTCGTGTCATTACCAATCATTCCAACCAACAGCTCTCTACCTTTCTAACCCCCAAAAAGGAGTGTCTTCTATTGACCGATGTCCTAGTGAACTATCACATCAACAATCAAACCATGGTTTTACAACCAGCATCACACTTCGAATACAACACAATTGTGTACGAAGTAAATCGCACATTATTCGTCAATAAAACAGCAATTCAGTTAATCAAGGCCGCTTGTTTAAGTGGTGGTGCGGCGTATGATGGGAGGCGGACAGCCGTGATGTATCAAACCGGCGCGAATCGAAAAGTTCCTATTCCCATTAGCCCAAGTAAGAACATCTTCGCCTTTCCCACCCGTTCGCCAAGCAAATTCGACTGTCACTGGATCTTCTACAATCACATCGAATCTATCAAACCTACTCACACGTCACAAAAAAATACCAAATCGATCTTCAGCTTTAAAAATGGACAGCAACTAGCCATGAATGAATCCTACTATCTATTAGAAAAACAAATGCAACGCACCGCTTTCTGTATTCTTCAATATACCGCATTTTTGAATCACCGTTTTACAATCTAATTATCTATCTTCACTCATCCCAATCTCAAAACCCAATACCGAAAAGCTAATCTATAAGTCCAACTACAATACCAAACAAAGTGCGAACCCACTAATTAAACAAGTCGAAACAAAATTAAAACAAAACAATAACAATAGTACTACATGGCAACTCCTCTTTTGCTTTGGATACACGTTATTTCATCACCTTTCTATGCATCCCTAATCGACAATTGATTGCTAGTTTGATTACAAGCCATATGATAGCCTTTATTTCATAATAAGCGCTTCTGAACTAAAGCTTTATTCAAAGGCTTCCTTTGATAGGTCATTGCTTCCCATAATGCTTCTTCGGTAACGATCACTTCTTTGTTTAAATCCGCTATTGTTCTGGCCAATCGCAAAAATTTTACTTGGACGCGGTTGCTCCATAGTTGCTTTTGGGAACATCTTTCTATCAATTGAATCTGTTGTTTGGAAACTCCGCCTACTTCCTTAAAGGTGTTGAGTGAAGCCGTTGCATTCAAAACGTCCTTACCATAACGCTCGCGCTGAATGGCTCGAACTTGATAGGATGATGGGCCATCATGAACATTCCGATCGATTGCAACTGGTACCAGCGGCAAAAAGATATCAATCCGATCAAGTAGCGGACCAGAAATGCGGTTATTATACTGCTGAATTTCTTTCGGACTACATGTGCAATAACGATTTTTAGCACCGTGGTACCCAATGGACACGGGTTCATTGCCGTAATTAATTGAAACCGTGCCGGATACGTAACTGTTCCTTGGGCTCTGCTAATATGAACCTTACCACTTTCCAATGGCTCGCGAATCATATCTAATGTCTTTGGTAGTTCATCAAGAAAAAGCACGCCGTGGTGGGCTAAAGACGCTTCACCGGGGTTTGGACTACTTCCACCACCAACTAGTGAAACATAAGAGGATGAGTGGTGTGGGGATCGAAACGGCGGAATATTCCTAGCAGGGGCTTGGGCGCTTGTCAGTTGATAGACACTTAGCGTTTGTTAAGGCAGGCAAAATGGTTGGAAATGTTTCCGCAAGTAATGTTTTACCACAACCAGGCGGACCAGACATAAACAAGTGATGACCTCCACTAGCAGCAATAGTTAGTGCCCGCTTCGCCCTACTCTGCCCGATGATAAATGAAAAGTCATGCATCGAATCATTTTCTGCGACAACAGTTTTTGGTGGTGGCTGTCCCTCAAATGCCAAGGAAAGTTGACCATCCAAATGGTCCAGACACTGTTTTAGATGATTAATCGGATAAATGGTAAGAGCAGGTATACTAGTTAAAGGAATTTCTAATGCAGAAGGAATATAGATATGCTTAAATCCTAGTTTTGATCCAGCAAGTACACTAGGAAGAAGCCCGTCCACCGACTGCACCATTCCATCTAATATTCCAGCCGGTCTTCTTCATCATGAAACAAAGAAGTCCTCCGAATACCCCGACTCGTAATATGATAGCGCGCACCAGGATACCAGATCCGTTTTTTCCTTGGCACTAAGACACCTCCTTGGTGTTTATTAAAATGGATAGAATGAAAATCAGGTAGGGAGAAGACAGTTAGAGAAGTGGTGTTAAAGGAGCAAAACAATAGCAGACATCTGAACATATTTAATATATATTCTCCATTAATCCTCCATATCCTGCTCATTTCTACAAAAAAATTAAAAAAGAGCCACTATCTTTCATAGCAACTCCACACTAACAGTTCATCTTATACAGACAAAACCAGTACAATTCCTACCCTTTAGTCATAAGAATATCACCCATATTAAGTATATAGGGATAATATCACAGCCCCAATATCTGAACTAGCACTCACAAACTGTCCTTCCACCACGGGCAAATCAACACTTTGTCTTTCCGGAGGGTCTGACCCCTTTTCCCCTCGAGGTGTATGAGGAAGAAGAGAAATCCTACCTTCAACAGCTTCCTCATACACTTTACAAACTTACGGAATGGAAATCAGCAAAAGTTCAAGTTGAACGTATCTATTATTCCGTTCCATATGATTACGTCCGTCAGCATGTCGATGTTCGACTAACTACGGATCTAATTGAAGTTTACTTTAAAGAGGCTAGAATTGCATCCCATAAACGATTAAATGGTGAGATCGGTCAGCTATCTACCAACACTGAACATATGCCTGACAATCATCGATTATACCTTGAACATAATCCTGAAAATAATCGCGAATGGGCAGAGACTATTGGGTCTTCAATGGTCCAATTTTGTTTCATGTATATTGAATATGAATGTTGAAAAGAAAGCACTAAATATCCTTAGCTCATTAAGAAACTTATCGACAAAACACTCTAAAAAAGAACTAGAAAAAGCAACACAAATATTACTTGAAATATCAACAAACCCTACGGTTTCTGTATTAAAGGGTGTGTTGGACAGAAGCAAGAAACGAAAACAAAAAACAGATAAAAACAGCGACCAAACGAACAATGAAGAATATGGATTTTTACGTGGAGCTAAATACTTTGGAGGGAATAAAAAATGATGAATCAGAAACGTTACGTAAGTTAACTGAAATGAAAATGGGCGCAATGGCAGAATTATATCAGCAACAAGGGGAAAATAACCAATATCAAGGCATGGATTTTGATGATCGTTTCAACCTTTTGGTAGATTATGAGTATGATCGTCGTAAATCTAATAAACTCGAACGACTAATTAAACAAGGAACATTTAATGAGCCAACAGCAGCTATAGAAGATATAGAATATCATCCTGATCGCAATCTAGATAAGAACTTAATTCTAGAGTTAGCAACAGGAAACTACATTCAAAATCACCATAATATTATATTAATGGGTGCATCAGGAAACGGAAAGACATGGATATCGAACGCCTTTGGGGTTCATGCCTGCCAGCAATTTTACAATGTAAAATATATCAGATTACCAGAATTACTAGATGAATTAGCTGTAGCAAAGTATGAAGCCGATGGTAGGTAGTTTCCGTAAGATCATTCAAAAGTATAAGAAGATCGACTTATTGATACTTGATGAATGGTTATTAACCGAGCTTTCAGAGGAACATGTACTTCATGTGTTGGAAATCATTGAGACGAGATTAAAAAGAGCCTCGACTATTTTCTGTTCACAATTTTCTCCAGAAGGTTGGCACTCAAAGCTAGGACAGGCACAAGTAGCTGATGCGATTCTTGATCGGATTGTTCATGATTTCCATAAGATCCTAGTAGATGGTGAAGTTTCAATGAGAGAACGTCATGGGTTGGGAGTAATGAAATGATTCCTGAAGATGTTGAAAATCGCATAGCGAAGTACTTTTTCCATAATTATTTACCTGATGAAGTGATGATGGAAATAGCAGTTACACTATTACCGCCATGCATCTACAACGAGGAAGAGGATTTAGACTTTGATGAACTTATCCTTTGGCTCTTGAAATTATAAAAGAACAGTTAGAGGATAAAAGATTCAAATAAAATAACGAGCCATTGGAATGTGTCCAATGGCTCGTTATTAATTTCTCCTTTACGAGTATAAGGTGGCTCTCTCTTCCGCACTCACTGGCTCTATTGTCCGCAAATGGTGGCTCAAAACTTCGCACAGCTGGCTCAATCTGTCCGCAATACTCAGTAGTTCTAATAGAGCTGATAACCACGATAATCCAATTAGATAAAAATAAAATGGTTTAATTGGGATATTTTCAAAAAGTATAGAACCCATCGAATTAATAAACAACAATAAAGCAGTAGCTACAACAGTAGAAAGTATTAAGACAAATACGAATATAGACCCCAAATATTCTTTTTGTTTTTAAGGTTTATCCAAGAAATCATAAAAGAAACGCGTGACTGCGCCATGCAAAGAAAGTAATAGGAAAAGTTGCAACATACCCACAAGTGTTAGAACTGTCATAATTCCGTATTCTGCTGGAGTCAAATAACCAGTATAAATTGGAAGCATGATTAAACCAATCATTGGCGTCATCATACCTCCAACCGTATATAATATGGAATACTTCAGAAATAAATTGTTTCTAAATTTCTTTAACATAACATTCAACTTCACTTTCCTGATGAGTTCTCTACATCTATCACTAAATCAACAAACAATTTAAACCTTTGTCTAATAAGAAGTTAATATCTGATACCTGTCTTAAGTTCAAGAAAATTTTCGCAGATTTGAAAGTCCACTAAATCATCAATGTCAAAAGACCGTTCTTTAGGCATGACATAGCCTTTGGTATTATTTGTAAAAAAACTCTTGAATTCACTTAATTCTTTTGAACTAATAAGATATAGGGCACCATTCAAAGCATATACATTTTTGCTCTCTTGTCGCCTAACTGTTACTTCTTCTTGTACGACCGATTCTAGATTGCTATCATTTGTTAACTGAAACATCCAGGAGGGCGTTTTATCGGATAAACAGATAGAAACAGCAGTTTGATATTCTTTTTCGATCATCCATTCGATAATCCCATCCACATCTTCTACTGTTCTTAGCGGGGATGTTGGTTGCAACATCAATACATAGTCAAACCCAGGCAAATTCTCAATTGCATGTAAAATTGGCTCTATACCAGGTGTTGTATCTTTTGACAAGGTATCTGGACGTAAAAAAGGAACTTCAGCACCAAAGCTTTTAGAAATTGATGCAATTTCTTCATCCTCTGTAGATACTACCAAACGGTCAATATACTTTGACTTCAATGCTTCCTCAATGGTCCACGCTATAAGAGGTTTTCCTGCAATTTGTTTAATGTTTTTTTTCGGTATACCTTTTGATCCACCTCTTGCAGGTATAATAGCTAGTATTTTATTTGACTCAATCATTTAAATACCTCCGAAAACTCCCCGTTAGCTTTTTCGTAGTCTTTTAACCGACCAATGTCCAACCAATATTCATGAATTGGAAAGATACATGTTTCCTTTTCTATTTCATTTAGTTTTCCAAACAATGTAGGCATGTCATAAAACTCATTATCTGGGATATACTGCATCGCCTCTGGATTCAACACATAGACTCCCGCATTTACTAGATATCTAAATGTAGGTTTTTCCTCCACACCTAAAAACTTATGGTTTTTAGATTGAATCACTCCATATGGAATTGTTTCTTGATACTCACGAACACACATTGTTGCAGTGGCTCCGTATTCTTCATGGAAATCTATTAACTTGCTAAAGTTAGCTTTTGTTAAGAGATCTCCATTCATAACAATCATGGGCTCATTGTGTACTTTAGGAACCAGGGATAATGCTCCTGCAGTTCCAAGCCTTTTTGACTCTTCAATATATTGAATAGTACAACCCCACTCTTTACCATCGCCAAAGTAGTCTTTGATTTTTTCAGCTTGGTAATTTACCGATATATAAAAGTTATTGAAATTATGAGAAATAAAATTTTCAATAATCGTTTCTAATATCGGTTTATCCCCTACTTTAAGCAATGGCTTCGGCGTATCCTCTGTAAGTGGCAACAATCTAGTTCCAAGACCCCCAGCCATCAACACTACAGGGTTTTTTCGTTCTTTCACAGGGTTTATATCTTCAAGTGTTTTCACATCAATCAATTCATTATCCTCAGTTACAATAGGGAGAAATTTTAACCCCTTATTTACGAGAAGTTTATAAATTTGACTTTCTTTTGTGCTTTTTGTAATTGTCTTCGGTTCTGAATTCATCACTTCTTTAATTGAGGAGTCTAATGGGATTTTGCTTAATAAACCCCTTCTAATATCACCGTCAGTAACTGTACCCAATAACTTTTCTTTTTCATCTACCACCAATGCAATCTGCGTAGCACTTTTATCAATTATCTTCATCACATCATATATTGACTGATCTGGCCCAACTAAAGCCATTTCCCACTTCTTCATTTTCAAACCTCCTTGGCTGGTACTCCAATCACTTTTTTATTTCCCCTGACATTTTCAATAATAACAGAACCTGCACCTACTATTACATTATTTTCTATCTCTATGTTTTGAATAACCGAAGCGCCCGTACCAATATGTGTGCACGTGCCAATTTTTACACCACCTGATATCGTTACTCCCGGGGCAATATGACAATTTTCCCTTACTAAAGAATCATGATCCACAACGGCGTTCGTGTTAATTATTGAATTCTCACCTATAGTAGCAAAAGGTTGTACCACAACACCAGCCATAACCTGCACACCTTCATTAATCGTTGCCCTAGCCGAAACATAGGCATTTGGGTGAACTAATGTAGCAAATGAATAACCTTTCGATTTAAAACTGTCATAGATTTTTTTTCTTAATTTCATATCAGATACAGAACCGATCGTATTTACTAACATGAATTCCTTTTCGTCATAATTGAGTACAAGGCTATCATCCCCTAAGTAAGGAATATCATATGGATTTTCTTGCTCTGAAGATGCAGTATAGCCCTTAATTTCATAATTACCAAGTTCCAGTATGTCAATTAACACTTTTGCATTACCACCTAGACCTAATAGAATCACTGGCTTCATTTAACCAACTCATCTTTTAAATAATTTCTGTCCGCTTTTTTACCAATGTAATCCCAAAATTGAAAGGGAGAGATACCAAGTCCAGCGCGTTTTACAGCTATATTTTCAAAAGAAAATCGTTCACCTTTTTTTATTCTTTCAGATGCAACAATACTTTTTCTTACAACATTACGATTTTCCAGTTCGATTGAAGAAACTACTTTATCTTTATAACCTAAACCTTGTTCAACTAATCTAATATTCGCAACCATTTCTTGTAGTTCACTAGGATCTAATGATGCTTTGTGATCAGGCCCAGGCATATTCTTATCTAAAGTGAAATGCTTTTCAATCACTTTAATTTCTTTACCTGCAGCTACAATAGGAAACAGTATTCCCTCTGTGTGATCAGAAAATCCAATAGGAAGTTGCAATTCTTTCTTTAGATAATCTAGAGTATTCAAATTTACATCTGAAACTGGAGTAGGATACTCAGTAGTGCAGTGCAACACTGTGACATACTCATTCAAAAGATCTTTAGCAATTTTTTCATAGTAAAACTCTTTTATTTTATTTGTACTCATATCTTTCTGTCCCGACAGACCATATGCTATAAAACCTAAAGCTTTATGAATCTCCTCAGTAGTCGCCATACCTGTTGATAATATAATATTTACTTTCTTTGAAGCAATATAAAACAAAAGTGGTGCATTAGTTAAATCTCCAGAAGATATTTTGAATGTATGTTGTTTTAAATTATTTAATAAAAAATCAATACTCTCATGATCAAATCCAGTAGACATAAACTCTATCCCTTTTTCATCACAGTAATTCTTCATTTCTTCAAATTCAACATAACTCAGTTCGAGTCTTTTTAACATATCATATTGACTTTCCGTTTTCTTTGTATTTTCAACTTGGTACTTCGCTTGTTTAGTTTCTCTAGTAACCAAATTCTCCGTACGGTAAGTTTGAAACTTAACGATGTCTGCTCCAGCATTATGTGCTGCATCAATTAATTCATAGGCCGTCTTTATGGATCCATTGTGGTTAACTCCTGCTTCTGCTATAATTTTTATATTTCCCATTAATACACTTCCTTTAGTAGCATGAATGCTTCTGCGTAATGGAACCCACCAGAAACACCTCGATACGATGCAAGCGCCTCGATTGCCTTGTTACTTCTTGGGAATGGATAATCTCCCATTTCACTACTAAAAATATTCATTATTTGAATTTTTTTATTGAAGTAGTCGGTTATATTTACATATACATTCGGTTTAAACCCATTATTGTCAGGGTTTATTCCAAATTCAGTTTCAGAAAGAGTTTCATATACTAATATTTTTTTAATGAAGTCGTATCTAAACCACTTTGTGCAGGCTATCATTGCATCGAATACATATTTGTGATCTGAATGGACATCACCTCTGTATGGAAGGTAAACTATTTCTGGTTTTACAATTTGTACTACTTCGCTAAATGACGTTACTAAGTCTCTCATGGGGGCTTCGTCTAATGTAGTAGTAGAGAAGTCAAGCTGGGTTATAGATTTAAATTGATAATTTTTCCCTACCTCTTCAATCTCTAGCTTTCTTAAATTTATTTTCTCTTTGTTAAATCCACCTTTCATATCAGTAACAATTAACCAGTGGACTTCATCCCCCTCTTGATAATGTCTCAATAAAGTACCTCCACACCCCAATGTTTCATCATCAGGATGGGGGGCCACAACAAGTACTTTCTTCATAGATAGCTACCTCTTTCTGGTTTTTTTTCAAATTCATGATCAGTGATAGTAAATAACCCTTCACCACACTTTATAACAATTTCATTCTCATTGACTTCAATTACCTTTCCTGGCTCAATATTTCTATATTCGTCAGTGTTGGCCTCTTCTATTCTTCCATTCCATATCTTCACTTCTTTATCACTAAAATCACAATGTGCACCTACATAAGGCTTTGTTAAAGCTCGGACTAAATTATAAATAGATTTAGCCGACATTTTCCAATCTATTTCACCATCTTTTTTTGTTCGTTTTCGCCACGTATTCGCTTTTGTATGGTCTTGGGCTTCTGTTTTATAGTTATTTTCAGCAAGTTTTAGAGTGAACGTTTGTATCTGATTAATCGCAACAATTGAGATTTTTTCATATAGTGTTGTTGCGTTATCTGAATGATCAACTATTATTTTCTCTTGACTAAGTATTTCACCAGAGTCCGCACCTTCATCCATAAAGAAAAATGAAGATCCAGTTTCTTTTAATCCTAACGCTAATGCCCAAATGATTGGATGTCTACCACGATTATAAGGAAGGAGAGCAGGGTGAAACCCCACAACCCCTAACTTAGGTACATTTAAGATTTCACTACTTAGAAGATGCGACCAGCCGAAACAGTAAATTACATCTGCATGAAATTGTTCTATCCATTCAAGCATCAACTTTTGTTCTTTGGTTTCAGCAATATAACATGGAATGTCGTTTTCTTTCGCAATATCCTCCAATGAACAGAAATCTGAGTTAAATGGAGAAGTTTTTTTCGTAACTACTCCCACTACCTCTATATTTTGATTCTGTTTTTCTAAAATCGCGTTAAGTGCGCGATAACTAAATTTAACACAACCGATAAAAATAATTTTCATTTTTTCACCCATCTACAAATTTTTTTTCTAATATATGATTTAAGTCAATTGTCTTTAATGTATTTTTTATATTTAATGAGACATCTCCACTACCATAAGGTGATATACAATTTAAGAGTTTAGATTGAAATGAATTTGATAAAGCTTTGTTAATTGCTTCTATTATTGAATCGACTTCTTCAGTTGCATCAATAACCGAATCGGCTTTAATTCTACCTTGTTGCCTTACTCCTAAGTTCACTGTTGGTTTTTTGAAGGAAGGTACTTCAATCAGACCACTTGATGAATTTCCAATCACAATGTCTACATACCTAATAGCACTTAAATAACGAAGTTGTCCTAAAGATGTCACAGTTATGACCCTGTCAGGGTACTCCAATGCAAATTCATCAATCATTTTTGAAATAATTCGGCCATCTGTATCTGAATTAGGCTTTGTGAAAATCATTCTTGCCTCTTTAAATTCCCTTAACGCTGTTAGTAGATTTTGAGTTGCTTTAACTGGCCCTTCTTTATGCAGAGTAACTGGGTGATAGGTAATTAAAAAACTTAATTTCCCTAGTTTGAAGTCAATTGATTTCTCGAAACTTTCTCTATCAAGTAATTGCATCCTGTTTATGTTTTCAATTCCTGGCGCACCAAAATTGTATACTTTTTCGGGATTCTCACCCATTTGAATTATTCTATTTTTATAAGGTTCAGCTGCGGGAAAGTGTATATGAGACATTTTTGTTACTGCATGTCTAATAGCTTCATCTATCAAGCCTTCTGTTGCTTCTCCTCCATGAATGTGAGCAATTGGGATTCTGGCAATAACTGCAGCTTGTGCGGCAGCTAATATTTCATATCTGTCTCCTAATACAACTAATATATCTGGTTTCAATTTTTCAAACGCATCAGAAAACCCTATTGTTGCAAGACCCACTGATTTTGTTATTCCAACAGGTGTATCACTTGACAGCAACATTTCAAGCTTTTCATCAATTTTAAAACCATCTTCTTCTATTTTTTTATATGTTAATCCAAACTCTGGGGATAAATGCATCCCTGTCGCAATTATTTGAAGTTCTAACCGATCATCTAGTTCAATCTCTTTCATTATCCAATATAATAAGCCATAGTCGGCTCTTGTTCCTGTCACTATGCATATTTTTCTCGTTGGCACTATTTATCCCCCAATTCTGAGCTACTCGGAATATTAATGATTCGTTTTTCTAAACTTTCCGCACAAGAAATGTCCATAGAAGGACAATTTCGAAACATCGGCAAATGATTCATTAACATCCATACAGGTCTTGTCATAAGGTTACTGCTGTTACTCAGATTTAGAATCTCATCTCGAATACCTTCATTGGCCTCATCCAAAACCAAAGCATTTAACCAATAATTTGATTGGGAATAGTCTGTTTCTTGCTTAAAAGTCACTCCCGGAACTCCTTTAAAAACTTCACTATACTTATGAGCTAAACTTCGTTTCTTGTTTAAAAAATCTGGTACTTTCTCTAATTGAGCACATCCTAGAGCAGCATTTATATTAGGCATACGGTAATTAAAGCCAACTTGATCATGTACATACTCCCATTTATGTGGCACTTTAGCGGTAGTCGTTATATGTTTAGCCATATCTGCCAATCGCTCATCATTCGTTAGGATTGCTCCCCCTCCACCTGTTGTCATAATCTTATTACCATTAAAACTCATAGCTGAAATTTTGCCAAAAGATCCCGTATGCTGTCCTTTGTAATAGGATCCTAAAGATTCAGCTGCGTCTTCTATTAAATCAATATGATACTGTTGACATACTTCAATCAGCTGATCCATATCCACAGGATGGCCAAACGTATGCATCGGGATTATAGCTTTAATACGTCTACCTGTTTGTTTGTTAAAGCACTCATCATTTTTTACAATTGCAATTTCCTTTAAATAACTTTTTAATTTATAAGGATCTACTCCTAGAGTGCTTTCTTCACTATCAACAAAATGAGGGGTAGCTTGACAATAACTAACAGCATTTGCAGTTGCAATAAACGTAAGACTCGGAATAAAAACCTCGTCATTTTTTTTTACTCCAACAAGTGTGAGAGCTACATGTAAAGCAGCAGTTCCATTAACAACTGCAACAGCTCTTTTTACTCCAGTGAATTCTGCCAAGTCTTTCTCAAATCGATCAACATACTTTCCTACAGATGACACAAATGTAGAATCAATAGTTTCTTTCACGTATTTCCATTCATTTCCTTGGAAAGAAGGCTCATGTAAAGGAACAAAGGTATCTTCATATGGAACAACTTTACGGATTGCTGAAATGATTTCCTGTGCTAATTGACTCATATATTGTACACATCAGCTTTATACTTTTTGAGGTTTTCCGGGTTAGCAAACCATTCAGCTGTTTCTTGAATTCCTTTTTTGAACCCTTCTCTACTTCCATATTTAGGTGTCCAATTCAGCAATTTTTTCGCTTTCCCGTTATCTGCCCATAATCGTTCTACTTCACTTTTATTTGGCCTTAATCTCTCTTCATCTGTAACGATGTTGATTTCTTTATCCATAGCTTCCCCAATAAGTTCAGCTGTTTCCTTGATAGAAATTTCATAATTACTTCCAATATTAATTACTTCCCCAACAGCTTTATCTGACTCTGCAATTGTTATGAAACCATCCACCGTATCTTTCACATAGTTAAAATCTCTTGTCGGGTGTATAGCTCCCAGTTTAATATCTTTTTTATTGTTAGCGAGTTGAGTAATAATTGTAGGAATGACAGCTCTTGCAGATTGTCTTGGGCCGTATGTATTAAAAGGTCTGATCGTTACAACTGGTGTATCAAAAGACAAATAATACGACATGGCTATTTGATCAGCCCCAATTTTTGATGCTGAATATGGAGACTGTCCCTGAAGTGGATGATTTTCATTAATAGGTACATATTGTGCTGTGCCATAAACTTCGCTCGTGGATGTGTGAACTACTTTAGAAACTCCTAATTCTCTAGCAGCCTGAACAACATTTAGCGTTCCGTTAATATTTGTATCTACATATGTTGCTGGTGAGTAGTACGAATATGGAATAGCAATTAGGGCTGCCAAATGGTATACAGTATCGCAACCTTTCATCGCTTCTTTTACACCAAATGGATCTCGAACATCACCGGAAAAAACTTCAACCTTGTCAATAATTTCTTTAGGGGCATTATCAAGCCACCCCCAAGAATTAAATGAATTATAATAAACAAAGGCTTTTACATCAAAACCTTTTCGAACTAATTCTTCTGTTAGATGAGAACCGATAAAGCCATCAGCCCCTGTTACTAAAACTTTTTTTGACATACTTCTCAACCTCCGTTTTATATTTATTTTACGCAAAAATCATCTATATTAATGGTGAATATAGTTTTCCCCACCTTCTACACTCGTACCAAAATACTTTTCAATTATTTTGTAATGAGATAATTGCATAATCTGCATCATTGAACGCTTTATATTCATACGGTTTACAGTAACTCCATTTTTTGGAATTTTAATTTATTACTAGCTCTATAAATAAGTAGAAACCTTATTATATCTGCAAAAATCGTTGAGATAATGGCCCCATATATACCTATAAATGGAATTGCTATCAAGTTTATTATTACATTTATTATGGCTGCCATAGAACTACTTGTTGCAATCGCATTTGTCTTTTTTGCATAGAAGAGTTTTGCAACAGGTATAAAGTAAAATCCTGTCAGAATTTGGCCAATAAGTAAGAATGGAATTAGGGTAATTGCTCCGTAATACTCGCTTGAAGTAATTAATTTTATACTGTACATTGCAACTGGTATTGAAGCTACACCAAATATAATAACAATGAAAGAAAATATCTTTAGAAGCCTATTTGCCTTTAATTCATTACCTTCTTTTCTTAGTATTGTGTATCTAGGTACTAATGCATTATTTATACTTGAATAAAATAATCCTAATACCATTGACACTTGTGCAGCTAACGCATAAATACCCAAATCAGCGATATCAACAAATTTTTCTAATATTACCCTGTCAGAAGCACTAATAATCCAGCCACTGGCAATGTGTGGTAGTAACGGTAAACTAAATAGTAAACTTTGTTTAACATATGCAACATTCAAAGACAATTTAAGATACTTAAGCTGCATCGCAAATGTAAGTAAGACAACTAAAAATGTAATGAATAATTGTGCAATTAAGACACTCTCTGCGCCTAAACCTCTACCTATTATCAAATATATTGTTATTGCCATAATAAATAACGCTTTTATCAGATTAACAACAACAAATAAACCGGCTTTTTCTTGTGCTCTAAATAGCGCCATCGGTAACGCAGATAATGCAGTTACCCATGATAACCCAATTAAATAGAAATAATATGGGTCTATAGGAATGTTTTTAAATAACAAAGAACCCACCGAATTACTAAAGAACATTAACATAGTTGCAATGATAGTGGAAAAAGATAACACAAAAACAAATATAGATCCTATATACTCTTTTTGTTTTTCAGGTTGATTCAAAAAATCATAAAAAAATCGTGTTACAGCTCCATGCAAAGCAAGTAATAGAATTAGTTGCAGCATACCAACCAATGTTTGAACCGTTGTCATGATTCCATATTCCGCAGTAGTTAAATACTTAGTGAAAATTGGTAACATTATCAAGCCAATCATTGGCGTCATCATTGAACCAACTGTATAAAGTAAAGAATTTTTAAAAAGTTTATTTTTAAACAACTTATTGATATTCAAAAACATAAAAGTAATTTCTCTCTTCTTATTATTTTAAGTTGAAAATACCTCTCAGCTAAAAACATCCTTAGCCGATATCACGATGCTCGTTTACATCGTCTATAACATTCATAACTCCATAAAAACGGAACACTTGCCCCCCATTCTTGGACAATTCGGGCAAATAACTTTGAATCTTTAGCAGCTTCGATTTTTCCATTTAAAAGCTTTATATTCTTGTCTTTCAAACCCTGTGATCCGCTTCTTGCTGGAATAATTGCAATGTTACACACTTATCTCACCCCACAATCGTAGAATTTCTTCTTCAGTGAAATTCGATTATTTAATAAAAAACATTCAATTTTAGCAACTATTTTCCCTGATGTGTTTCCATCACCATATATGGGTTAACAGTTTTTCCTGCCTTACTCATAAACTCTTCAGTCAGTGCTAAAGCAATTGCTTGTCCCATATCTTCTTTAATAGGCTCACAATTGATTACACTTTCTGCTTGTAACAGTCTCTTTTGGCGGTCCCCAATATTAATTGTTGGAATACAAAAACTTGGAGCTTCAACAAATCCGCTCGAAGAATTCCCTATAACACAATATCTTAGTGCACTCAGATAACGATTTATTCCTATTGAAGTAAAAGCAACAGCATAATCATTTTCTTTTACAAATGAATCAATCATCTATTAATGATACGCCCTTTTCGAGCTTTGCTATGGATAATCTGAAAATCCTTATATTTTTTACAAGTTTCCAACAAAGCTTGGAACTGCTCTGCTGTGTTATTATCTTCCAATGTAACAGGATGGAACATAACAATTGTATAAGGCTTGTCTAATTTAAGTTCTATTGTAACTTCTAATTCAGCTTTGCTCAAATGGCATGACGGCTAGATTCATCTACAGCCCCTTTTATGGCTGCCGATGAAACCATCGGCGCCTGTTACTAGTATTCTATTTGTCATAACTCTTTCACCTTTCCTACTCTTCTATTTTTATTATCGTCGTGAATACTCATATAGGGAGAGAATATAATATAGAAAAGTATTATATCTAATTGCGCATTGAAGTTAGTATAATCAAATTGCATTCTAAATAGCAACGTTATCAACAACATAGAATATAATAGATTATTTTCTTTTTTAAAATGAAAAAAGGCTTTAATAACTAGCAAAATAACTATTATGAATGGAACAATTCCATACTTTGCGTGTAACATCAAGAATGAATTATGCAGATTTTGACTAAATCTTTCCAATATAAAAGTCCCACTTATTGGAGCCCCAAAAAGAAAATAACCCGCTGAAGTAAATGTTTTGTTTAAATAATCAGTCCAAATTAAAGTACGCAAAGATTCAAGACCTCTGTTTTCGTAATTTATAATTGCCGAAGTAAAATAAATCTCTAAAAAATTATAGAATATCGACAAAATGATAACCACAAACGCTCCCACAAAAATACTTTTAAAAAAGAATGTAATATTTAATTTTTTCCTATTAAAACTAAACAGTAAAAATAAGAATAATATTACTAAGAAGACTAGAATTCCACTTCTTCCTATCGCCATCGTACTTACTATTAGTCCCATTATAATAGGGTATATTGTTAAATTACGGTTGTGAATATAACCAGAGATAGCATATATTGAAAAATAAATTAATACAGTTAATCCAATTGCATTTCTACTGCTAGACATATTTAAATTATCTACACCATTTGAAAGAATGATACTACTAATAAAAAGAATAACCACAAAATAGTACAATACTCTAGTCAATTTATAATTGATTGTAAAATTTAAAAACAGTGTGGCAACACCCATAAAAGCAAATGGCCAAATTAATTCTTGCAGTTCCATATTTCCATTTAACAATATACCTAGTGCTCCAAAAAAAGTATAAATCCATATAAAATAAATAATTGGAAGTTGCCTTCTAATGCCATTTTTTAAAACAGAATAGATGATTGATATTAAACCAAGAACAACAAATATAAAATTTCCCAAAACTACCGATACAACTTCAAATAATCTTATTAAATCTACAAATGCATATGTCACTAATATAATACTAGGAAATATGCCTATTGACATCTTCTGTTTTGTCAATACCAGGTTCGGTTTATCTGCCATCGAAAAAGTCTCCAGTTTAATATTTTTGTACTAAATTTTCAACATGTATCAGTCTACCTTATATAATGATAGTCCTATAAGTTTCTTTTTAAGTAAAATTACAGTGTATTTAAGCCTTAAGTAAAAGATGTTTAAAATTGGATTTCTGATAAGCGAAGGTGAGGCTTAATTAACATAATATATCTTAATTTTTTTAACTTTTCATATTTTTCGGAATCTGTAATATCATCAATTATTATCTCCTTACCGTTTTTAAAAGCTTGAAATAAAACTGTAGAGTATAGTGAAATAACACACTTAGTTTGAGAAAGTGAGATATTTAATGGAACTTCATCCGGATTTTCAATATTAAAATTAGAAAAAATGCGTGATACCTGTGTTTTATCAGAATAGCGAGGATGGAATCTTACGCAAATTCTTTCCCTTGGTATATTGCGGCCTAAAAGGGTTGACCTAATATTCATCAATTCTTTTTCACTTTCTCCACCAAGATAATAAGTTAACTCATATTTGTGTTTTATTTTCTTTTTTATGTCTAATTTCACCATTTCTGGAACTTCAATCTTAAACTGTCCTTTATCTGCAAGTAAGGAAACTAAAAGGTTCATATAATGTTGATCCCATACATAATATTGGTCAAACTTGACAAAAGAATCTCTTATATTAAATAGTTTTTCTCCATGCATTATATTAATATGTTTTATTCCAATTTCTCTACAATAAAAAGTAAGCGCGGATGAAGTAAATGAAAACTCTCCAAAAGTTAATACCGCACAAGGATTGTTCTTATATACTTGATTTGCGTACAACGCAATTTTCATCATACATTTCAAGCAAAAGTACGGTTTATACCAGTATCTTAGATATATCTGTTTTATTACTCTTTTTTCTTGTGCCGTTAATTGATAAGGACCACTATAATCACAGAAAATAATTTCATCAAATTCATCTTTGAGTGTCCTTGGCACATAAGAAATATCCTTTGTACCTGAGATAAAAACCGCAACTTTTTTTATTTTACCAGTTGTCATACCGTTATCATTAGAATATTTAAAATAGAAATATGGTGTTAAAAAGATTGCTGTTAAAGATTGAATTAATTTTAATCCTAATGGTAGTTGTTTCATTTGGCATAAGTATTGATAATAAGATCTTTCAAGTAAGTCTGATGGTGCTTTAAAACTTTTCAATATTTTTTTTTGGAATTCAACGCTCATGAAAAAAAACGGTTGGTTGCCCTTTAATATTTTGTTCTGTATTTTTTTTGCCAAATTATTGATAAGCATTGAACAAATCCTCTCAACATTATATCTATTCTCAATTTAGATACTCTATAACTACCTTACAGACCATTTCTTGTTCAGCATCACTCATATAAGGATGCATAGGCAACGAAAGAACTATATCACAAAGCTCATTAGTTACTTCAAAGTCATTATCATCAAATTCCATAGTGTCAAAAGCTCCCTGTTTATGCAACGGCTTAACATAATAAATCATACTAGGAATGCCATTCTTTTTTAGCTGTTCTTGTAAACCATCCCGCTGTTCCTTATTCTTAAGTTTGATAGTATACTGAGCAAAACTTGAATAGAATCCTTCTGGTATTATCGGAGGTTCAATAACACCACTTAATCTATCATTATATAGTCGATATACCTTGTTTACATCTTCCATTTCATGGTCTATATAGGCTTTTAATTTCACATTCAATATTGCCGCTTGCAGAGTATCTAATCTAGAATTAACACCAATTCTAACATTGTCATACTTATTCTCACCCTTACCGTGAACTTTATATGATCTTAATAATTTTGCTATTACATCATCATCTGTAAATATCGCACCACCATCACCATAACAGCCTAGCGGTTTAGCCGGGAAGAATGAAGTCGTTGCTGCGTCTCCAAAACTACACGCTCTTCTTCCATTAATATTGCCGCCAAATCCTTGAGCTCCATCTTCTAATACTAATAAATCATATTTTTTTGCAATTCTCTCTATTTCATAATGATCAGCAGGAAGACCAAACAAATCAACAGGAATAATAACCTTTGGAGTTAACTTTCCTTCATGTAGCGTCTTTTGAATAGCTTTTTCTAACTTCATAGTATCAATGTTAAATGTACCCCTATCTACGTCTACAAAGACAGGAGTTGCACCTTTAAATGAAACAATCTCTCCTGTTGAAAAGAATGTAAAGTCGGGTACGAATACTGCATCACCCTCTTTAATATCCCATGCTATCATTAGCAAGGTCATTGCTTCTGTTCCATTAGCACAAGAAATACAATGTTTGACACCAACAAAGGTAGCTAATTGATATTCCAACTCTTTGACTTCTTTGCCGCCAATGAAATTTGCATTGGTAATAACTTCTTGAATAGCATAATCAATTTCCTGCTTATATTTTTGATATTGAGCCTGTAAATCTCTGAACTCCAAATTATTCACTTCCTATACTAAAATGATAATTATTACTAAGATTGTAAGTAATTAACAACTGTATTATAATCTTTAAATATCCGATCTTTTGAACCCGCAAACGACGCTCCCCATAAGCCGGATTCAACAAAGAAACCTTTTATGTTAAAGACGTCAGCAACCTCCATTTCAATCTTACTATCGCCGATAATTATATCTTCACTATAAATCTTATCCGTTAAGAAACTGACTTTTGCATTTTTTTCTTGTAAGGGTTTTAAAACAACTATTTCATCAAAAAAATCCTTTATACCAAGAGAATTCACTTGATATAGTAATTCTCTTTCAGAATTTCTCTGCGTTAATAACTTAACGTTGTATCCAAGCCTGTTCAATTTTTCATATGCAACTTCTGGAAATCCAATAATAATGTCCTTACTAAGCCAGTACCGATCTTCTAAATTTTCTCCTTTAAAGACTACATAATCATTTATATTAATTTTATATCCTTTACAAATTTCATGAACGATAGCATGATCTTTTATTCCTTGTTTTTTTAGAAAACAATACTTTTCATAATCTAATTTTAGTTGGGTATTTCTTTTTAAATACGATTCAAGTATGCCATGGTATCGGGGCATGACGTCCACAACTGTTCCATCAAAATCTATATATGCAGTTTTATTCATAAGGTATACTCAAAAAACTCTTCGTAATATCTTACCATCGTAAGACCATCATTTGATTTTTGCGGATACCATAATTCTACCTGCTCGTTCAAAATCATTTGAATTAATCTATTTGGTATATCAAAACCAGACTCAACTGTTAAAGGAAGACCACCAGATGCAAACCTAGTATTAAAATCAAAAATACAACATTCTCCTGAATCCATTCTCTTAAATTGAAAGTTTATAGGTCCTTTAATTTTTCTTGTATTTTCCAATATTTGAATAACTTTATTGATATTCTGTGAATAATCGTTGCGAGTCACCGTGGCACCGCCACCACTTATTTTTATCCGTTCTCTTACATTTGCACCAAGACATTTTCCATTATTATCAAACAAACAGTCTACTGTAAACTCTTTTCCTCCTATATACTCAACTAGGAAATAATCGTGGACCTTTTCTGACCAATAATTATAATCAATATTATTCTCAATTTTAACTGTATCTTTACTCCCTGAACCTTCCATAGGTTTTAATATACATGGAAAATTAACTTCTTCAATAGATTTATATACTTGTGGTGATTTAATTCCTAACAACTCTAAATATTCATAGCAAGTTCTTTTATTACTTAATATTCTATTATCTTGATCTTCCATTAATAACATTTTAACATTTGGAAAATTATCTTTTACTTTTTGTTTACTAAAAAGATTTATATCGTATGATGTTATAGGAATAATAATATCTACTTCTTCCTTTAAAACAATGCTCTCTAAAACTGGTATATACTCTTTATCTTCTACTGATGGGACAACATAAAAAGCGTCTACCCAATTATTTAACGGAGTTGTATCTGACATATCTATGGCTACTATTCTATATAACCCACTTTTTTTAAAATGTTTACTTAAATAAACGCCTGTTAGTCCCCCAGCAGAAGTAAGTAAAATTGTATATTTAGTCTTACATGACTCAAGCTCGGAAACGTAATTTCCGGAATTATTAAAATTCACCATTATCGAACCGCCCTTTAAAATCTCTTGTACTACAGTTGCCTAACGGCAACTTAATGCTTTTACCTTCTGCAGCTGATTTGTAAATTGCAAGTATAAGTTCAAGCGCTCTTCTTCCATCTTCAGCTGTAACATAAGGCTGTCTATCATTATAAATAGCATCTATGACGTCAGCATAAAGTGGTTTATGGCCAAATCCGTAGACAGTTGGAGGATTTTCACAAAATTTTTCCTTAACTTCATCTGGATCATCTAACATATCAGCAAAGTGCCACTCTTCAATAAGATTTACTGATTTCCCCCCAGCTTTTACTGTACCTGTATCCCCAAAAACATATAACGTTTCTTCAAGATTCTTAGGATAAATGTTGTTACTTCCTTCAACAATTCCATAGCTACCATTGGAAAATTTAATAAGTGCCATGCCTAAATCTTCTGCCTCCATGTAGCTGTGTTTTAAATTGTCTGTCATACCAAAGACTTCAATAATATCGTCTCCCATCATCCAACGCAATAAATCGATATTATGAATGCACTGGTTCATCAATGCCCCACCATCTTGTTCCCAAGTTCCACGCCATAGAGCTTGTTTATAATATTCTTCGCCTCTGTTCCAACGAATATGAGCAGTACCATGGAGTAATCTTCCAAAACGGTCTTGATCAACAGCTTCTCTAATTTTTTGGACGGATTTGTTAAAACGGTTTTGGTGACAAGCACTTACCTTTACATTATTCTCTTTAGCTTTTTCTATAATCTGATCTGCTTCTTCTAATGAGAGTGCAATAGGCTTTTCTATAATAAGATTGCAATTTACTTCAATACAATCTATTGCGATTTGACCATGCTTCCCACTTTCAGTACAAATAGCTACTAAATCTGGCTTTTCGTTTTTAAGCATTTCTATATAATCAGTATATTTCTGAACAGTATTAGGAAGATTAAAGTTGGATATTGTATTAACCATCTTATCATTTTCGATATCGCATAAAGCTACAACTTCTAAGTTATTTTCTACTGCAGCAGCTATATGATTTGGCGAGATTCTCCCGCATCCTATTAATGCATATTTTAGACTCATAATGCTCCCCCTCTATAATAATTCAATGTTTTCTCTATTCTTCAGATCCTTCATTGCATTTTTAGTATCAAATATTGCTTTTGCATGTTGTTGTACAAATGAATAATCCACATTCGTATGTGCAGCTGTTACTATAATCAAATCTGAACCTTCAATAAGGTTTGCCGTTAATTCTGATTCACTATGCTTAACATTCCCACGCTCACGATATTTTTGTACATATGGATCATAGTAAACAACCTCTGCACCTTCCTTTTCTATTTGTTCGATGACTCTAATTGCTGGGCTTTCTCTATAATCAGCCATATCTTGTTTATAAGTTACACCAAGTACTAACACTCTTGATCCGTTCATTGCTTTTTTATGTCGATTTAAGATTTTACTAGCTCTCTCAGCGCAGTATTCAGGCATCCGATCGTTAACCATCATAGATGATTCAATCATTGATGTATGGAACCCATATTCACGAGCTTTCCAAGATAAATAATAAGGATCTAGTGGAATACAATGTCCACCAAGTCCTGGACCTGGATAGAAAGCTTGAAAGCCATATGGTTTTGATTTTGCAGCATCAATAACTTCCCAGAAATTAATACCCATTTTGTTACTTAAAATAGCAAGCTCATTAACAAGTCCAATATTGATATTTCGGTAAGTGTTCTCAAGAATTTTTTCCATCTCTGCTATTGCCGGAGAGGACACTTTATGAATAGGTGCTTCTAATATACTTTCATATAATGCTGCTCCTACTTCAGTACATTGAGGAGTAATACCACCGACTACTTTCGGTGTATTTTTTGTTTTATATATTAGGTTACCTGGGTCAACTCGTTCAGGTGAAAAGGCAAGAAAGAAATCTTCTCCACACTTAAGTCCCGATGTCTCAAGAATCGGTTTAAGAAGTTCTTCAGTAGTTCCTGGGTAAGTAGTAGACTCAAGAACAATCAACATATCTTTGTGCATATAGGGAACAATACTTTTAGCTGAAGCTTCTATATAACTTGTATCAGGCTGTTGATGCTCATCAAGTGGTGTTGGCACGCAGATACACACGCAATCCGCTTTCGCTACCTGGTCAAAATTCGTCGTGGCCGAAAGGAGACCAGACTTAACAATAGCTGCAAGGTCTTCATTGACGACATCACCGATATAATTTTCTCCTAATTTTACCATTTCCACTTTAGATTCTTGAACATCAAAACCTATAGTCTTAAACCCAGCCTTTGCTTTTTCTACTGCAAGGGGAAGTCCAACGTATCCCAGTCCCACTACTCCTAGTGTAGCTGTTTTGTTTATTAATTTTTCTTTGAGATTATTGATAACTTGTTTTTCTTTAAGATTAATCATAATTATTTACCTCCATAATAGCATTTAAAAATATGTTGTACTTTTTTCGTTATCCAAATAATAAAGCTTACTTAAAACATTGACTCTTTTTGCTCACAGTTTCAAAAACTCAAATTTAAATCGATCGTTTATGAATCCACTTTTATATAAATTGTTCTGTTTATTAAAAAAATTATGTTCACGTATAACGTTGCATAATTTATTTATCCTTTTTATAATAAGCTTCCAAGCTTCATAGTCAATTCCTTAAAATCATAATTATTAGCGGCTTCCTTAGCATTCTTGCAATATATATTATACTCATCTTTTGACATATTACTAAATTGAATAATTGCTTCTGCTAGTTGCTTCTCATTTGCGTTATCTACCACAATTCCACAATTATATTTTTTTACTACATCGTATCCAAACTCACAATCCGAAACAGTGGGCCTTCCACTAGCAAAATACTCAAACATTTTATTAAGACTAGCCCCATACTTTTTAATACTATTTTGTTCAAAATGCATTATGTTTACGTTTGATTTACTTAAAATATAAGGTATCTTTTTTTTATCTACAAAACCTTTGAATTTAACATTCCGAATGTTGTTATCATAACAAAATTTTTCTAGATATTCTCTATCATCGCCCTCTCCATATATTAAAAACTCAATATTATTAGAGTGCTCTCTGTTAATAACTTGCGCTGCATCTATTATGCTTTTAACATTATTGACAAGTCTAATAGATCCAGTATAAATAACTTTGAACGTTTGCTTATTATTTAAATCTTCATCTTTAATTACATAGTTTTCTCGATTATAATTAAAGACTTCTAAATCGACACCATTATTAATGTGATGTACTTTTGCTATATCTATAGGTCCACCATGTTCTTGATCCCATCCTTGATCGATTATGTAGTCCCTACCACCTTCCATTGTAAAGATAAGCTTGTCTGCATTTTTATATATCCACTTCTCACCAGCATATAGTAATTTAAGAATAGGATTTTTCTTATTAATTATTTTATACGCAACAAAACTTTCTGGCCACAAATCTCTAATTTCAACTATAGATTGGCATTCATATTTTTTCGCAAGACGTATAGCTGCAATCGCTGCGAGTGGATGTGCAGAAGATCCTATAATAACATCAGGCTTTTCCATGTATTTCGTAGCTTTAAATAGGTTACGGTAAAACTCAATCATCGCATAAACTCTCTTGAATTTACTTTTTGAGTAGTCACATGTCTTAATAAAAAAATATGGATATTCTCCATTTTCATACTGCTTATAGATAGATTTATCTTTTATCAGCTGTTTATCAGTGTTATGCAAAAAACTACCTACAAAAAGGCTTGGCTTATGTCCAAATCGTTTTAGATATTTCCCAAAATTATAATGTCTATTTAAGTGACCGTATTCAGGTGGCATATTATACTGGTTAAAAATCCAAATTTTCTTCATTTATAGTTCTCCTTGCTAGTAGCAATTTCTGAATCTCCCGTTCCACCTTCAACAACACCATCATTCTTCAAAACACTTTTGATCGTACCAAAAAAGCACTTGACGTCCATTTTAAGTCCTATATTCTCAACATAATCTCCGTCTAATTTTGATTTTAGTTTAATAGGCAGTTCATCTCTTCCATTGATCTGTGCCCACCCAGTTAAACCAGTCGGAACATCATTTGCACCATATTTGTCACGTTCTGCAATAAGATCATACTGATTCCATAGTGCTGGTCTTGGACCAATAATACTCATTTCACCTTTTAGAATATTAATAATTTGTGGAAGTTCATCTAAACTTGTCTTTCTAAGAAACTTCCCGCTCTTTGTAATGAATGCGTCTGGATCTTGTAATATATGTGTTGGCATATCTTTCGGTGTATCTGTTCTCATCGTTCTGAATTTCAATATATAGAAGTGCTGTTTATTTATCCCCACTCGTTTTTGATTAAAGAATACCGGTCCTTTTGAATCGATTTTGATAATAATCGCAATTAAAAGGAAAAATGGCCATAAAAGAATCATTGCTAAAAAGGAAAGACTGAAATCAATTAATCTTTTTATTTTCAAATACACCTTTGCCACACTCCTTAAAAGTTAGTTAGTCGTTTAATACTTAATTGGAACCTCAACTCCTCCAACTAACTACTAACCCACTAACTACTTATTTCATCTAAATAATATACGCACCTCGTAATATCTATTCAATGTACCATGCAAATACGAAATAGACATTCTTGCATCTATCACCCTAAACCGAGTTTCTTCCTATTATATAAACCATTCAATCAATCTATAAGTCTCACTAAAATCACCTCAAACCCTTATCCAGTAAGGTTTCTAGCGTTCTATCTAACTACGATAGTCAGTTCCGATTGTCCATTCAATCATTTATAAAATTTAAACCAAAAAAATGAATACCTCTAACATATAGGTTGTAATGGGAGCTATTGATAAAGCATAACCCAAAAAGCCACTCCATAGAAACCATCTAATCCCATTCAAATAAAACAACTATCTATAAAAACGGCACACCACCGTCTTCGTCCTCTTCCTCTAAATTTTCCCCTTCACTAGGATGAATATTGCATCGCACTTTTCCATCTATATATATAAAACTTCCATGTTCAGGATGCATATTCCCATGAGAAATCTCAGCGAAATGCGAAAAGAGAGCCTCAGAATGCCCCATACTTCTTAAGGTTAAATCTGCTTCATACATTTTCTCCAACATTTTGCTATTTGCATTACAAGCTTCTTTTTGAATCCTCTATAATGTTACCGATAGATGGAACAGCTATAGCTATAATGATACCCAATATAGCAAATACAGCTAGCAATTCTATTAAAGTAAACCCTTTTTCATTGCCATTCGTTTTCCTTTTATCAATTCTGAATATAACTAAATACCCCCCACAACCCTGATATAGTAATACTAAATCATCAAAGATAATTTCTTATGTGGATTCTGGTAAATATTTACATAACTAAAATCAAAATCATAATTGAAAATTAACAGGGCATCTAACCCCACCTCACACAACACTATTGACAACTCGTGTCTAAGGTTCAAATTTTTTAAACCCACAGCATGATCGAGTGCATCCGTTGACAGAGGTAAGGAGACATCACCTAGTGCTTTAATGCTGTTTGAATAAGAATACAGTGTTTATTTAACTTTTAACTTGCCTTCTTCTATCTTTTCCGTAAGATAATGAAACAACTCATCCTTAATCTCATCATTCTCCAAAGCCAGATCAATTGTTGTCTTAACAAACCCTAACTTCTCCCCAACATCATATCGCTTACCTTCAAAGTCATAAGCATACACGTTCTGCAACTCATTCAATTTCTGAATCGCATCTGTTAGCTGAATCTCACCACCAGCACCGATTTCATGCTTATCTAAAAAGGTGAATATTTCCGGGTTGAAAATATATCGCCCCATAATAGCTAAATTAGAAGGAGCTGTACCTTGTTTAGGCTTCTCCACAAAGTTATTGACTTGATAACGTCTGCCTTCAATCGTATTAGGGTCTACAATACCGTAACGATGTGTTTGATCATCAGGAACCTGTTGAACACCGACAATGGAACTTTGTGTTTCTTCATATTGTTGAATTAATTGCCTTAAGCAAGGTGTTTCCCCTTGTACAATATCATCACCTAACAAAACGGCAAAGGGTTCATTACCAATAAACTTACGTGCAAACCAAACCGCATGCCCAAGTCCTTTTGGTTCTTTTTGGCGTATGAAATGAATATCGACGTTAGATGCATAGTTCACTTTATCAAGCAGGTCAAATTTTTCCTTTTTCATCAGGTTATCTTCTAATTCGAAATTGTGATCTAAGTGATCCTCTTTGGTGCGTTTCCCTTTACCTGTAACGATAATAATATCTTCAATGTCTGATTCAAATGCTTACTCTACAATGTATTTAATGGTGGGCTTATCTACAATTGGCAACATTTCTTTTGGCATGGCTTTTGTGGCTGGTAGGAATCTTGTACCTAGACCCGCTGCTGGGATGATTGTCTTTTTTACTGTTCTCATTTTAAGCCCTCCAATCTTTTATTTTTGATTAATTCCATCTTTGAAGTACTCTCTAACAAAAACCACAAATAATCCGACCATTAATCCTAACACTAGTGATATTGCAAGATTCAACGTTTTATTAGGAGATATTGGACTATCAGGTACAAATGTATCAGATAGGACATTCGTACTTATATCAACAATGTTCATCGTACTAATACTTCTTACCTCATCATATTTATTACTATAAAAATTATATAAAGACGTTGTGTCATCAATTTTTTTATTAAGTTTTTCATATTTAACTTGCTCAGACTTATCTAAATCATTAAGTTCATTTAATAAGTCTTGATCTGCTTCCAACACATACTCACTACCAGAAGCGTTTTGTTGGAATAAAATTAATGTTGGTAATCCATCACCTGCACCAAGATCGTTAAATGCTTCTACAGCTTCTGTGATTTGCTTATCTTCTACTTCCATTTGGGCTTGATATTCTTCTTCTAACATCGTTAGTCTAGATTGAATATCATTTCCTAATTCGTCTCTAGTTATTGAGATAGTACTATCAATAGTAGATTTTATTTGTTCTTTATCTGTACCTTCCATCGAAATAGAGATAAATGAATTTGTTTCTTCAGAAGGTAGTTCAACGTTTATTTTAGATTGTAGTTGATTAACAGTTAAATCTAAGTTTTCTTTTTGAATAACTTTTTCCAAAACAGTGCTCGATTTCATTGTCTGTACAAAAATTTCTGGTTTAGTCATTTCGTTTATATACGGCTGGACATTTTCTGGCACAGATGCAACATTGTGAACAGTTACATTTGCATCACCTTTATAAACTGGATCTGCAATAAGAAAACTATAAACAAAACTAATTAATAACGCAGCAACTGCTATTCCTACTATAATCCATTTGCCTTTCCATAACTTTTCAATAATCTCTCTTAAACTGATTTCCTCTTCCAAGTCATTCACCCCTGATTATATGCTCTTGCATACATTTAATTTCCATTCTCTACAATTAATTTAAGTGATTTATTAACAAATAACGAAATAATAACCCAACATAATATTGATATTATGGAAAACTTATATATCAAATGCCCCTCAAAAATTTGCATTACTAATATAGCAATAAAGAAGCTTGTCAATATTTTAAAATAATGATCATTGGTTTGATAGCTTGCTTTCTGAGCTATATATGTTATTACTAGTAAAAGACTCACCATCAATGCTAGTCCTATTATCCCTGCTTGATAAAATAATTGCACATATAAATTATGAAGATAACCACTGAATGCTTCGTATTGAATATTATTACCCAGTCCAGTTAAGGTGTCATTTGAATTTGTAACCTCTTCAAACGCGTCATTCCAAATTCGATCCCTTCCAGAATAAAAATTCTTCCCTGTGTATTCTCTACTTAATTCAGTAAGTTTATTACCAACTGGTGTTTCATTTGATAGAGTATAGAAAAATACAAAAGAAATACTAAATACTATAAGCAAAGTGACCATAACAAAGACATATTTATTTAACTTAAATAATATCAAATAAGTTATTAATACAATAATAAATGCTAACTGCGCGGTCCTTGAAGTTGCTGTAAACAGAACCACTATAAGCATTAAAATCGTATATATATTAATTGTTTTTAATAGATAATTGGAATCTTTTATTGTTATAAAACAAAAGAACAGCAATAAAAATGCAATTATTCCTGTTGAATTAGCATTAGTAAATTCTCCTACTGATAATAATCGTGGTAAGAATAATATATTTGAGAACAGAAAGACGAAAATAGTCCACAGCGGATATATAAATAAACTACTTTTTGAAATACTAATAAACAAGAACAACAGAAAGGTGATTGCTAGATATACCAAATAATCTATCTTTATATCAATTTCAGTGTTTATATTTATGATATAAAAGACAAAGAAAATTGTTGATAAAACAGTAACTAGTATAGTATGTCTATTTACTAATAATTGTCTATTAATTAAAAAGTAATATATGCTAGTAACAGCCAATATTATAGTTGGGTATATAAGCGCATCTTTCTCCATGAAGTAATGCTCTGTAAATTGCATACCCATAATAAAAACACAAATCATTATTACCATATTAATTATATACTTTATGAATAGTCCTTTATAACCCTTGTTCATTTAATTTGTGCTCCAGACTATAATTTTAATTCGTTATTAATTCTTTATGCTCAAGATTCGCTGCATTTAAGAGTTGTATTTTTAATTCCTCTACGGAAACATCTTGGAAGCCATTAGCAATAGTTTCTACGACGCTAGTATCAACATTTCTTGTCTTTCCGATATAAATCTTATCGAACACTTCTTTAGGATGTACTTCGTTTACGCCAAGTAGTTCTTCATACATTTTTTCACCAGGTCGCATTCCAGTAAATTCTATTTGGATCTCTTCTTCTGTGAAACCAGATAATTTAATAAGGTTTTTTGCTAGATCAACAATCTTCACCGGTTCTCCCATATCAAGAACAAAGATTTCGCCACCACGTGCAAGCGTGCCTGCTTGAATTACTAATCTTGAAGCCTCCGGAATGGTCATAAAATAACGTGTCATATCCGGATCAGTGATCGTGATTGGCCCACCTCGCTCAATTTGCTTTTTAAATAACGGAATTACACTACCACGGCTACCTAATACATTCCCAAATCGAACGGCGACGTATTTAGTTTTACTGTGTTGCGCTAAACCTTGTATGACCATTTCTGCAACTCGTTTTGTAGCACCCATTACATTTGTTGGGTTAACCGCCTTATCCGATGAGACTAATACGAATGTATTTACTCCAAGAGTGCTAGCTGCTTCTGCGACATTTTTCGTTCCAAGTATATTATTTTTCACTGCTTCGCGGGGATTATATTCCATTAGTGGTACATGTTTATGTGCAGCAGCATGGTAAATAACAGATGGTTTATATGTTTCAACTACTTCATACATTCGATGTCGATCCTGAACATCCCCTATTACTGGGATAATTTCTATATCATCATTTTTATATTTCTCACGAAGTTCCATATCGATTTTATAAATGCTATATTCTCCATGTCCAACTAGAATAATCTTACTTGGGCTAAAGCGAAGTAACTGTCTGCATAGTTCTGAGCCTATAGAGCCACCAGCCCCCGTAACTAAAACAGTATTTTTAGTTACGTACTCCGATATCTTATCAATATCTAATTCAACCGGCTCCCTCCCGAGTAAATCCTCCACTTCTACATTTCTTAACTGACTAACAGATATCTTCCCAGTCATGATGTCCTCAATTTTTGGAATCATTTGTACCTTGACTCCAGTTTTGTTACTTTCAACAACGATTTTATTTAAAGCTCCGTTCCGCAAAGAGGGGATGGCTATAACTATATGCTCTATATCATGTTTTTCAACTATTGATGGTATATGTTTCACCCTACCTAAAACGGGTATATTATAGATGTGCATTTTTTGTTTGCTAAAATCATCATCTACAAATGCAACTGGTAATAACTCTGTATCATTATGATTGTTTTTTAATTGCCGAGCTATCATAGTACCTGCTGAACCTGCTCCAATGATGAGTGTGCGTTTTTTTTCAATACTTGATGAAATGTAACGATCCCTGAATATTCGCCACATAAAACGCGATCCGCCAATAAGAATCACATGTAACATCCATGTTACAACCAGCGCTCGTCTGAATATGGTAAAGTCATTAACTATGTATTGAACAATTCCAGCTGAAATAACTGAAAATGTGACAGCTTTCACTATTATAGTTAGTTCTCCGACACTAGCATACGCCCATACTTTATTGTATAACTTAAAAATCATAGCATAAAAATGATGAAAGAATAGCAGTGCGACTGAACTTATTACTAATGCAGGCATAGTTATAATGGATATATTCGGGTACACAACCCATGATGCAGCAAATATTGCAAAAGTTACAATCAGTGAATCAAGCAGTATTAATAGAGTCATTCTCAATCTATATGTCACAACGGCAGCTCCTTTCTTTATGGTGTAATAGCGCAAAAAAACGGGGATTACCCCGAGTGCATATATATAGTACAATATTACTAAGTGTATATCTATTTGTAAATATCCCTTTTATATATTACAAGAATCATGGTCACGTTTTTAGTGACTTTTGTAGAATATAGTCATATTATGTTGTTTCATTTATTATTTTTAAATTATACCATAATCTAAGAATGAAAATAACCCTATAAAATCTAACAAATAACGGAAATATTAAATGCATTTGCTTTGTACGTTTATTTTCGTCTATATAGGTTCCATATTTATATCTCTAATACTATAGATATCAGCGTGATAAAAATCTTCTACCATAATACTATATTAATTGAAGAGGCACACTATGAACTGCCTCTTCATTATATATGTTTACTGCATCTTCTCAGGCAAGGCATGAATGGATTCTATGAGATCGTTGAGTTTACCCTCAATCCGGTGCAGCAAATAAAACGTCACCACAATCGGGAAGCCGACTTCTGTCACAAAAGATACCCATGTTTCCACTGTGTAACCTCCTCTCGGTTATTAATACTCCTTTACCAAAACAGACCAGTGGTACATCCACTGGTCGTGTTCTGCAAACAAACTATTTTCTCTTTTATAAAGATGCCGTGTTACGCCAATTCCACATCTACCACATTACGCTCAACTACTCGTGCGCTATGCTTTTGTAATAGATCTCCGCCTGATGATGTGAATGCGTTTTGTGTGATAATTTCATCCATCGCAGTATTTACTGCTATCGGATCAACTGGTTCGATCGGCTTGTCGAGTGAATACGTGACAATTTTACCAAGCTCGTTCAGGAATTTAAGCTCTAACCTTTTCATGATTTATCCTCCCTTCCTCGTTTATTTTGACTCCGATTCATTAAGCCTCCCTAAGTTCGGAACTGTCGTTACGTTGAACGTTGAATAATGGGCGTTCTTGCAAACTTGCAACTGCTTCTGCGATCGGTAACAATTGATCAGCAATTGCGTCTGTTTTTACATTGTTAAAGCTCTTTGTTTTGTAGATGGGCTTACCAGTTTCCATATCTTCACCATCATAAAGAACTAAACGTAGTGTTGAATTTATTTTATCTGCTACTGCCATGCTTCCCACCTCCTCTCACAACTACAATCGAACGGGAGATGGACTTGGGGGCATGTATGTTTATATTTTTTATGATATTTATTTAATGTACCTAACTTAAAAGTCAATTCGATTATAAATGTAAGAACATTTATCCTATCTACTACACAATCACTCAACTTTTCTGTAAGATAAATACAACGAGATTTATGAGGAGATAGTCCTATGATTAAACGAAATTATTCTAAAAAGAAATTATTCTTATACACTGGATTCACTTTACTTTTCTTCCTATCTATAGGAGTTGGATATACCTTAAACCTCTATAATAAAACCGAAGATATTGTAACTGATTCCCACCAGGAAGTTGGTCGAGATAATGAAATATCACAACTACGTGAGGAGGGTGTAGATCCAGTAGACCCTGTGGAAGACAATGTCTCTGTTCTTTTTATTGGAATTGATAATAGTGAAATTAGGGATTATGAGGATGGTAGTCGTTCTGATGCTTTATTACTAGCCACTTTTAATAAGGAAAAAAGCTCCGTTAAGCTATTAAGTATCCCTCGAGATTCTTACGTTTACGTGCCGGAGATCGGATACTTCACGAAAATTAATCATGCTCATTTTTATGGTGGTCCCAAAGCCACGATTGAAACAGTGGAAGAATTCTTTCATGTTCCTGTAGATTATTTTGTACGTGTCAATTTTGATGCGTTTATCGATGTGGTTGATTCGTTGGGCGGGATTACGTATGATGTTCCTTATGAAATGCAGGAAATGAATTCGGACGACACAGAAAATGCCATTCATCTGTACCCTGGTGCGCAAAACTTAACTGGTGAGGAAGCATTGGCATTAGCTCGCACAAGAAAATATGATAGTGACATTGAGCGAGGAGAAAGGCAGCAGGAAATCATTAAAACAATTGCAAAGAAAGCAACATCCGCTTCCTCCATCTTTAAATTAGAGGAGGTGATCGATGCAGTCGGTGCAAACATGAATACAAATCTAACTTTTAATGAAATGAAAAGCTTTTTATCCTATGGCTTGGATACAAATGTAAATATAGAAACTGTTAACCTTATTGGCGATGGCAAGTTCAAGGAGGATGACCTCTGGTATTTTGAAGTAGACGAATATAGTAGAAGTCAAGTTCAAACAGAGTTGCGTGAACATTTAAGTTTACCCAATACTATAAATGAAGCCTCTGACTTTGCCGATGGTGCTGAGGAAGATACACCATATTAATAAAGCTAGTTCCATAAAGGAACCAGCTCCGTTATTTTTTAACTATAATCCTCAACATGAATTCAAAAACTTTCAAAATTCGTTTAAAGCGGAGTGGCTGTTTTAGCAAACGATATAACCATTCTAAGTTTAATTTAATCCATTTTTCTGGAGCGCGTTGTACCTCTCCAGCAATCACATCAAAGCTTCCGCCTACTCCCATAAATAATCCTTTCGGAAATTTATTACTATGCTTTGCAATCCATTCTTCCTGACGAGGTAATCCTAGCGCTACGAAAACAATATCAGGGTTTTGTGCTTTTATATTTTCAGCAATACTAGAATCATGAATATCAAAAAAACCATGATGCGAACCAGCAATTGTAATATTTGGGTATTGTTGTTCCACTTCAACTATAGTTTTGTTAATTACATTGTCTTTTGCACCTAAGAAATAACATCGAAGACCTTCGTCATTAGCATGCTTCAATAGATCAAGCATTAGTTCATATCCAGGAATCCTCTCTTGCAGTGGCTCTTTTTTATATTTTGCTGCAAGAAGGATCCCCGCTCCGTCTGGTACAATATAATCTGCTGATTGTACAGCTTGCTTATACCCATGATCTTCTCTTGCTTTCATAACAATCTCGGGATTGGCTGTCACAACAAAACTCTTTTGTTGTCTGTTCAGCCGCGGGAAGAGTTCATCATATAAAAAATCTTTCTTTGTTACATTCAAAAACGTTATATCCATAATAGTAACGGTATTTTTTATATCCATAATATGTTGTAACCTCTTTCTAATGACTGAAACTTTTTAGTAACTCATTCGTCTAATTATTATGTGACTACTATTTTTTATAAAATGTAATAAAATTTTAATGTACGAAAGTGCCTATTCATAGTAAAATTAAGATTAGTGCTTTTAAAACGTATCATCGAAAATATGATATCATTAAATGTTGATTTTTCATATATCCAATTCATTTTTAATAGATTAATAACAACGATTTAAAATAAAGGGGAATATTTATGTCTGATAATGAAACACCAAACTCACGCATTGTAAGGAAAAGTAAAAAACGTAAGAAAAAACGGATTGTCTTATTTATATTGATTCCAATTTTAATTGCATTTCTTTCGGTAGCATCCTATGCTGCATATTTATATACTAAAGCTGACTCAGTCTTTTCGGAATCATATGAAGATGATGGTCGCGAAAAATCTGATTTACGTGAAGAAAAAGTTGATCCAACAGAAGATAATGTTTCCATTCTAATAATGGGAGTAGACGAAAGTGAGACACGAGGTAATGAAGGTAATGCGCTCTCCGATACGCTAATCCTTGCCACATTAAACAAGGAAGAAAACAGTGTAAATATGGTAAGCATTCCTCGTGACTCTTATGTTTATATTCCAGAAGTAGGCTACGAGACAAAAATCAATCACGCTCATTCATATGGCGGAACTGATGCAACAGTTGAGACAGTAGAAAATCTATTGGATATACCAGTTGACTATCATGTAAAAGTTAATTTTGACGCCTTTATTGATGTAGTCGATGCTATAAATGGAATAAATGTGGAAGTACCATACGAATTATATGAACAAAATTCAGAAGACGTAGCTGGAGCTATTCATTTATTACCTGGCGAACAGGATCTAAATGGTGAAGAAGCGCTTGCCTTAGCAAGAACCAGAAAGTTAGATAATGATATTGAACGTGGAAAAAGGCAACAGGAAATTATTAAGTCTGTTGTGAAAAAGTCAATTTCGCTTGGTTCTGTATTCAAATATGATAATATAATTGATGCTGTCGGTGATAACATGACAACAAACATGACATTCGATGAAATGAAAAGCTTTGTATCGTATGGATCAAGTAGTAGCAATCTAGACTTCGAAACACATACACTTGAAGGGTATGATTACCAGCCTGGTAATACGTACTACTATCAATTAGATGAAGTTGCACTAAGTGAGACAAAAAGCTTATTAAAAAGTCATTTAGAAATTGAAGACGAATCAAGTGTTGCTAGTGATTCCAATAACTCGAGTCAAACAACCACTTCTTCTCCAAATAACGATAATAACTCTTACTAAAATTAAAGCTGCCAACCCCATTTTCAGGGTTAGCAGCTTTTTAGTTATGATTTTTGCCTAAGACCTTTAACAAATTTTGTTATTGGTTTATAGTCACTATTTATCATTTCCAAGTTTTCAATCAAAATCTGTACCGCAAATAAAGAAATCGCAAGAATCACAATGGATCCCCAAATAGTTGTCATGGAAAATAATATAGCAGCTACACTAAACATAGCGCTTAACGTGTAAATAAATAACACGGTTTGTTTATGTGAGAATCCAGACTTTACTAAGCGATGGTGCAGGTGGGAACTATCAGGACTTGATAATGGTTGTTTGTTAATATATCTGCGTACGATTGCAATTAATGTATCCGATATGGGTACTCCCAAAATAAAGATAGGAATAACAAATGAAATAATCGTTACATTTTTAAACCCAAGCAGTGCCAGAACAGAGATCATGTACCCTAAGAATAACGCCCCTGTATCACCCATAAATATTTTGGCAGGATAAAAATTATAACGTAAGAATCCTAGTGTACTGAATAGTAATATTAATGCAATTGTCGTTACATATACGTCCCCAATAATGACAGCCATTCCGATAATGGTAAATAAGGCAATGGACGATACACCTGCAGCAAGCCCATCCAGCCCATCAATTAAGTTAATAGCATTTGTAATCCCTACTATCCACAGAACGGTTACAAGTGTACTTAAAAAACCAAATTGCAATTGTCCACCGAATGGCAAGTTAATAAATTCAACTTGTAATCCACCCCAAAAAACGACCAATACAGCAGCAGCTATTTGTATTAGAAACTTTAATTTAGCTGATAAATCAAATAAGTCATCCATTAAACCAAGCGTAATAATTAGAAACGCCCCGCAAACAATAGCTAAATGATACTCACTTGATGGCTGTAGAATCAGCAACCCAATAAGGAAACTAATGAAAATGGCTAATCCGCCTAAAGTCGGAATTGGATCTGTATGTACTTTTCGGTTATTTGGTTTGTCTGTCGCATTTAATTTTTTAGCATATTTTATAACTACCGGAGTAATGATTAATGAAATTAATAATGTCAAAAAGGCTAAAATAACTATATTTAACACTTAGCCACCTCATTTCCTTATGTTCTACTTACGCTTATACTACTTAAACCATTGTAAATGTTTTGAACAAAACTCTCCAATACTAATTTACCGCCTAAAGTTAGCATCCTCTTATTTATTAAAAAAATTCTAGCTGACAGTAAATAAAGTTGGATATATGTTATTATCTAATTATCTAAAACGTTTATATAGGAGTGAATGTCATTTGGTTTTAAACTTCGCCCACCGAGGGTCGCTTACAGAAGCTCCCGAAAACACGATACCTGCATTTAAAAAAGCGCTTGGACATGGTGCAAGAGCACTTGAATTAGACGTGCAATTAACTAAAGATAATTATCTGGTGGTTTGTCATGATCACAGACTTTCCCGATTTAATAAGAATGTTGATGGACTGATTAGGGATTTTACATTAGATGAAATAAAACAAATAGAAGTAGGATCATCTTTTAGTGATAAATTTATGGGAGTAACCCTTCCAACACTAGAAGAAGTACTAGAAATTTGTCCTTCTGAGGTTTTATTAAATATTGAAATTAAGAACATCCCGGTAATCTATGATGGAATTGAAAAAATTCTAATAAATCGCCTGGAATACCATAATCGCTTAGATCATATAATTATCTCTTCTTTTGATCATATCGCACTAAAGAAAGTACAGGAAATTGCACCAGATATGGAACTGGGGATGCTGTTTTATTATCGAATAATAAATACATGGGAGTATGCAAGAGACAGTGGCTTAAGAATTAGTAGTATTCATCCAAACAATGTCTATACGAACAAAGCTTTTGTAGAAAACTGTAAAGCTCTAGGCTATAAAGTTTTCCCATATACTGTGAATAATAACGAAAGATATGAAGAATTAATAGGTTATGGAGTGGATGGGGTATTCTCAAATAATCCAACCTTATTTGTACAACAGTAAAAAGCCTTCTCTAAAAAGGCTTTTTACTGTTCAAAGATATGTTCAACAATTCGCTCCGATGCCTTACCATCTTGATAATCAAAAAAACGATCCCTGAACCGATTAATTTCACGCTTTTCAAAAGAACTTTCACTAATAACTTTAACCAATAATTCTGTATTTGTAACAATCGGCCCAGGAATTATATCTTCATAAGAATAGTAAAAGTCACGTTCCCGCCTATATTGTTTTAAATCATATGGATAAAATATCATTGGTTTATTAAGCAAACTGTAATCAAAGAAAACAGTGGAATAATCTGTGACCAATATGTCTGCTAATGCTAGAAATTCTTGAATCGTGTATGTATTATGAATAAGGTATGTAAAGCCATCTGCATCTATTTCTAGTTCAGACTGCATATAAGGATGTAAGTGAATCAATAATGCATATTCGTCTTTCAAGTTAGCGCTCATATACTTTACGTCAAACGGTAATTTAAATGATTCCTGATAGTGGCTCTTCCCACGGAATGTTGGTGCATATAATAATAGTTTTTTATCTTTGAGTTCTGGGTAGGCTTCATAGAAACTTAAGTATAATTCTTCAATAGTTCCTTCATCAAAAAAATAATCTGTCCTTGGTATTCCTAATGGATAAATTTTTTCTTTTTGCATCCCAAATGCCTCTGCAAAAAACGGAATGACTTCACTTGAACTTACATATGCCTTTGTATAGTTCCCATGAATGTTTACATGATTTAAATAAGCGTGGCTAGGTCCAAACGGTTTTCCAACTGTACTTAAGCCAAACTTCTTGAGCGCTCCAGCACTGTGCCATAATTGAATAACATCCATTCCCCGTCTTGGTTTTATTACATAAATAGGAAAATAGTAATCATCAATTATAAAATAACGAGATGATGCTAAATGAAAGCATGCCTTTATCATATGAATAATGTAACTAACCTTTCCTAATAATGTACTATTAAACTTCTTAAAAATATAACAACGGTTATAGGATGGATAATTTCGAACAATTTCTTCATTAACATAAGCCAGGTTATCCTTAATAGTATTGGACCGATAGGATGCAAACGTAACTTTATTTGGGTTTATTTTAAAAACTAAACAAAACAAACTATATGAAATAATTAATAGATATTTTACTAGTAAAGTAGGTATTAGCTTTAATTTCTTCATCATTTTACCTACCTTTCTATTAAATTTAAAGAAAATGATTATAAATGTAATTCACCTGTTTTTCTAGTACTTCCTTTTGATTCTCTGCAGAGTAAAAAACATCTAACACACGTTTTCTTTCTTCCTCATATAAATTCGGTTCTTCCATTAAATTTTCTATCCCCTGAAGTAGCTCAGCAAATTCTTTCACTTTTGGCCCAGGCGTTACATCAAAGTAACTAAAGTACATCTCATTAGATTTTTGCAAATAGACATCCAAATCATAACTATAAAACAGCACAGGTCTATTCAATAATAAGTAATCTGTATAGCAACTGGAATAATCGGTCACTAACATATCCGTGTATTTTAATAATAACTGAGGATCATAAGATTCTTCACTAATATCTATAATATGCTCATATGTAGTTGGAACTTGTCCACTACTATACATATGGCGTTTCACCAAAAAATTAAAACCAGTGTCGGAACATAATTTGTTTAACTTCTGAAAGTCAAACAACAGATTAATATCTGTTTCGAGCTTACCAAATTTTCGATGTGTAGGCATATACATAATAATTTTTCCGTTTCTTATCCACTCTGGAATAGCCAAATCTTCATTTGTATTTTTAAAAAACACATCATTTCTAGCTTGCCCTAGCTCTAATATATTTTCTTTAGGTACTATAAACGTTTCTGGGTAGTAGGAGGATACATCTTCACTCGTAGAAACAACATAATTAATTTTAGCTTGGTTTGTTTTAACAACAAACTTTCCAAAGAAATGCTTCAAAAGGTTTTTTTCATGTAATATTTTATAGGAAAAAGTACTTTTATTAGCTCCCCATACTTTTTTCAAACCCACACCATGCCATGTATTATATGAAATAGCTCCTCCTAAAAACGATTTGCTAAAATCATCATTAATAGAATGAGAATGAATGACTAATTTAGCACGTAATTGAGCATAAATACCTTTTAAAGAGTGAAGTTTATATGCTGTATATCCCTTGTTTACCAAATCTTTAACAACTTGATTATTTCTTGATATCCATACACATTTAAGCTTTTCATCTTCCACCATTTGTAAAAACAAATATTTTGAATTCCCACGAAAGCCTTGTCCATTTTCTCCGCCAAATACTACAAGTTTGCTAGACTTTGGAACTAGCTTTGACAAAAAATGTATTATTACTACCAATGTACGTTTACTTATTAATCTAATCTTTTTAATTAGTGAGGCATTAACAGAAATTAAAATTAAGATTAACAGAATTACTATTAGAATATCCACTTGTTCACTACTCATAGGATCGCCTCTTACTTATATTATGTTGTTTGTTTAGAAGGCTGCTTCTTTTGGTTTTTCTTTACCTGTTTTCGCACGACAATGTTCTGCCCATCCAAACATACTCCGTTATCAGATAATAATTGGCCTACAACTTCCCCTACATGTTCAGGCTGCATAATAGTATTTGGATCCTCATCAGGAGCTAATACTTTTCTCAATTCAGTAGCACACCTCCCAGGGGAAATACAATACACTAATATACCATATTCAGATAATTCTTCTGATAACGTTTGGGACATGTTAATGATAGCGGCCTTTGATGAAGCATATGCTAACCAACCGGGTCGTGCCGAACCACCCGCAGTAGAAGCTACATTCAAGATTTTTCCACCTGTTATTTTCATGAATTTAACAGTTTCCTTTGTAATATTAAAAATCGAGTGTACATTTATCTGATAGGTTTTATCCCAATCCTTGATAGACGTTTCCAGAATAGATTTAGGATTAGCATACCCTGCAACATTAATAAGCATATCTATCGTACCATATTCCAAACCAATTTCGTGTACCAGATCCTTAACTGCTTCATAATGTGTTAGATCCAAAGCAAAATAAGTTATATGTTTTTCAGAATTCATCTGTTTAGCTGTTTCCTCTAGTCCCGACTCTGTTCTAGAGATTAAAACAAAGTTGGAAATGTCATCTCGGATACTCATCGAAACCGCAATCGCTCTTCCTATTCCACGACTCGCCCCAGTGATAATACACGTTTTTGACATTAATAATCCTCCATTAAAATAGATTCTTTATAAATAGCCTCTGCAATTTTCCGATCAATCTGTCTAGTGATCTTAATATTATACTCATTACCTTTTAATATTTGAATATTCGATTCATAATAATGAAAATAAAGACTTGCATCCTCAGTGAAGTTTAACTTGTCCTCACGAGCACATTCGTGTGCATACCGAAGTTTCATAACGTTATATTTGTGAGGTAGTTGAACATTGACTAACTGGTTTCGTTCCAGATTACCTTCTACTTTTGTTTTCCCTTTTAGGACGGTAAAGGGAATGTCAATACCAAAAATAGCGCTTTCATTTTTAGCATTTATTAATGTTTTGAATTCTTCCTGTGAGACAAAAGGGCGAACCGCCTCATGAATAACTGTATGTTCGTATTCTGCTTCAAGCAATCCATTATAAACTGATTCCTGTCTGCTTTTCCCACCTTCTATGCAATTAATAGGTGTAGAGAATCCGTAATCGTTAATAATATCTTGAGTTTTAGAAATGAATTCTGTTGGACATGGAATAATAATTTCTTTTATCGAATCAATATTGTCTACTTTTTCTAGAACATGAATAAAAATCGGCTTACCCGCTAACAACAGGAACTGTTTAGGAATATTCACCTGCATGCGTTTTCCAATTCCGCCAGATAATAATATAAAGCTATAATTATTCATAACTACCCCCCACATATATAAATATTGGTTTCATTATACTACTATGCTTAGTGATTATATACATGAACTTATCGACAAGTTATGCAGTAAAATAGCGTATTATTAATATTTATGTTTAAAAAAATCACTATTTCAAATATAAAAAAGACTATTCCATAATCAATAGAATAGTCCTAGTATTTTTTCAATACAGCATTGTTTACATTCGTACTTTTTCTCGTTTCTTTAGTGCATCCTCTTTATACTTAATTCTTTCCTTTTTGGTCATATCCTTATATTGCTTCAAAAAGTCCTCATACTTTGGTATTACCTCTTCAACTGTACCAAAGTCTTTCACCGTGCCAAACTCCAACCATAGGATTTTTTCACAAAATTGCTTCATTTGCCCAATTGAGTGACTCACAAATATCATTGTTTTTCCTTTTTCTTTAAACTCTCTCATCTTATCTAAACTTTTTTCAGCAAAGGCTTTGTCCCCTACTGAAAGTGCTTCGTCAATAATTAATATATCTGGGTTAACGTTAACTGAAATTGCGAAGCCCAACCGTGACTTCATTCCACTTGAATACGATTTAACAGGTTGATCAATAAATTCACCTAATTCGGAGAACTCAATAATACCTGGTTCAAGTGTGTTGATTTCCGCTTTACTGAATCCCAACATTAAACATTTTAATTCAATGTTATCTCTTCCAGTTAAATCTCCTTTAAGCCCAGAAGCAACAGCAATCAATGAAGCCTGCCCATTAACCTTTACGGAGCCTGAAGTCTCAGGTACGATACCAGCAATAATATTAGACAAGGTAGACTTCCCAGATCCATTTATTCCGACAAATCCAACAACGTCTCCTTTTTCAGCCTCAAAGCCAACGTTTGTGAGGGCATAAAAATCCTTACCATAATTCCTTGGAGTCACAAGATCTAATATTCGCTCCTTTGTTCCGTTATATAACTTATATTTTTTCGTAACATTTTTAGCTATTATTGCTTTTTCCATCATTATCACAAGCCTTTATAAGTAATCAATGAAGTGTCTTCTAAACTTCACATGTAGAATCGATCCGATAAGGAATAATACAAGTACTAAACCCCAAAAATATAGTGTATATTCCCAATGATCTATGAAGTACCAGTCAAGTCCAAATAATGCCGACCGGTACCCTTCTATTAAATAGTAAAGCGGGTTAGCCTTCAATATTGTTGGTAATGGATCTGCTAATATTGTGATTTGCCACAGTATAGGCGATAAATACAAAAGCATTCTAAGGGTCGCATTTAAGAACATGTGCACATCCCTTATAATAGTTGAGAGTGTGGAAGTTATAAGTGATATGGCAAATAACAAACAAAAAGTAGCAAAGATAAAATATAACAACTGAAGATAGTAAATGTTTATATAATACCCTGTAAAGTTAAATATAATTATTGTAATTGTTAGCATAATTAAGTGAATATAAAATTGTGAAAAAATCACAAAGTTTGGTATTACACTCATTGGGAAATTCATTTTAGATAGCATCCGCAACCTGGAATAAATCGACTTAGAGCCTTGAATAGTTGACTGGTAGAAGAAAATCCATAAAATAAAACCAGCTAATAGCCAATTAATAAATGGTACAGCATCCATTCCTGGTGCTATATCTACGTCATTTCTTTGACGAATACTACCAAATACGAACCAATAAATTAGGATTTGAATCAAAGGGTTTATAAGTTCCCATGCCATACCTAAATAATTACTTCGGTTTTTGCTCTTCAGTTCATACAATGACAACCTTCGTATTAAATAAAAATGTTCTATTTGTTCTTTTACAATTTTGATTGCAGATTTCATAAATATATCCTTTCAATACATAATACGCTTTTAAATTATACAAGCATTTTTCATAAAAAACAATAAGACTTACCCATATAGGAATAAGCCTAATATTTTATCAATTAATTGAACACCTCGTCAACAACTCGTTCACTTGCATTGCCATCTTCTAAATAGCAAAAACTTTTATAAAAGTCCTCAATTTTAGCTGAAGGTTGAAAGCCATTTTCATTAATATCTAGGACTTCATTTATAATATCTTCCGTTTTTTTAACGAATGGACCAGGGGCTTTTTCTTCAAAGTCAAAATAAAACCCACGTAGATTGTCTCGATAATCCTCTATATCATATACGAAAAAAAGCATAGGTCGTTTCAAATTTGCATAATCAAAAAACACAGATGAATAGTCTGTAATTAAAATATCAGATATTAAATATAACTCTCTAATATCAGTGTGGTATGATAAATCAAATACAAATCCCTCATACCCATTCAGGTCTATATTTTCTGCTACTAAATAATGAAGTCTTAGCAGGATTATATACTCATCCCCTAATGATGTGTATAGCTTATCCAAATCCAATTGCAATTCAAATTTATACTTTCCTACAGCATAAAACTGATTGTCTCTCCATGTAGGTGCATATAAAATAATCTTTTTGTCAACAGGTATATTGCACTGCTTTTTTAGGTTTGTAATTGTCACATCATTATTTGAATTTATAATAAAATCATTTCTTGGATATCCTGACTCTATTACATCCTTTTTGAAACCAAATGCTCTTCTAAATATTTTTGTGGAATACGCATTAGGGGATACTAAATAATCCCACTTACTTGCTTCATAATGAAAATTTTTTTTGTATTTAACCGTATCCGTGCCAGGCATAAGTACTTCTTCGATATCTGAACCCAATTTCTTTAAAGGTGTACCGTGCCAAGTTTGTATATATTTAGTATGTTTTGGTTTTGGAAACCATAAAGGGAGTCTACTGTTAGTTATCCAATAGGCTGCCCTGGGCATCATTAGTAGCCATTTAACAGAAAATCTTCTAATAAACTTAACGTTTTGGCTTTCAAATAATTTAGTATTTCTTCTATCCGCACTCCAATACATCTTATATTGTTTGCGGTTTTCTAGCATATATTCATAGATTGCTCGTGGGTTATCACTATACTGCTTACCATGAAAACTTTCAAAAATAACTAGCTTTTTATCCACTGGCAAGAAACCAATGATACGAAAAGCATACCTGTAAAATTTAGATACTAATTTTATCTGTCTAACTCTTTTTATAATAGATATAATTAACTTCATTTAACGTGTTACCCCTTTAAAAAACACAAGTTATTCTTGAATATTTGAACGCACAGCTTTATATATGCGTTCACTATTTGATCTGTCTTGATACTTTATTATATTAGAAATATCAACATCATAGTTATCAAAATTATGTTTTAATCTGTCTTCTATAAGGTCTATCATCCCTTCTTCTGTATTAGCCACTCTACCTATAAATGTTTCTTCTACAGGTCTTAAGATGCCTTTTCTGAAAAACCGCTTTACATCAAAATGATAATAAATAACTGGTTTATTCAACAACAGGAAATCAAAGCTAACACTACTAAAGTCGGTTATAAGCAATGCATGATTAATTAAAAGTTCTTGAACACTATACTTACCTAAGGGGATAAACTTTATCCTGTTGTTTAAAGTCGATGACTCTTTCTGGAAATAATCCTGCGCACGATAGTGAGGGTAAAAGTTTAAATTCACATTATATTCATCCAATAAATTTAATAATCTTTCGTTATTAATTAGATTAGAATACGCCGTATAATATTCACTATCCAAAAAATGTTGATCCGTATTTATCCAATCTCTCCATGTAGGCATTAGTAAGATATTTTTTGGTTTTTCAAATTGATCTAAATTATCGAACCTAGCTAATCCAGTTACAACTACTTCATCTTTATCATAACCTAATTTTTCCATAACTACTTCATATTTTTCCGGGTCACTACTAACAATAAATAAATCAAAAGGTAATTCGTAATATTTTTTATGGTACTCAACATTTTTCCTGCCCAATACTCCATGCTGAAGAAATACTTTATACGTATTTTCATAATGGAAAAAACCTTTGGCAGGCTTATAAGGAAGAATGTTTTCTAAATCATGGGTCCCCAATAAGACTTTTGCCTTAAAAGCGATATCATAATGTTTCTGGGATCCGAATTCCAACACATTAGGGTTATCTTTAAGTTTTTCATACTCAGGTGAATCACCTTCAATAACATAATAAGATTCTACGTTTGTATTTTCCTGTAACCAATTAAATAATACAATACCATTATCTTGAGCAGTATTATACCTTTCTCCTAACAACCAAATATTACCGTCCTTTACAGAAGTGTCTTTGGGTACCACAATATTACTTGGAATCGAAAATGTCTCGATTTTTAAGTTATTGAAAGGTGTTGTTGTAATTAGAAAATGATGTTTATTTAAATCATTATCTTCAATTGACATATAGTCATAGTAATTGTCCTTTTTATAGTTCGAAAATTTGTATTTTATTTTTTCCTTTCTTATTATTTCTTTTTCTTTATTTAAAACTACAACATAAAAATCAAAAATTGTTTTATCTTTACTTTTTAATTTTATTAAATTTAGTGAGTTTAAATCTATGTTGAAACTCCCTTCTATTGGAACCTTTATAGCTTCTTGTGAATTTCTTTCTTCAATATACAAATATGCGTCACAATTGATAAAATTTAATGTTGAACCTAGCGTACCACTTACATTAAATTTATCTATTTTTGTAATCATCTTCTTTAATCTTGGTTCACTCACCTTTATTCCAAGTGAAAAATCCTTGCGTTTATAAAATGACAAAGATACTATTTGAGAGCGAATCGTTTCCTCAAAAGATGTACTGTCACCTGCTATAGACGCACCGTTTAGATTAATTTGATATTTAAACGACTTTTCCCCAGATTGAACTACAAAAAAGCGTTTATTCGAAAGTACTTCATAAATATCTTTTAAAGGGACCTTAGCAACTAACCCTTGAGAATCCTTCATTAAGGAATAAAAAAACTCTTCATTACTTTTAGTATCATTCATCACTAGTTCGTATTCTAAATTTTCATTTATATTCGTTGGTTGTATCTGAACTGTTACTTGATCATTTGAAAACCTATCTATGTTAATAGAACTACTATCAAGTTTATGTGGCTTCAAATTCAAATAGAGATTATTATACTTATTCACTATTTCAACTTTATGATTATAAGTATTAAATGCTTCTTTTTGTTCATTCTTATTACTAATTGGGTGTAACACCCCATCTACAACAAGAAATAGTTGCCACAAACCAATTGAAAGAATGGAAAAGTCATAAGCTTCAACGATGTTATTATTAAAAAAACCTTCAATTACTCTTACTTTACTATTCTGAAAAGCATGAATTTCTATTTTTTTATTATCATTAACCAGTGGAGGATGCTCTAATCTAAACTGCAACGAATTATAATCTGTTGTTATATTATCAGAAAGTAACCTTTCTTTGCTGAATTCAAATTCAGGAAATTGACTTCTAAGTATTATATTTTTTTTAACCATTATACCAAAATATTTTTTTCCAGCTATAATAGATTCAGAATTATACTCAAAATTTTCTGATGGTTTTATCCACATTAAATTATTATTTATATAAATTTTAATTGTAGCTTTAGAATCAGTGGTATATAGGAAATTTTTTGGTACTCTTGCTACTAGAACACTCTTATTTCTTTTAAACGGCAAGGTTTGAGTGTTTTCACTATTGGTAAATTCAATTGTTACTTTTCTTTTTAATCCCCAGAAATTACCAAGCTTTAGTTTAAACTCCAAAAAGTCACTATGGTTTGTGGATTCGTATAACGTTACTTTTTTTACTAATCGTTTTTTAATTCTCTTTAATAGCTTCCTTAGTTTCACGTCCATTCTCTCCTAGCATGTATGTTTAAATTATTGTGCAAGAATATTTTCTAAGCAAACAACCCATTACCCTCATCATATTCTACCCACTTATTATAATACATAGTCAATAATTTATCTGTTGTGTCATTAAAAATTATTTAAGCTGTAATATTAAATAGCTTATTTGAACTAGTGATAAACACTATTAACTTACACCACCTAATAAAATAGACTCATAGATACTTGAACTTAATTAGTATTAATGGATTAGAAACACTTAATAAAACCGACATAATTAGATATTAAGCAGCATTTTATCACAGAATACAAGTTTTTTTACAAGAAACTATTAACATTTTCGCCAATTATTGCGATAATAGAGTTGTTAAATTTTATTTAAGAGAGAGGAGTTTTTTTCGTCAACAATGAAAGGTCATCAGAATACACAAAAGGGAGGGATATGTTTAATTGAGAAAATCTCAACATAGAACATTTCAAATAATCAGTTGCTTCTTACTGCTAGTTCTCATAGTATCAATCCTACCATTTAACACGAATACAATACATGCAGCTGGTTCTTTACAAGGTGTTGCTTTAAAGAGTCCAACAAACGTATACGAAAACACTTCAACGAATTCGAATGTACTAAAGGATTACCAAAAAGGTACTATACTAAAATATGATTCTTATAACTCTTCTTGGTATAGTGCAACTGTATATACTAATGGTGGTTGGAAAAAAGGGTTTATTAACAAGTCCGATGTAGACACTGCTACAAGTAAACAAACTAACTTAGAAGGTGTTGCTTTAAAAAGCCCTACAACAATCTATGGTGAAGCTAATACAGATTCTAGAAAACTTAAATCGTATCGAAAAGGATCCATTTTGATTTATAAAACTTTTACAGATCAATGGTACGAAGCAACTGTTTATGCATACGGCAAATGGCGGACAGGATATATCCATAAAAGTCATGTGGACAATGCTGTCAAAGACCAAAGTAATGTTTCTGGAATAGGGTTAAAAAAACCAACAGTTGTGTATAAAGAGGCTTCAACAAATTCTCAAGAACTTAAGTCATATAACATAGGATCTAAACTGTACTACAGAACTTATTCTTCCGAATGGTATGAAGCCACCATTTATACGAATGGTACACCTAAAACTGGTTACATCCACAAATCACATGTAGATGGTGAATCACAACAGAATACTAGTTTCAAGGGAATAGCTCTTAGAGACTCTACTCATGTTCATTTAGAGGCCTCTACAGCTTCAAATGCATTAAAGTCATACCCTGCTGGCAGCATTCTATACTATCGCTCTTTTACTGAAAACTGGTTTAAGGCTACTGTGTACTTTAATGGTAAACCAAGAACTGGATATATCCATAGATCACATGTAGAAAATGCTGTTAAGGAACAAATTAATTTGAAGGGTATTGGATTAAAAAATTCAACTCCAATTTATTCAAGAGCTACAACTGGATCAAAAGCTCTTAAGTCTTATAATGCAGGGACAGTACTGCAATATAAAACATTTTCGAGTAACTGGTATGAAGCTACCGTTTACTTAAATGGTAAGGCAAAAACTGGTTATATTCACACGAACCACGTTGAAGGTATTTATGACACTCATAAAAAACTAGAGGGTAGAGCACTAAAAAAACCTACTAATATATATTCACTAGCTTCTAAGAGTTCAAGAGTACTAAAAGATTATGGTGAGGGTAGTATATTAAAGTTTAAAACCTTTTCGCCAAATTGGTATCAAGCTACTGTATACTTAAATGATAAGCCTAGGATTGGGTATATTCATCGTGAAGATGTAACTACTGAAGATGTAACAAATATAATAAATTACAGTTATGGGTTGGATAAAATGGTAGGCGCACAAATGAATGCCAATCCCCAAACTGATCTAACTGGTGGTAAAGGATGGCAACATGCATCCAAAAATCAGGTGCAATATTATACCCATCCTAATAACTTTGAAGAAGGTACAAAAGCTTATTTTCAGTTTTTAGATATTTCTCATTCTGCTGGATTAGATAAAAATGATGCAACAATATTAAATCAAAAGTTCTTAAATAACACAGGTACTCTTTCCGGAAGAGCACAAGCATTTATAAATGGTGGTAATAAGTATCATGTTAATGAACTTTATTTACTATCGCACGCATTATTGGAAACAGGTTATGGAGGTTCCACATTAGCAAAAGGTGTAAGCACTTGGACCAAGAGAACTTCTAGCGGAAACATTGTTAAGGACAAAAGTGGTAATCCTATTATAATGGACATATCGCCTAAAAAGGTTTATAACATGTATGGTATAGGAGCTTTTGATTCCTGTCCATACGACTGCGGAGCACAAAGAGCATATGATAACGGTTGGTTTGATCCTGAAACAGCAATCACAGAAGGTGCTGCCTTTGCATCAAAAAATTATATTAATAATGGGCAGAATACATTATATGAAATGAGATGGAATCCTGGACATTTAGAAAAGTATAATTATGCTTCTCATCAATACGCTTCTGATGTTGGGTGGGCAGTCAAACAAACCAATAAAATATATGACATGTATCAATCAGTAGCAAGTAATTTCACCTTGGTATTTGAAGTGCCACATTTTATTGGCCAACAAAATGCACCTAAGGGTAGTACAACATGGCAAGGTAGTTCATCAACTCTTGATTCTAAAGTTACTACTTATCCAGCTGGTGTGATTGGTGTAACAAACACTCAAACAGATTTGAATTTTAGAAGTACACCAAACTCTGCTGACAATGATAATATTATAGGAAGCATTCCTAATGGTTCTGAATTAGATATCCTTGGAACTAATGGCAGTTGGTATAACGTTAAATACAACAGTAAAACCGGGTGGGTTCATGGAGATTATGTTGTTTTATTAAACCTACTAAAATCTAAGGACACAGTGAATATCCGTAAAAGCCCACAAATATCGGATAATAAGTACGATGATCAACTAGAACAAGGTGATCTAGTTACTGCTGTATTAACAAACATGAATTTAGATAAAAAAGAAGCTGATGGTTACGTGTGGTATGAAATTTACTACGGTGACAATACAGCTTGGGTGAGCACTGGTCCCACCTCTAATTCAACAGAATATATGAATTTTGTAAAATAAATTCATACATTAACCAAATGCTACTAATCTAGCATTTGGTTTTTTATTATATATATAATTATATAAAATTTGCGATCAACTTCTCCATGGTAAGTAAATGTATCTTTATTTTGTCCATTTTTAATTGTATAATAGGATAGTATATTTTTAAGTAAATGAAAACTGTTTGTTAAATTACTGTAAAGGGAATATAGTATAATAAATTTATCGTCATATTTAATGGAGGTTGTTAAAATGAAAAAAGTAATAACATACGGAACTTTCGACTTGCTTCATACAGGCCATATAAATATATTACGTCGCGCAAAGGAAATTGGCGATTATTTAATTGTAGCAATTTCTTCTGATGAATTTAATGCAATAAAAAATAAAAAAGCATATTATAGCTTTGAACAACGGAAAGCTATACTTGAAGCTATACGTTATGTCGACGAAGTAATTCCCGAACATAACTGGGAACAAAAAATTGTTGACGTTCAGAAACATCAGATTGATATTTTCGTAATGGGAGACGATTGGAAAGGTAAATTTGACTTCTTAAAAGACTATTGTGAAGTTGTTTATTTACCAAGAACTGTCGGAATATCAACAACAAAAATTAAAACTGATTTGAATGAGGTTAACAATGGTTAGAGAATTTGCTATTATCGTGTACCTTTCTATTTTCCGAACACTCTTTAATATGTTTAAACTATTTCCCCAGAAGAAGAAAACAACTTTTGTTGCTTCGTTTGGGGATAATATTTTGTACACTATTAAGGAACTCGAAAAACAGACGGATGATCAAGTTGTTATTCTAAAATCCTCCCAATGTAGGCTAAGCTTTGAAGATTCATTGAGTAGAAGAGTTCTAGACTTTGAGACTGGTAATATAATAGATTGGATTCGGTCTATCTATCACCTAGCAACATCTGAAAAAATTATTGCTGATAATTATTACGGGTTTTTAGCTGTTACTGAATTTGATACCAACGTACAATGTATCCAACTTTGGCATGCTGCAGGAGCGGTTAAACAATTTGCATTAAAGGATCCATCGATTCAAAACCGTTCTTCACGTGCATATGAACGCTTCCAAAAGGTTTACCATCGATTTGATTCTGTTGTTGTTGGTTCTGAACGCATGGCATCTATTTTCCGTCAGAGCTTCAATATTTCAAATGATCGTATTTTACGGACTGGTATACCAAGAAGTGATTTCTTTTTTGATGGGATCGCTAAAAAAGAAGCCGAAAAATCATTACACGAGGATTTTCCAATTATTAATAAGAAGAAAGTTATTTTATATGCACCAACATACCGGGATAATGAGCTTAATAATACTGATTTAGAATTAGACATTGAAAAGATGTATCGTGAATTTAAGAATGAGTATGTACTATTTTTACGTCTTCACCCCGCAGTTGATGGGAAATATCAAAATAAGTTCCCTGGATTTGTTTTCAATGTTACAAGCTATCCTAGTATGAATCATTTATTAGTTGTATCAGATATTTTGATCTCTGACTACTCCTCTATTCCGTTTGAATTCTCGTTATTGAACAAGCCGATGGTGTTTTTTGTATATGACCTTGATGAGTATGCCAAGACAAGGGGATTTTGGGAGAATTATGAAGATCTTGTTCCCGGACCTGTTGTTGAAAATACAGAAGACCTCATCGACGTAGTAAAAAGTGAGAATTTTAATATGGAACAAGTGAAAGTATTTGCCGATCAATGGAATCAATATTCAAAAGGCTCCTCAAGTAAGCATTTAATAAATGCTTTATACACTGAAGAGGAACCATATAAAGTTGCAGATAAAGTATAACCAGAGTGTATAGTTATAACTGTACTCTCTGGTTTTTTCTACCTAAACTTATGGTTAACTTTTCATAAATATAGCATACTACTACATAACATAAACCTTATTTTATCACGGGGGTTTTATTTATGAAAAAAGTTATCACATATGGAACTTTTGATATTCTCCATACTGGACATATAAATTTATTACGCCGTGCCAAAAAGTACGGCAGCTATTTGATAGCTGCTATCTCCTCAGATAAATTTAATGCCTTAAAAGGCAAAGAGGCTTATTATACTTTCGAGCAACGTAAGACTATTCTTGAATCAATTCGATATGTTGATGAGGTGATTGCTGAAGATACATGGGAACAAAAATTAGAAGACGTAAAGAAATATGATATTGATATTCTTATAATGGGAGATGATTGGAAAGGCCAATTTGATTATTTAAAAGATTATTGTGAAGTGGTTTATTTACCTCGAACAATAGGAATATCTACTACAAAGATTAAGACAGATTTGAATAAAAATGGTTAGAGAAATTGTAATTACTTTATACCTTTTTGTCTTTCGCCTTTTTTTCAATATGTTTAAGTTACTTCCCCAAAAGAAGAAAACCACTTTTGTAGCTTCGTTTTGTACAAATGTTTTATTTACTATGAGAGAGTTGGAAAAATGTTCAGATGAAGATATCATTATTCTAAAAACCCACCAATGCTTTATTACTTTTGAAGATAACCCAAACAGGACGATTATAAAATTAAAAGCCCCACATATTATGGATTGGTTTCGATCTATTTATCATTTAGCTACTTCTCGTATGGTTTTTGTTGATAATTATTATGGTTTTTTAGCTGTGACTAAATTTAGGTCAGGTACCAAATGCATTCAATTATGGCACGCAGCCGGTGCGATCAAAAAGTTTGGACTAAAAGACCTGTCTATTGAGAACCGACATCCTAGGGCCTGTAAACGATTCAGGAAGGTTTATGGCCGATTTGACTTTGTTGTAGTTGGTTCCGAGAAGATGGCTGTTATTTTCCGAGAAAGCTTTGATTTATCTGCTAAGCGTATTTTACGAACTGGGATCCCTAGGACGGATTTCTTTTTTGATACTGTAGCAAAGCATGAAGCTGCAAAATTTTTAATACAGGAATTTCCCATTATCGGTGAAAAGAAGGTTATTTTATATGCTCCTACCTACCGTGATCATAGACTGCAAGCTGGTGATCTAAGACTTGATATCGAGAAAATGTACGAAGTGCTCAGCGATGAATATGTTTTATTCCTCAGTCTTCATCCAAAGGCTAGTGTGTCTATACAAAATGAGTATCCTGATTTTGTGTTTGACGCTTCCGGTGGTGTACACATAAACCATTTACTCGTTATTGCTGATGTTTTAATTTCAGATTACTCTTCTGTCCCATTTGAATTTTCGTTATTGAACAAACCTATGGTATTTTTTGCTTATGACTTAGAAGAGTATGCACAGAATAAAGGATTCTGGGAGGATTATGAGGAACTTGTTCCTGGACCTGTTGTAAAAACTACTGGAGAACTTATTGACGTTTTGAAGAATGGCGAATACCGTTTAGAGCAAGTTCGTGATTTTGCTAACGAATGGAACAAGTATTCAAACGGTAAATCAAGTAAACGTTTAATAAATACTTTATATAATAACACATAAAAATCCCTGTTTATTTTCAAACAAGGGACTCTGTTACACTTCCTTTATAAAATTCTCAATTAGTTGATATATCTGTTCTCTGCCAGAATGAAATGGCTTAGGCTGAAACGCTTCTGCTTGTTGAATAACATCCTCCAGCCGCTTCTCTTCTTCCCAGCTTAGAATATGTTCTTGGTTAACTAACGCCGATACAATCTGCAGCTGATGGTCGTCGTTATGTTCACCATATTTTTGTAAACGTGCACACGCAATGACGGGTTTTCCCTTTTTTATACCAGTAATAATCGAACCTGTGCCTGCATGTGTGATAATGATTCGAGCCTGCTCACATAATAGATCCATTTCTTTGTAACTGACAAATTGTTTTAACGTCAACAGGTCACTTTCATATGTGGTATGGCCGTACTGGACTATAATATCGTCTTTGATGATGTTCTCACTCTTTAACCGGTCCACTTCCTTTAATAGCCTTGTGAATGGCAATTCATGGGTACCTAACACAACTAATATCAATAGATAGACCCCCCGTAAATAGCTTTAGGATAGATCCCTTTCATTGATTCCCATTGAACAATAAATAAATCTGCTATTGGGTAAACTAATCTTCCTGATAAGGTTGGACTGCTGGTTTTCGCAAAGCTTTCGATAAAGATAACTTTTTTCCGGAAAAGCTTAGCAATATAACACATTGGTACTGCTGTGTGTGCTCCTGTCGTGATAATTATATCGGGTCTTTTATGGATAAAAATACAGAGTGCTTTCATCATATTATAGGAAAACTTAAATATATACCGAAATAGATAATTTCTGGCACCGTAAACAAGCAAAGAGACAGGGTACTTATCCTTCAGATCCATTGTAATCGCACACTTTTCAGTTACGATATGGTATTGATAATTTTTGAAAAGGGGTTCGAGCTGCAATAGTTGTGTTAAATGTCCGCCTACAGAAGAAATAAGAAGTAATTTTTTTGGGTTCAACTTTATTTCGCTCCTATTCTTGATGATAGATTTTTATAAGTTGTCCTATCAATTTTTCTTGGTCATACAACTGTGCTTTCTCTTCCCCATTAGCAATAAGCTCATTGCGCAAATTATCATTTTTTAGTATGGATTCAATCCCGTTGCTTAAAGAAGTTTTATTTTTTGGCTTCACCAATACTCCAGCTTGGTCTTGGAGTAAATAATGTAACCCACCAACATCACTTCCAACTACTGGTGTGTGGCAGGACATTGCTTCTAGTGCAACTAGTCCAAAACCTTCCATGTATGATGGAATCACAAAAACATCTGCAGCAGCTATCCAGATTGCTATGTCTCTTTGTTCCATAGCGGGATGAATCGTGACATCCTTAATTGAATTAGTTGTAATTTTATCTTGTAGACGTTTTACAAAGGCTGGCTCTTTCTGGGCTCCAATTAGGTGGAGCTCTAAGTTACGATAATTTTCTTTCAAGTGACGATACGCTGCTGTAAGTTCTTCTATCCCTTTTGCCTTAATGATGTTTCCTACAAATAGAATCATTATGGATGGTGGAGGTATTTCTAGAGTGCGCTTAGCGATTTCCTGGCTGATTGGTGTGAATATCTTGCGGTTAACACCCATATTTAGAACTGAAATCTTATCTTCGCTCACTTCAAACGCTGTCACCATATCAATCTTCAATTTTTCTCCAACTGCTATGACATGGTCTGCTTCATGCAAAACCTGTTTTGTACGTTTAAAGAAGAATTGGCCTTTTTTAGCCATTTTGTCTAAGTCTCCACCATGTGCAGTCACGATGATACGGGTGCGGAATAATGTTTTGAACAATAGTGCTAGTTGACCGCTTGGATAAACATAATGGGCATGTACGACATCATATTTCCAGCCTCTGGTTAGTAATATATAGATCACTTGAAGTATCCAGATAAGATATTTTTTTAGAACAACTAATTTTCCCGCACGTGGATCATTAACCGCTGCTACATCTACACTCAGTCCTCGGTTCTTAAGTTCTTTCACCTGATTTTTTACAAAGATGCCAAAGGTAGGATTTGTTTCACTTGGATACATCGTACTTATAACTAGTATTTTCTCCACTCTTTCCGTCATCTTATACATGTCCTTTTTCTATTTTTTTATGTAGTCGGATCTCTGTTGTTTCGTGATAACGTATAAATAACCAATTAAAGTGGCCAAATATATACCAGATGCAGGTGATGAGAGAACGTGGCCGGCGACCAGCGCACTGCCTAACCCTAAACAAATTGATAAACCAACAAAAATTATGGAAACATTTAATATGTTTAAACGGGTTTTGAGTATAGTTGCCAAAATATGATAGCCAATATAAACCAACGGAAGAATTAATAGTACAAAGCCCAAGAATCCAAAGTTGTAGTACCAATCCAATCCATCCATTTCAATTAATTTAGGAGCATCTACATAGTTACCACCAATCCCCATTCCAAATACCTTTTGAGATAGTGGAGCTTTCCCGTATTGCTCTTTCACGTTGTTCAGGAAATCATTTCTGCCACTTAATAAATCCTGCTGGAGTTGTTTGGCTTCAAGCTGATCTTCCTCGTCAATAAAAGAACCGTTTTCTTCGTTAGTAAAATTCAATCCAAACGTAAGATTTAAATTATTACCTATTGGCGAACTTGGAGTTACAACGATCGTGACCAATAATAACGTCGAAAGAATTGTGACATTAAGCACGTCTTTTTTACGACGTATAACTTCAAGTATGGATAGTAGAATGGCAACACCCAGCACTATGATGACAGCTCCAAAACTTACTTTCGTTCCCACTGTAAGCATAGCCCAAATAACAAGACCGATTATGGGCAGTAACGTGATTTTATGTCGAACTGTTTTCCTATTAACAAAGTACAAAATCATCACACTAAAGCCCATCGCCAAAATGACACTAAGCTCATTTCCTGAAAAAAACCAACCAGAATGGCCTTCTTTAGCAAGAGAACCATAGCTTCTTTTACCAGTATTCGTAAGACTTGCTACTAGCATTACTACTCCTATGATTGCCATATTAATAAAAATACAGACCTGCACTATTCTTTGCCAACTTTCTCTTATAGAAAATGACTTCATTACAAATAGGTACACGATAAGTAGTTCAACAAAGAATACTGTTTTTATCATATACGTCATTTCAAGTGAGGCCGTAAATTGAATTTTCATCATATAATTAATCATAAAGTGAGTTGCCATAAATAGAGCGAGGACTGCTATATACATAATAGATAGTCTCTTAAGTCTAGTATTTGGCTGCAGCAGTATATATATAAAGCCAACCCCCATTGCCAAAACTCTAAAGACGATCGAGACTGGTATGTTGAAATAAGCCATTACATCTAAAACAGGTTGTAAAAGCAAAAAATAAATAAGCATTGTTTCTATTTTGCTCGTTACTTTATGATTTTTTTGTAATTCCAGATTCATGAGGGGAAACTCCCCCTTTCTCTAAAGGCACCAGATAAATTCCTTTACCTATTATTAGTCATTTTTTCCAAGTTTAAACGGAATAGAAAAAGGTACCCGCTCGGGCACCTTTGATTTTTAACTCTTTATGGTTGGTCTTCCAACAGAGTAGTATTCTATACCACATTCTTTCACTGCTTGTAGCGAAAGGCAGTTTCTTCCATCAAAAATAATCGGATGAGCCAAATACTGTTTGAATAGATGAATTGGGTAGTCCTTTATTTCCTTCCAATCGGTTAATATAACTGCACAGTCAGCATGATCTAATGCTTCTTCTAATAACTCTGTGTAGTTTACTTCTTTTGGAAGAATATGTTTTGCATTACTGATAGCGACTGGATCAAAGGCAGTTATGTTGGCCCCTGCGCTGATTATCTTTTGTACGACTGGAATAGACGAGGCGTTCCTCATATCATCCGTCCCTGCCTTGAATGCTAAGCCTAATATAGCAATTTTTTTACCTTTCAGATCACCAAATCTTTTCAGGATTTTATCGGCTATCCAGTCATTTTGCTTTTCGTTCACATATTTAACAGCCTCTAATATAGACAAGGTATATCCGCTTCTTTTTCCAAGCGTTATGATTGCATTCATATCCTTGGGAAAACATGATCCCCCATACCCAATACCTGCCTTTAAAAAGTGCTCTCCTATACGATTATCCATTCCAATACCCTGCGCTACATCATCCACATTTGCATCAACCTGTTCACATAGGTTGGCAATTTCATTGATAAAGCTTATTTTCATTGCTAAAAAAGCATTTGCTGCATATTTAATCATTTCTGCACTTCTTAGGTCTGTTTTTACAATTGGGATTTTGTATGGTTTATAGAGTTCTTCCATCGTTTTTATGGCTTCTTTATCATCAGAACCTATGACAATTCGATCAGCATTAAACGTATCGTAGACTGCTGATCCTTGCCGGAGGAATTCAGGATTGGAGACGACTTGAATCGAAATATTTTCTGCTGTTTTCTGTTCTATAATGGTTTTTATTTGTCCGTTTGTTCCCATAGGTACCGTACTTTTGGTAACAATCACTGTATTTCTATGTATGTATTTTCTAACTTCCTCGCAAACGGTATATAGTGTAGATAAATCTGCGGATCCGTCATCACTTTGTGGCGTTCCAACTGCTATAAAGATAACCTCTTTATTGGTTAAACCATTTTGAAAGCTGGATGTGAAATGTAAGTTATTTTTATGAATAGTTGTCTGCAAAAGTTCTTCTAAGCCTTGTTCGTATATAGGAGAATGACCTGTTCTTAGTTGTTTTATTTTTTCCTCATTTATATCTATACATGTCACATCATGACCAATATGAGCTAAACACACACCTGTAACGAGACCTACATAACCAGTACCAATTACAGCAATATTCATGTTGATATCCCGCCTTACTATTATATTGGAGTTCCTAAGACTTTTTCTAAATACGCACGTACATCATATTTCAAATCTTCACGATCTAAAGAAAAATCGATGGTCGCTTGAATGAATCCTAATTTATCTCCGATGTCATATCGCCTTCCAGAGAAGGTATAAGACAGGACTTGTTCTCTTTCGTTTACTATATTGATGGCATCTGTTAGTTGCACTTCGCCGTCTTTACCTGGTGGTAATGTTCTTAGAATTTCAAAGATAGTTGGAGTAAGAACATAACGGCCCATAATGGCTAAATTCGAAGGTGCTGTTTCAATTGTTGGCTTTTCAATAAGGGTGTTAATTTTTCTTATATATGAATTCTGATTATCTGCGGGATCTATTACGCCGTACTTTGAAATAGCTTCATCAGAGACCTCTTGCACACCAATTACAGAGGATTGGTATTCCTCATATACATGCATTAATTGGGCCAAACAAGGAGGATCTGATTGTACGATGTCATCCCCTAATAGAATAGCGAACGGCTCATCACCAACAAACCTATTTGCACAAAGAATAGCGTCACCCAAACCCTTCGCTTCTTTTTGTCGTATGTAATGGATGTTAGCTAACTCCGAAATAGATCGAACCATTTTCCGTTTATCGAATTTTCCTTTTTTAGCCAATTCTTCTTCTAATTCATACGAAATATCAAAATGGTCCTCGATTGCCCTTTTTCCTCTTCCCGTTACGATAATGATATCTTCAATTCCTGAATTTACTGCTTCCTCAACAATATATTGAATCGTTGGCTTATCTACAATCGGCAGCATTTCTTTTGGCTGGGCTTTTGTAGCTGGTAAAAAACGGGTGCCTAATCCCGCTGCAGGTATGATCGCTTTTCGGACTTTCATCGGACAACCCTCCTTCATTTGAACAGCCTTTCAAAAAAGATGGATTCCTTTTATTAATACTTATGTATGACAAAGCCATTTTAGTAATGGTTGAACCTTTTTTAGAAAGTTCCACCGACAAATGAAATGTCTTCTACCATAGTAATGCTTCAGGGCAAATGATGAGCGGGACATTGAAATCCCCCTAGTTGCCATCCATTTATTAGCTGTATAAAAGAGGACAGTCCCTTTCCAAAACGCTACTATTTAAAATTTGAAAAAAATGTTAAAATATTAATATATATTACCTAGGGGTTTGGGGGGATACAGGTGTTTTGTCAACAGTGTGGAAAGCAGATAAACGAAGCGTCGATTTATTGTATGAACTGCGGATCAAAAGTAGATCCCGTGACGGTTCCACAAGAAGAAAATGAGATAGAAGACTTGGACATTAATGATAATGTGGAACTTACTGAAGAGGACTCGACAAATGAACTCGACTCAGCTACGAACGAAATAGATGATGTTAAACCATCAAAAACAGATAATAGCCAAGAGGATCGTCAAAAGAGAAGCAAACGAAAATCTTCTAGCACCTTTACCTCCATTCTTCCTTTCCTCATTCCAATTATTAGTATTCTTCTTGCCGGTGGTGGATTAGGCGCTTATTACTACTATGAACAAGACATTAATAATAAAGTATTGGCCTTACAAAAATCAGCTGAAGATGCGGCTTTGGAAGGTGAATATGAGGATGCGAAAGGACTTTTAACTCAGGCGAAAAGTATGCGACCGAACTATGATGTGTTAGAGGCTGACTTACAAATAATAATGCAGGTTAATGAAGTTTTGACAAATCTCGATGATATAGATGAGAAAATCAAAAATCAAAAATACGGTGAGGCTGAAGAGCAACTTTCCGCCTTAAAAGTTACTATAAATGCTGATTCAAGTCCGCTATATGGATCATTCGACGAGATGATAGCTTCCAAAGAAGTAACCATTACCGTTGGAAAAATAAAAAATCAACTGGATGATTTAACAACTGTTGAAGCTTTAGCAGACAAACTTAGTGTTATGGAAACATTATCAACAGATAGCGGAGAAAAAGTACGTCATCAAATTTTAAATAAAATTGTTCAAATAACAACGGATCAGGCTACTGTAGAATTGGATGATAAACAGTTTTCAAATGCTTTAGTAACCGTAAATAAGGGCTTGGAATATAAAACGGAAAATGAACAACTGATTTCTTTGAAGGAAGAGATTGAACAAGCAAAGAGTGCTTTTGAAAATGCTGAGCAAGAACGGATAGAACAAGCGATGGAAGCTGCAGCTAAGGAAGATTTAAAAAATCGCACAGAAGCTGTGGAACTTACCTCCTTTGAAGTTGAAATGGATGAATTCGGGGATCTTTATATCTACGGGGATGTTAGAAATGTAGCGACCAAAGCGATTGATACCGTCAAAATTCACTATACGATATATGATGTGGATGGGAATTACTATGATGATGGTTACACTAATGTCTATCCTTATTATTTAAACCCTGGTGAAGCAGGATCATTTGAGGATGTTTTCTATTATGTGAATGAGGAAGTTACCGTTGAGATTGATAATATAACGTGGTATCTAGAATAAGGCAGGTGAAGGGTATGAAGATAAAGTGGATGTTCAGCATCATCTCCACTGTAATAATTTTGGGCGCGAGTGTGTATGGCTATGTTTATTTTAGCAACGCCATTCCAGGGCAATTGAATGAGCCGTCAAAAATCCTGGCAAGTGAACCAACAAGTGCCGTTGTAAGTGATATTGCTGAACCCAAAGATATGAAAGAAATTATCCATGATAATCAGAAGAGTGTTGTAATGATCGAAGTGCCAAACGGGTCTCTTGGATCTGGGTTTCTTTATAACGACAAAGGGGATGTTATAACAAATGCCCATGTTGTATCTGATGTTATAGATGTAAATGTTACTACTGCTGATTCACGTGAATTTTCAGGAAAGGTAATTGGCATAAGTGGTGATACAGATGTTGCTGTTGTTAGAGTTGACGGGTTAAAAGGGATGGAGCCATTGAAGATGCGTACAGACGAATCAGCCGAAATCGGTGATGAAGTGCTTGCACTAGGAAATCCATTCGGTCTTGAAAATACGGTAACGAATGGTATTATAAGTGGTGTTAATCGTGACTTTGATTTAGCACCCTATCATTATGAAGATGTGTACCAAATTTCCGCACCAATTGCACCCGGGAATAGTGGTGGTCCACTTATTGATCTTACGACTGGAGAAGTGCTAGGTATTAATTCAGCGGCTTCTGATCAGGGTTCGATCGGGTTCAGCATCCCAATTACGAACGTTATAGCATTAATTGAAGGATGGTCTAGCAATCCAATGACTTCCCTGCCAAATGCTGTCCAGCATACAGAGGAATCTGAGAATGAAGAAGTTCCATACGCCACCGATGAAAACCTTGCTCTTAATCTAGTAAACTATTTTTATGAAAACATAAACTATGATGACTATGTAACAGCTTACTCCTTGTTAGGAAGCTCATGGCAATCAAATACATCATATGATCATTTTCGTAATGGTTATTTATATACCAATTTAATCATCATTGATGATATTTTTTCATCTAAAGACGGAGAAATAGTAGAAGTCACTGCCATTATTACCGCTGAAGAACAAATAAGTGGAAACTTAACCTATAATAAATATAAAGTAACCTATACAGTAGGATACGAAAATGGCCAAATGAAACTAATAACTGGTGAAGGTGAAGAAATAAATTAGGGAAATGTTCCCCCACCCGACGCATAGATGGGAGACAGTCCCCTTTATTTATTCTCTATTCTTCGCCAAAATTTCCTTATTCCCTAAGATAAGATAATTCAGTTCTTCTTTTGGTATGTTATTGAATTCCTTCCGTTTTACAAGATAGAAGATGATACCGAGTACAATCCAGGCACCTAATGCGATTCTCGATTCGATTCCTAAGAATGCTGGTGATCCAGGAATTAATAAGAGTGATAAGAATGTTAAACTTGCTAGCATACCGACTGCTGAAATAACTTTTTTCAATGGTGATACGGTATGTTTTTCGGGGTTAAAGTTAGTATCTTTATTCATTCTAAATAATGAAAATGCGGTAAAACATGTATAGAAATAGGCAATCGTGACACCGATTGATGACATGTCTACCACCCATAACAATGCGTCACGGCCAAACCATGGTGCGAACATTGAAATGATCACCGTGAAAATAATTCCGACATATGGTGTCTTGTGTTTGGGATGTAGCTTTGAAAATGCTTCTGGTAAGATTTTGGCACGAGACATAGCGAAAAGTAACCGGCTTGATGAGATGATAAAACCATTTAAGCCGGTGAAAATACCCATCGTTAGTGCTGTTACTAAAATAACTAGTCCCATAGTACCTAGTGTTTCCTGCATCGCAGCCCCTGTGCCCCATACTTGGCCTTCTGCTACTAGACCTTGCCAAGGCTGTGTCATTGCGGTTGCAAGGATCATAAGACTGTAAAGTACTGCTGCGAAAACAATCGCTAGAATAATTAATGTGAATGCTTTTTTTGATGAGAATTTAAATTCCTCTGCAGCCTGTGGAATATTGTCAAACCCAACATATGCCCATGGTGCAATGGCTACAATCGAAATAATTGCTGCAAATGCTGTTGTTTCTGCTGGGAATAGTGGACCAACGTTTGAAAGTCCCGCGCCAGGTTGTGCTCCTACTAAAAATGTTATCGCAACAACCCCAATAATCATGATGCTACAGAAAATAAATTGCATGCGGCCTGTTAAGCCTGTTCCTTTTATATTAAGAAATCCAAATACGCCAAGGGCAACGGATGCTATAATAATTTCCATTCCATAAACGTCCCATCCAGCGATTTGATATAAATGTAAATTTTCGATTAGTGCTGGGAAAACAAATTTAAACATTAATGCAAATGCCGATGCGTTGAGTGCGACAATACATATGTACCCAAGTGTTAAAAACCATCCGCTGATAAAAGCGTGTGTACGGCCTAAACTAATATACGAATAGGCAAATTCCCCACCTGATACCGGGAAACTTTTTATAAGAAATCCATAACTTACGGCAATTAGCATCATTAATAATGCACCAATTACAAACCCGAGTATTACCCCTAACGGTCCTGCAGCTGCCATCCAGGTCGTTGGCTGAACAAATGCCCCCCAACCAATTGAGGATCCTAGGGCGATTGCCCATACCCAGTGTGCCTTTAATGATTTTTTAAGCGTCGTTCTTTCTTCCATATTTTTCGGTCGCTCTTTCATGCTTCGACTCCTTTATTTTTTCTTTCCGACAAATTCCGAGTGATGCCTGTGACTTGTCGAATTATTCACTTCTCCTTTATACCAAATTATGATTTGCTACTCAATGTTGGTTTTGCTAGGCATATCAGGGCTTGAGGAATCATGTGGCCGTATTTTGCTCTTCAATTCATGAAATATGGAATTATGAGTCTATTTGTATGAATACTGGGGCTTTATAGATAGCCCAAATCGATTTTAATTCCATTGCTTTGTTATTGTTTGCTTAGTTGTATCCATACATACATAAGAAAAGCTTGTTCAATTGTATCCTTGTTAGCTTAAGTTGGTAATAGAACAAAGGCGCAAGCGACCGTTTAGCGACGTATGGGCTGCGCCCGCGCATCGCGGGTGGATCGACGTTGCCGCGCAAAGCGGCGAAGTTAGTCGATCTTCCTTAAAGGAAACACGAAGAGCGTAAGCGATTCGATGTTGACTTATCGTAAGGAGGATAAGGAAGTCCACTAACAGCACGGGCGCTGGAGCTGAACGCGGCTTACACAGTCAATAAATTATCCACAGGCTCCAAATTTTATAATTTCCTAGAATATAAAAATAGACCTTCCGCTTTTAAGCAGATAGGTCTCTATTCTCGTCTCTCATCAAACCCGAAATCCAGTTTATCTAATGTAGGTAGTGTACAGCTTATTCACCTTCTGTAAGTTCATCAATCTTTAATTTCAGTTCTCTAAGGATACGTTCTGATTCATCCTGGATCGCCTGCGAATGTTCATTCATACGTTCTTTTTGATCCATGTCCATCTTTGTTTTCAGATAAGCTTGTGCTTCCTTAAGGATTCGATCTCGTTCAGTTGAAACGAACATAACCATATCATGATGAACTTGCTCTCCTACCTCACTACTGCGCTCGTCATATTTTTCCTCTATGATGTCTTTCATTTGTCCCTGTTGACCAGCTAATAATTTACTATAATAATTATTTGCTGCAGCATATGTCACTCCACTTCCGAAAAGTAATGCAACTAGGGTAATAATAATAACTTTCTTTTTCAACATTCCGCCCCCTCGTCAACTATTTGATTTAATAGATTTCATATAACCTATTGTATTCACACTTCTTCAAAATAAGAACAAAAGCGTAAGCGCCCGTTTAGCGACGTATGGGCTGCGCCCGCGCATCGCGGGTGGGTCGACGTTTCCGCGCAAAGCGATGGTTTTAGTCGATCTTCCATATCCGCGTGAGATAAAGGAAACACGAAGAGCGAAAGCGAATCGATGTTGACTTATCGAAAGGAGGATAAGGAAGCACACTAGTCGTTGGGCGCTGGAGCTGGATGTGGCTTACACAGTCAATAAATTATCCAGAGTCTCCAAATTTTATAATTTCCTAGACTAAAAAGAAGGAACCCTAAGATTCCTCCTCTACGTAAATTTCTATAAAAATATCAATGGTACTATACTAGTTTCTCCGCTTATCGTTTCTTCTATTAGCCTCTGCTCTCTTCTATACTTAAGTCGTTTAGCTTCATTTTTCCAGTAGTCAAAAGGATGTTCTGATTCTACTGTAACTCCTTTAAGTTTGCATCGCTCCAGTCCGATATTAGCTTGAATCAGGCCCCACTTTTGCTGGATGTTCTTGTATATTTCCAAGGCTTCCTGGTATTTATTTACAGACCCTTGGTAGTCGCCTTTTTGATAGTTTAATTCGGCATATGAGGAATGAATGTGGCCTTCCCATCCTTTGATGCCTACCTTTTTGATCATTTTCATTGCTTTTTCGAATAGATCTTCGGCAACTTCGTATTTCTTTTCCATACGATAAATGTCACCTAAAGTGCATATAAGAATGGCTTCGTAACGCTCATATCCACTATTTCTAGCTACTTCTATTCCTTTTTCACAAAACGCTCTTGCCCAGCTGAGGTGTCCGTACTCTTTTAGAATGTCGGTGTATTTCCGGAGCGACCGGCAAAGGTAGTTGTTTTGCTCTGTTTGCTCGGCGTGCCGAATCGATTTGATCAACCATTTACGGCTGAATGTTAGATCACCTGACAATACGCCTAAATTCCCACCGAGCATGAACAGTAACTCGTTATATTGCGCGGGCCAATTTTTCGCTCTAAGATCCGCTTCTAATTGTAAAAGTTCTTGGATTAACGGGTCTACCGGCATAAAGAACATTTGGTGATGTACTTTTCGGATAGCAAGATGTGCCGCTTGCTTGGATTCAAGCCTGTTGGTTCCTGAAAAATAGTCATCAATCATAGCGATTGCACGTTTATACTCCCCGTTCAGGTGGACCATATCGATTAAAATTTGCAGGAGTGAGATGCCTAGGTCTCGTGCCCCTAAATCCTCGTATAAGTTCCCTAACGTTTCCCGTAAAAAACGTGACTCTCCGCGGAGCTGTAATTTTTGTAATGTTGGGAGGCAGTCGTGAGACAACCAGTGTATAAAGGCATCTTGTTTCATAAAAGCTTTCCGGTGGAAGATACTCTCCCCGAGAACTTGCACTTCTTTTTCTTTGTTAATAGTGGTTGCAGCGTATTCAGTGAATTTTTCGTCATAGTGTTCAGCCATCGTTTGATGTACGTGTTCATCCAAATCCTTACTCGTATAATCGAGCATTCCTTGGCGCATTAGTGCATGAATAAACAGTTTATCGTTTTCTTTTGTAATAAAAGAGAACTTGTTAAAGTCATCATACTTTGTCACTGGATATCCGGTGGGATGCTCAGCTATCAGGTGAGCAAAAATCTCCTTGTTGTAGAATCTTGGTATGGACATAATTTTCAACGTTTCGATTTCTTCATCGGTTAAATACTGCAAAAAACGGTCGAGAATTTCACGTTGATTGGAACCGAAATTTTCTACATGTATTGCCTCGCCCCGATTCTTCATTTCAAAATATGTATCTACTGATAAATCCAAATGATACGGATGCCCGCTACTAGAAGAAATCATTTTATTGCGAATAGCTTCCTCGGCGACCCCGCAGTTTTCCAAAAAGTGAGCGGCATCATGATGATCAAGGTTTTCAATGATATGATGATCTAAAATGTCCTTCCAGTCGCTATCATATTTTTCCCACTCCAAATACTCCCTGCCACAAATTACGAATAGTACGTTCGGCAATGATCCGATTAAATCTCTCACCCATTTGTCTTTCGTATGTACGGTTGCTTTGTTGCTCAGTCCTGACCAGAGTGCTTCGAACGTGTCGAGGAATATTACAGTACTTGGGATCAGGTGTTTCTCAATCGCTTTTTGGATGTCATATGCAAAAAAGGCGACGAGCTGCTCTTCGATTTCTTGGACTGTGAGATTTTCAAGATCTTTCAAATGGCCTTTGACTTCTTTATTGAGGTTCCAATTCTTCTTCGTATCATAAACTTTTCCAACGATACCCGAAATCGTCCCAGCAATCCCCATGCCATCCAGTACACTAATTACATCGCCAAGGATGCCGAGTTCTTTTTCAAATGGAAGTTTTTTCTCATTAAAGGTTATGTCTGGATTTCGTTTATAAAAGTAGATAGAATAAGCAATCTCAAAGTGTGGGAACGTTATTTTATGTTTAAAGGTAACCTCCCGAACCAGTTCCAGCAATGCCCTGGCCGGAGTGTGGAAGTTACTGTCTTTAAAATCAATGGCTGTATATAAAGCGTTGGGGTCATTTTCAAGTAACTCAATTTTTAACTGTTTTTGCAGACTGGACTTCCCAATTCCACCCACCCCGTAGTACATGATCACATCATGATTCGCTTCTTCCGCGGTTCTATTTTTGATTGCGTTAACTTTATGCAGAAATAATTCTCTTGGAATGTTCCGGTCGGTAAATTGCTTGGTGGCAAAATATTTCCGCTCTTTACGACCTATTTGGAATTTCGGTTGGATAGGCATAAGAATCCTCCTCTTTGGTACTGTCTATGTTTTTTGCGTTGGTTATGTATGTAGTGTTTATTCTATTATAGATTACTTCTTGGTTCTTTTGGAGGATTTTTTGTGGGTGGGGTGCTCGGAGATTAGATGTTATGCACAAAAAGCAGGATTTTTAAGTTTACCTCTGTCATTAACCAGTTGTCGTTAAAATAAGACAAACATCTACGTGCTTCTGTACGTTCGGTGAACTAGACCATAACCCTTGAATTTACAAATATTTAAAAAAGGCCTTGGCAGAACTCCCCTCATTGAAATAAGGGGAGTTCTGCCAATGAATCGTAATGTCTTCCATATCTATTTGTTGTCCGTCAAGAATAAAATACATGCTATTTACCTTGCTTGTGGAGATCGGATAGTGTCCGGTTAAATGCACCGTATACACCAATGGACTCTGAAATCTCCAATGCATTCTTTCTTTTATTCTTGTTTACCTTATTAGCGTGTCGTTTCATAGGTGTCGTTTGGTCAACTTCTCTTGGTTGAGGAATAGCTGCCATCTTTACCACCTCATTATTTTTTATACTATTTTTATAATATTCCATATTTTTATTTCTGTCCATTTTCCCTACTTTATCTATACTATTAATACTAATTTTCACCATTTCATGAAATATAAACAGATAGGTTAGTTTTCCTGGCAACAAGGCTCAACCTCTTTCTTTACTTCTTCAATTTTTATGTCACAGCAGTCTGTTTTACTGTCTGTTTTGAATATCTTAGCAAGTAAGTCTTTCATTCTCGTCACCTCCCATCGTTAAACTAGGTAAAAGATAAATCCTGAAATGGTCGCCAAGCTTATAACAGATGCTACGAACGCGATGACTAGTTGTTTTTGAAAGATTGATTTTAAGAGAATTAATTCTGGCAGGCTCGCTCCCGCTGAACTGATCATCATTGCCATGACTGGCCCGAGCGCCATTCCTTTCATGATAAACACATGTGATATGGGGATCATGCTCGAAAGGCGAATGTATAACGGGATTCCGATGACTGCCGCAATTGGAACGATCCACCATGATTCCTGGCCAAGCCACTGTGAGATCCATTCGGTTGGCATTAATCCGTGAATGACTGCGCCGATTCCTGCACCAATGAGTAAATAGGGATACACTGTTTTCATTAAAGTCAGCGTTTCGTTCCAGGCGTTTTTCCAGTTGAATTTCTTTTCTTCCTCTTCATACCCGGTCATTGTGACGTTTTTGACGTAGCGGGAAAAGCCCAGTTTGTTTAATGTGAGTCCGACAATGACTGAGAATACTGCTGTAACCACGGTGTAGATGATCGCTACTTTCCAGCCAAGGATGACGCCCATAAGGGTAAGGATGGTCGGGTCAAGGACTGGTGATGCGAATAGAAAGATCATTGTAATCGAAAATGGCATATTTTTCCGAAGCATATTTACAATAACGGGTATGGTTGAGCATGAGCAGAATGGTGTAATAAAAGCGAAAACTAAGGCAGCAATAATTCCCACCCATGTATTGCTCTGACTAAGATAACCCTCGATTTTTTTGTATGGAATGTAGGCTTGAAGTGCACTTAGGGCGAATGTGATGATGAAAAATAAAGCTGTTAATTCAAGAGCAATAAATAAAAAGCTTTTTAATGTTTCCATCTTAGTGCCTCCTTTTAATCAATTTTTTTTGATGTATTGTGTAAAAATATATAAGCACGCTGTTTTAGCATTAAATCAAATTAAGTTGATTTATTTTGAAAAAAATATACTAGATCACCTTTTATTAATGTACTGTACTGTATAAAAAATTTGATCAAACGTTTGATCAAGCGTATTTCGATCACTAGAAGTTCCTTTATTTAATTTCAACTCTGTAATCACTTCTATAAATCAAATATATTTGATTTAATGTTATTATATACCAAAAAGTTATAAATGCAACTGTTTTAGTGGGAAAACTTTTCGACAGGAAAGATCACTGCTTGTTGAAGGATAACCCTTCGGCGCGGGTTTCATGAGATGTGGCGCGAGTTTATTCCGTTCTGGCGCGTGTTTATTCCGTTCTGGCGCGTGTTTATTCCGTTCTGGCGCGTGTTTATTCCGTTCTGGCGCGTGTTTATTCCGTTCTGGCGCGTGTTTATTCCGTTCTGGCTGCGTGTTTATTCCGTTCTGGCGCGTGTTTATTCCGTTCTGGCGCGTGTTTATTCCGTTCTGGCGCGT
>NZ_JBHTKJ010000006.1:0-2314 GCF_042675965.1 Virgibacillus byunsanensis | reverse complement strand
ACGATTACCCAAGAAGCCCCCACTTCAAGCAACCCGTAAGGGTGGTAAGTGGTGGGAGTAGTTCACTACCCAACTGCTCGTGCATGGCTTCCATCCAAGTAATAACTTGTTGAAATAACTCGGGTGGGGTTGTTTGTTTGCTATCTGCTAAATTCATTACCATCTTCTTTTCTGAATCTGTAAGTTTGTCATATTTATCTTTGAGAATATGGGATTGACTGGCAAAGCCATTGAGTTCATACATAAAATCGTTTAGCTCTGTCATAACACTACCTCCTTTATGTATCCTATTACCTGATTTTGGAGGAATGAAACATGAAAAGCGCATGTACAAGAAGGTACATGCGTCATGAATCAGTAGTTTCGAAATGACTTGCTAGGGGGCCATTCCATTTTCCCTAAAGATGAAGGGGTGTAATAGGAAGAAGTGTATTGCTTTTTACGAGTTGGTTGTTTTTGCTCAGGTGTCCAATCGATATAGCGGTATACAACTTTTTTTGCTTGTGATAAAGACATTTTCGTTTGAGGATTTCGATAATTTTGATCAAGGGTACCTAAGTGTTTGAGTTCTTTGAAGTCTTCTTTAGTTGGAGGTATATGAAAGTAATAATTATCGACCTTTACTAGTAATGTTGAATGCTGATTACTGAATTTTGGATGCTCTGAGAAGTGGAGACCAACTTTTTTAGCTTTCTTTTCTTTTAAGAGTCTACTAATTGCTTCTTTTTTGATGTAATATAGATGCTTTGGTTCTGGTGCAGTTTTTGCATGGCGATTAATTGTATAGATTGCTCTAGCGAGATCACTTAAAGAAACAGTTTGTTTATCGTTCACTCTTTTATTCCTCCTTTCATTATATTTATGTTTCTGCTTGTCTATATCCTACCGTAAAGCTTGTCTACTTGCAATAAGAAAAAAAGGAGCAGATTACTCTGCGCCCTAATTGTTACTGCATATTTTGAATATCTTCTACGATCAGTTCCATTTCAGCTGGTTTTCTACCATCATACATTTTGATAGCATTCCCTTCTGGAGATACAAGGAAAAAGCGTACGCTGTGGAGAAGTTGATCTGAATCTGCTATTTCTTCTAATGGGGATTTAAAAGACTTAACGGAAAATTCCTTAATTTCATCAAATTCATATCCTGTTAAGAAATCCCAATTATCAAATGATGCTTGATGTTCTTCCCCAAATTGTTTTAATGCCTCTTGTGTATCATTTTCAGGATCGGCACTAAAAGATACTAATTGTACATCATCGAGTCCTGCCTCATTTAATTGTGTCTGTAATCTAGCCATATTAGCAGTCATCGGGGGACATACGGTATCACAATTAGTAAAGATAAAATCTGCAACCCAAAACTTCCCATCAAGGTCATTACTTTTATTAATAGTTTCACCATCTTGGTTTGTATAGGAAAAATCCTGGACCTCATATTTAAAGTCACCTTCATATTTTTCCCCACACGCACTCAACATAACAATCAGTAGTAGAAAGAAAAAGATCAATGAATACTTGTTCATCATATGTATTGCCTCCAATTAATTGAAATCGAGTATAGTGTAGCATGGAAACTTGCAAAAGACTATGGATAAACTGTTACGATTTGAAAAACAAAAAAGGTTTGATCTGTTCATTAGATCAAACCTTTTTCAAAAGTAAAGAAAACATATAACTTGAAAGTTTTGTACATTTATCTATAGAATTTGCCACGTCCAGTTCCGATGTACAGGACAAGGAATGCTTCCCTGAAAAACATCGCACGGAGAAAAAGCGTTTTTCTTTTTCAAGGACGTGGCGTTTTCATCGGCCATCGCCTAGACACTCGGGGACATAAGCAGTTCGACTTTGGTAAAGGCATCCACACTACGCGATCTGCTTATGCTTGTCGTATCTTTCAAGGCTTTTCTAGCTTTTGTTCATGGTTAAGGTACTTACCAAGATTCTTAATAGTAATAAGGGTAGTAGCCGTAATTATACGGGTAGTACGGTGGTGGCGGTGGAGGAGGGTATGGATAGTATCCTCCAGGACGGTTAAATGCACCATAAAGAACTGGTGCGAAGGCTAACCCAGTTAAAAAAGGTAATACAGGAAATACCCGCTCATCACGGTTAGGGTGGTTTATCATGTTACTGACTGGTCTTACATGCTCATGTGCAACTGGATAATTCAACGTAATCTCCCTTTCATAAAAGGTTCACAAAATAGTTTATGTGACCTTAGGTGAATAGGAGCTTGGCTGATTTAAAAATGGTCAAAATCAAGCAACATCGAGCAATTCCTTCGGAGTACACCATCAAATCTTGTACCC
>NZ_JBHTKJ010000005.1:0-50490 GCF_042675965.1 Virgibacillus byunsanensis | reverse complement strand
TAGAGTGCCTTTTCTTTTTTGGCTAGGAATTAATATCAAATTCCCCCGAGAACTATTTTACACATACTTGCATATGCGAGTGGCAACTTATTATGAAAAGAAAAAGGATATAGAAACAACCCTTTACCATTATCAGAAAGTAAAGGAATACAAGTCAATAGCGCACTTACTGCAAAAAAATGGTTTAGAAATGCTTCGATCTGGACGACTTCAAACTTTATATGACTTATTAGCTGATTTGCCAAATGACTTTAAACTGGTCTATCCTGTTCTATATTTTTACCAAGGGGAAATTGAGCGGTATCGATCTTTATATGAACAAGCAGAACAAAACTATGAAAACATAATAAAATTAATACCAAAAGATGATCAGGATCATTATTACCTTGCAGGATTAGCGTTTGAAGGGAAAGCACGTATTTATCTTGACACAATCCAACCGGATAAAGCCGAGCGATATGTAAATCAAGCTATTCATATGCGGGAAAAGGCAAAAGCCCCAAAAGAAGAGATGGCACAATTATATATGCTAATGGCAGAGAATTTATTGAACGCCGGACAAGCAGTAAAAGCAGAAAATTGGTTTGATCGCGCAAATTTATTAAATTTACCCTTAGAAGAAAGCAATTTACAAGCGAGAATCTGCCTTCGTACTGGTAAATTAAGAAAAGCAAAAGAAATATTAGTACAACGAAAGAAAAACACGTTAGCAACGAATACAAAACATTTGCCGCAGTCACATAGAGAAACGGATATACTATTATCCATTATTGAAGCATTTATGGGTAATGCGGAGGAAAGTAAAAAACTAGCATCTGAGGGTATTCAATTAGGTTTAACTGTTCAAGCTCCATTTGTAGAGGCGTGTGGGTGGATGCGCATGGGTCATGCTGTCCAATTACTGGATAATTATAATACAGAGCTGGCTGTTCAATGTTATGAAACAGCACTTGAGATTATGGAGAGAATTAATATTTCCAGAGGGAAGGCTGAACCTTACATGGGTCTTTCCATTCTATATGGCAAAAAACTTGAATATGAACGAGCAATAGAAAATGCCAATCAAGGGTTAAAAGAAACTGAAAAAGTAAATGACCGCTGGTTAAGTGCTCTCATAAAACTGAGCCTATGCATAACCGAGGTATATAACCATCAGTATGATCAAGCTACGGAAACTATTAATCAAGTACGTTCTGATATGATTTCCTGTGGGGATCGGTATGGAATTATGGTAACAGGATTTTGGGGAGCGTATATTTCACTAGAAAAAGAAGACATGGAAACATTTAAACATGAAATGGGAATTTTCCTTCAAGAGGTTGAAACAGAAGAATATGACTTTTTCTTAAAAAGTATAACAACTTTTGGGCCAACAGATTTGAAAAACATTGCGCCAATGTTGTTAAAGGCAAAACAACTGGGGATATCACCGCAATTAGTGAGCCGGTTAATGTATGAACTAGGGTATGATGAAGGTCTAAGTAGCCACCCAGGTTATACATTAGTTATTTCCACACTTGGACAATTAAAAGTGTGGCTTGGAACAAAAAAGATTGAACCTCATGATTGGCAACGTGAAAAGGCGAAAGAGCTTTTTGAGTTATTTATAACGAATAGAAATAAGATGTTATTAAAAGAAGAAATCTTTCAATATCTCTGGCCAGACGAGGAAAAGAAAACAGCAAACAAAAAGTTTAAAGTTACACTTAATGCATTGTTAAAAGCTATAGAACCACAAAGGAAGGCAAGAGAAGAATCCTTCTTTATTGCACGTAATGGCGGTGCGTATGGGTTAAATCCAAATACTGGGTATAAGATAGATATTCTTCATTTTGAGGAACAGATCAATAGAGGTTTGGAAGAAAAAGACCCTAAACGAGCAAAGGAATTAATTGGTAAGGGTTTAAAGTTGTATCAAGGCGAGTATTTAGCAGACCTTCGCTATGTTAATTGGTGTTCTTCTGAGAGAGAACGCCTTCAGTTACTATACTTACGTGGTGCAGAAAAAATGGCGCAAATAGCTGTTAGACTGTTTGATTTTAATTTATGTATCGATTGGTGTGAACGTATTTTAGCTATAGACAACACATGGGAAGAAGCTTATCGACTGACAATGTATAGTTACTATCAACATAACAATCGTCCTCAAGCTATTAGATGGTACGAAAGGTGCTGTGAGGTACTAGAGGATGAACTTGGTGTAGAACCAATGGAACCGACTAAAGAAATGTATCATTTGATTATTGAGTCGGAGAATTTAAATACGTATTGAAAAACTATCTCAGGTTTCCCAACTGTAACTAGAGATAGTTTTTTAACCTTTATGGCTATTGTTAGCTATGAATCTCGTTAACAAATAGACTGTTTTCGTAAGGTTTGTTGCTTTTGAGAGAATAGATATAAACTGCGACGCAACTTGAAAACACGATCAGTACTCTGCTACCGCTGCGGAAAATACTACGCTTTCCGCGGGCTCGCGCTGAGCCTCCTCGATCGCAAAGACCGCTCCTTGTGGGGGCTTTACTCGGCAATGTGACCTACCCGCGATGCGTGGGCGCAGTCCATACGGTGCTTACCAGATGCTTGCGCTTTTGTTTTTGTAACTTCCTTGTAACTACTTCCATTTATGATTAGTCACAAGTAAAAATTTAAAGGGGGAATCATGTAATGAAAGTAATGCGAAAATTTAGTTTGCTAATCATATTGTTAAGTACTCTACTTATTGTAACTGCGTGTGGGGATGAAGAAGAAACCTCTGGAGCACCAGAGGATACAGAAGAAACAACAGATGAGACAACTGAGGAAACAGAAGGAACAGAGGAACCAATGGAAACAGTAAAAATTGGTGTGCTGGCTTCTTTAACTGGAGCATTGGAAGCGTATGGTAAACAAACACAAAAAGGTTTTGAATTAGGACTTGATTACGCAACTGATGGAACAATGGAAATTGAAGGCAAGAAAATTGAAGTAATTTTTGAAGATACGGAAACAGATGCAACTGTAGCACGTCAAAAGGCAATTGGCTTGCTTGAGGATGATGAAGTTGATTTTCTCGTAGGTTCATCCAGTTCAGGAGATACACTAGCAGTAACACCTCTGGCTGAGGAATACGAGAGGATTATGGTTGTCGAGCCAGCAGTAGCGGATAGTATTACCGGCTCAGAATATAATGATTATATTTTCAGAACAGGCAGAAGCTCATCACAGGATGCAGTAGCAGCTGCAGCAGCAATTGCTGGAGAAGGTGTGGAAATTGCAACACTAGCCCCAGACTATTCGTTTGGTCATGATGGTGTTTCTGCATTTGTAACTGCTGCAGAGGATTTAGGTGCTGATATCGTTCATGAAGAATATGCTGACCAAGCTGCAACAGATTTCACAGCAAATATACAAAAAATAATAGAAGCAGATCCAGATTATCTATTCGTTGTCTGGGCAGGAGCCAATTCACCATGGAATCAGATTGCAGATATGAAATTACAAGAACAAGGAATTAAGATAACAACTGGTGCACCTGACATTGCTGCCCTTGCCACAATGAATGATTTGGTAGGCATGGAAGGATTCACTGTTTATTACCATACACTACCCGATAATGAAATAAATGATTGGCTTGTTGAAGAACATACGAGTCGCTATGATGGTGACGTTCCAGATTTATTTACACCAGGTGGAATGAGTGCAGCTCTATCTATTGTAGAAGCACTTAAACAAACTGGTGGGGATACGAATGCTGATACATTAATTGAAACAATGGAAGGAATGAGCTTTGAAACACCTAAAGGTACGATGACATTCCGCCCAGAGGATCATCAGGCGCTACAATCATTGTATTCCATCACATTGGAAGAAAGTGATGAACATGATTATCCAATTCCGGTATTAAACCGTGTGTTAACGCCTGAAGAAACGGCTCCGCCAATCATGAATCAATAAAAAATGGTTAATAATAGAACACTCCCTTGCCATAAGTGTGGTAGGGGTTTGTTCTACCTAAGTCAGGAAGGGGGAGAAACATGACAGCAATTTTAGAAACAAAAGACTTAACAATTGCCTTTGGAGGACATATAGCTGTTGATTCTGTTTCCGTGCAAATACCAGAAAAAATGTTCACCTCGATTATTGGCCCGAATGGTGCAGGTAAAACTACTTTCTTCAACCTACTAAGTGGGCAATTAACTCCAACAAAAGGTTCGATATATTTTAAAGGAAACGATATTACTAAGGTCTCTACAACGGAACGAACTAGATTGGGGATTGGCAGATCATTTCAGATCACTAATGTTTTTCCGAATCTGACAGTATTAGAGAATGTCCGTCTTGCCGTGCAATCAGAAGCGAAAGTTCGTTACCAAATGATTGCGCACTTTCTTCACTATAAACAATTTCAAAACAAGGCATATGAGTTATTGGAAAAAGTTTTCCTAGAAGAAAAGAAAAATCATCTAGCGGTTAACCTGTCTCATGGAGAAAAAAGAAAGCTCGAAATAGCAATGCTGCTTGCATTGGATACGGAAGTATTACTGTTAGATGAACCCACAGCTGGCATGTCACTAGAAGAAGTCCCTGCAATCATAGAGGTTATAAAAAATATTAAAGAGCAAAAAGAACGGACAATCGTACTGATCGAGCATAAAATGAATATGATCATGGACATGTCAGATGAAGTACTTGTTTTATTTAATGGTGAATTATTGGCAAGAGGGACACCCAATGAAATCATCGAAAATGAAGCCGTTCAATCTGCCTATTTAGGAGGCGAATATGATGAGCAGCTTACTTAAATTAAATCAGGTAGAAGCATTTATACAAAAATTTCATATTTTACATGATATTTCTTTTGAAGTCCCTAAGGGTGGAGCTACCGTGCTACTTGGAAGAAATGGTGCAGGTAAAACGACTACATTACGTACGATTATGGGTCTGAATCAAGTGACAAAAGGATCCGTAACGTATAAGGACACTAATATAGGAAATTTACATACACATCATATAGCCAATAAAGGAATAGGATATGTGCCTGAAGGTCAAGGGATTTTCGGTGGCCTAACAGTTGGTGAAAATATGAGAGTTGCTATGAAGAAAGAAGATGAAACAACGACAAAACGAATGGAATGGATACTTGAACTATTCCCGGATTTGAAAAAGTTCTGGAATAAACCTGGCGGACAACTAAGTGGTGGACAAAAGCAAATGCTTGCAATTGCTAGAGCATATGTAAATGAAAATGATCTGTTGTTGATCGATGAACCAAGTAAAGGACTGGCGCCAATTATTGTCGATAAGGTAACGGAGTCCATCCAACAAATGAAAGAACAAACAACGATATTGTTAGTTGAACAAAACTTTGTAATGGCAAGTAAAATAGCTGATCAGTTCCATATTATTGATAATGGTCAAACAGTACACAGTGGTCAAATGGAAGACCTGAAAAATGATAAAGTAATCATGAAAAAATACCTTGGTATTTCGTAGGAGGGGTATCTTGTATGGACTTAATTTTTAGTTTATTTATCAATGGCCTTGCGACAGGTATGCTCATATTCCTCCTTGCTGCAGGATTGACACTTATATTTGGATTAATGCATGTATTGAATTTTGCCCATGGTGGTTTATTCATATGGGGAGCATTTGCTGGTGTATGGAGTTATCATTTAAGCAATAGTTTTGTACTGGGTATTGGAGTTGCTATTGTTACCGGGGTATTACTTGGTCTTATCACAGAGAAGTTAATTATAAGACCTGTATATGGAAATACAATACAGCAAATCTTGATTACGTTAGGATTTATGCTAGTTTTACAGGAAATGATAAAAGTAGTATTTGGACCCGATCAAAAAGCGGTATCACCACCTGAATATTTACAGAGTAGTTTTATGCTTGGTGATGTTATTTTAATAAAATACAGACTATTTATTATAGCCGTTGGGATTCTTATTTTTCTGATTGCAACTTTCATTTTAAAACGTACTCGAATTGGATTAATTGTTCGTGCGGGTGTAATGGATCAGGAAATGGTTCAATCCTTAGGTATTAATATAAAGCTTGTATTTATGAGTGTATTTATGGTTGGTTCAGCATTAGCAGCACTTAGTGGTATGCTGCACGCCCCGTATTCTGGTGTAATCTATGCGGAGATGGGCTTGGAGTTTTCCATACTGGCTTTTATAGTGGTTGTTATTGGTGGAATGGGCAGCTTTACTGGATCCTTACTTGCAGCAATATTAGTAGGTTTAGCACAAGCATTTATGGCATATTATGTACCTTCACTATCCCTGGCTGTAAATATGCTATTGATGGTAGTCGTTCTCATTTTCAGACCACAAGGCTTGTTTAAGGTAAAGGAGTGAGAAGAATGAATTTACGTAACGTTGATAAAATTACTTGGATATATGTAGCCATTTCTTTACTGTTATTTATTGTTCCATTTATAGTAACGGGACGGAGTATGCAATTTATTATTATACAGATTTTTATTTTTGGTATTTTTGCCATGAGTTATGATATATTACTAGGTTTTACGGGAATAATTTCATTTGGTCATGTCATGTTTTTTGGGATTGGTTCATATTCCACTGCTATTGTAATGGATCGTTTAGAACCCTCGATAGGTTCTTTGTTAGTAGCTATCGTAATAGCAGTTACTCTAGCAGCTATTGTCAGTTTCATTGTGGGCGTATTAACTCTGCGATTAAAAAGTCATTTTTATGCGATGCTAACCTTGGCATTAGCTGGGCTATTTCTAGTGGCTGCAGAGAAATGGAGATCTGTTTCAGGAGGGAATGATGGATTTACATTTGGTGTACCAGAATTTCTCCGTGATTCACAAAACTTATACTTTGTAGGCTTGACTGCTATGGTTCTTATTTTCTTTGGGCTAAGACGTCTAACGAGTTCGCCCTTTGGGAAGGTATTGATGGCAATTCGTGAAAATGAAAATCGAATTGAATCATTAGGTTATAAAGTATTGCATTATAAAGTGATCGCCAGCATCGTATCAGGAGTGGTAGCTAGTTTATCTGGTGTTTTATATATGCTTTCCCTTCGTTTTGTGGATACCAGTGTTTTCGCTACAGATATTACGATCGATGTATTACTTATGACGATAATCGGAGGAGTTGGAACTTTAATTGGTCCGATTGTTGGTGCAGGTTTAGTTGAATTTGCTCATCATTGGCTATCAGGGTTATCAGATGTACATTGGATATTTGAGCGTTGGATCATTCTTTATGGAACCGTCTATATATTAGTGGTTATATTCTTTCCCCTAGGTATTGTAGGTACAATACAGTCAAAGTTATCTACGATAGGATTAAAAAATAATGGCCCACGAGCGAAGAAATAAAAGGAGGTCCTGTTCATGGAATCTGCTGGAATTGTAAGTACCGGTATTTATATACCTCAACAACGGATGACTTCAAAGGAATTGTCAGATCAATCAGGGCTTCCTTTAGAAGTGATCGAACAAAAAATGGGTATAAAAGAAAAGCCAATACCAGGTAACGATGATCATACAGGTGAAATGGGGGTCCGAGCTGCAAAGAAAGCTTTGGAAAAGGCTGCGATTGATCCCAGAACTATTGATCTCGTTATCTATATAGGAGAAGAACATAAAGAATACCCGTTGTGGACTGCTGGCATAAAACTGCAATATGATATTGGTGCAGTGAATGCCTGGGCATTTGATACTGCACTACGATGCGGAACTACTATTATGGCATTAAAACTGGCAAAGGATATGATGAAAGCTGACGATGACATCAACACAGTACTTCTAGCTGGTGGTTACCGTAACGTTGATTTTATAAACTATAAAAATGACCGTACCCGCTTTATGTTTAATCTTGCAGCAGGTGGAGGTGCTATAATTTTACAGAAGGGTTATGAGAGAAACCACTTATTGGGAACCCACTTAATAACGGATGGAGCCTTCTCTGATGATGTAGTAGTAACAGCAGGCGGTACAAAAAATCCTATTACAAAAGAGTCCTTAGATGCAGGTCAGTATCAACTGGATGTATTAGACCCACCTGGAATGAAACAACGTTTAGATCAAAAATCAATGGATAACTTTTTGAAATGCATCGAAAAAGCATTATACAAAAGTGGATATACAGAAGAGGATATCGATTATGTCGCGATGCTTCATATGAAGCGATCTGCGCATACATATATTTTAGATAAACTTGGTGTGGATTATGATAAATCTATTTATCTGGAAAACTATGGTCATATCGGGCAGATCGACCAAATCCTATCACTGGAATTGGCAGAACAACAAGGTAAACTAAAAGATGGAGATATTGTTGTATTAGTATCTGCGGGTATTGGCTATGCATGGGGAGCTAATGTTATTCAATGGGGTAAATATAAGGAGGCTATCTAATAATGGAAAATGTACATTTGAAAAAAGTAGCTTTATCCAATGGAGAGGAAATAGCATATCGTGAACGTGAAGGAGGTCAGGATGTTGTAGTCCTGGTACACGGGAACATGACATCATCTGTTCACTGGGACCTAGTAATCGGAAATTTGTCTCCAAACTATAAAGTATACGCCATTGACTTACGTGGGTTTGGTGAATCAAGTTATCATCATCCGATTTCGTCGATTAAAGATTTCGCTAATGATTTGAAATTATTTGTTGATAATATCGGCTTAGATGACTTTGCTCTGGTTGGCTGGTCACTTGGTGGCGCAACTTGTCAGCAATTCTGCGCTGATTACCCAGGCTATTGTAATCGCTTATTTTTACTCGCTTCGGCATCTTCCAGAGGATATGCTTATTATTCTACTGGTGAGGATGGACTGCCGGATGTTGCGAACCGAATAGAAACGTTAGCCGAAATGTTTGAAGATGACAAGAGGAAGATCGTACAAACTGCATACGATACACTGAACTATGAGTTTTTACAGCAAATGTGGGACATGGTCATTTATAATAACAACAAAAAGCCAGATCCAAAAAGGTATAAAAAATATTTAGCAGATATGACTACGCAAAGAAACCTGGCAGAGTGTTATCAGGCGCTTAATATATTTAACATAAGTAATGTTCACAATGGTCTTGTACCAGGTGAAGGTAAGATTAATAATATCAACATTCCCGTCATGATTGCGTCTGGAGAAAACGATATGGTAGTAACAAAACAAATGACCGAAGAATTAATAGAAGACTATGGTGAAAAAGCAATTAAAAAAGAATTTAAAGGATGTGGCCATTCTCCAATTATTGATGATTTGGATCAATTAATAGAGTCTATGGAAGGCTTTTTAAGTGATTGAAAAGATAAAGGAGTTTTTATAGATGAATAGATTACAGAATAAGGTAGCAATAATTACGGGGGCTGCAAATGGAATTGGATTTCAAGCTGCTGAAACGTTTGCAACTGAAGGTGCCAAAGTGATCATTGCAGATTTTGATGAAGCAAAAGGATTAGAAAGTGAAAAGGAATTATTAGCTAAAGGTTTTGAATGTAAATTTGTCCAAGTAAATGTAGCAGACAGGCAAACCGTAGATGCAATGGTGGAAACGGTAGTTAATGAATATGGAAAAATAGATATCCTAATAAATAATGCTGGAATCACCCGAGACGCAATGCTTTCCAAAATGACGACGGAGCAGTTTAAGCAGGTTATTGATGTTAATTTAACTGGAGTGTTTAATTGTACGCAGGCTGTTCTACCTTTCATGGTTAATCAAGGAAAAGGTAAGATTATAAGTACATCTTCTGTTACTGGGGTATATGGCAATGTTGGTCAAACGAATTATGCTGCAGCAAAAGCAGGGATTATAGGAATGACAAAGACTTGGGCCAAGGAGCTTGCTCGTAAAGGTATTAATGTAAACGCAGTTGTACCGGGTTTTACTGAAACAAGTATGGTGGAGGAAGTCCCAGATAGCGTAATCGAAAAAATGAAAGCACAAATTCCAATGCAACGGCTTGGAAAACCTGAGGATATAGCAAACGCGTATTTGTACTTGTCTTCGGATGAATCGGATTATGTGAATGGGCATGTACTTCACGTAGATGGTGGAATAATGATGTAAGAAGTCCCTGCTTCCCTATTTAATAGGGAAGCAGGGACTTTTGTTTTGATTGTGCTTGATGAAGTTTGAACTTTGGCTTTTGAATTGTGAACTTTGGCCGCTTACACTAAAACTTTGGCCACTTTGGCAAAAACTTCGGCCATTTCACTCTAAACTTTGGCTTTTACCCCAAATATGCTCTGCTAACCCCGGTAAATAAGACCCAGACTGTTCCAAACAGCTTTTGACCATGTAATAGCTCTTTATCCATCGCGCCAATTGCTATTGCGCTTTTGTTTTTATTGGATTACTGGTCTTAATGTAACTACTATGTAACTCTTCTTGTTTACACTTTACTTATAGACAGAAATGGTTGATGGATAGAGGAGTGTTATGTATGCAAAGTGATATAAATTGGTTTAAGAACCGTGTAAGTTTAACACCTGAAGATACAGCAGTTATTGATTCGAATTCAAATGATATATGGACATATGAACAGCTTCATCAACGTGCAAAGTACTTAGCGAATTATTTTGTAGCAAGTGGCGTTCAAAAGGGTGACCGAGTTGCGCTATTAGCGCCTAATCATATAAGCTATTTTGACTTTTTCTTTGCTTCTATGCAGATCGGTGCTATCTTTGTTCCACTAAACTGGAGATTGGCAGAAGCGGAACTAAATTATATCATTCATGATTGTAACCCGAAAATAATTGGAATCGATCCATTGTTTCAAGAAAAATTAAATTCGATCAAGATAAGTACTGATTTAATTATTATTGATAATAATCGTTATATGGATAATTTACCTTCAGATTACTTTTCATATGAAGTGATGATAAAAGAGGATGATCCACTTACCATTATTTATACGGGAGGGACGACAGGGAGACCTAAAGGAGCTGTGCTGTCCCATCGTTCGATATTATGGAATGCATTAAACACGATTACCAGCTGGAACTTGAACAATGATGATACCACATTAACCTGTTTACCGATGTTTCATACAGGAGGTTTGAATGTCTATACGTTGCCGTTATTGCTGATTGGCGGAAAGGTAGTAATTGCTTCTGAATTTAAAGCAGAAAAGGCAGTGGAGGATTTAATTAAATACAAATGCACCGTTGTATTATTTGTCCCAACTATGTATCACATGATGATTCAAACGGATGCATTTAAACAATCGACTTTCCCGGATATGAAGGTGTTTGTATCAGGGGGAGCGCCGTGTCCACATAAAATATACGATGCGTTTGCCGAAAAGGGAATTGCATTTAAGGAGGGATACGGGCTAACTGAGGCCGGTCCGAATAATTTTTACATCGACCCAAAAGATACTGTTTATAAATTGGGTTCTGTTGGAAAGCCAATGCTTTTCAATGATATTAAAATCATAACAGATGATGGTGAGACCGCAAAATCTGATGATGTTGGAGAGCTTTTGCTGCGTGGTAATCATGCATTTGAGTTCTATTGGAATAAACCAAAGCAAACGGAAGAAACAATTATTGATGGTTGGATTCACACTGGTGATCTTGCGAGGCAAGATAAAGATGGTTATGTGTATATTGTTGGCAGGAAGAAGGATATGATTATCACTGGAGGAGAAAATGTCTATCCATTAGAAGTGGAGCATTGGTTGGAGTCGGATTATGATATCGATGAAGCTGCAGTAATAGGGCTACCAGATGATAAATGGGGAGAGATCGTTGTAGCATTTGTTGTACTTAAAAAAGAGATGACAGAATCAGAGTTAAAAAGCTACTGCAAAAAAAAATTAACTCGGTATAAGGTGCCAAAGAAATTTTACTTTTTAAACGAATTGCCTAAAACGCATGTCGGCAAAATTAATAAACAGATATTAAAAGATAGAGGATTAGTTTATAAAGATAGCACGCTTTCCTAATGAGGAACGTGCTATTTTTAATGGCTGTTTCACACGCATTGTTGCTTTTTTCATCTTCATAGTTGATATATAATGCGACATAACTTTATGTGACGGTTAACCTACCGCTCCGGAAATACACTTCGCTTTCACCCATCCGGGTACAAGTGCGACATCTGCTTCGTTTCACTGCGCAGTGTCTTCTACCCGTGGGCGGCTGATGAGCCTCCTCGAGCTAACGCTCTGCGGGGTCTCAGGCTAGGAGGCTGTCCGATGGAATAATTTCTGTGAATATATATGCATTCACACTGAATTATTAATGTATAATCCACCATATTTTGAATAAATATTCGGCAACTTCACTTCGTCGGACAGCCTCCTAGGCCTCTGCTCCCACAGGACAAGGAAAGCTACATAGCTTGGCATCGCACGAAGAAAATGTGTTCTTTACATTTTCAAGGAGTCTACGTGTATTTCCTCCGCTGTTATTTCCGTTACTGTCGTGGGACTGTATCTGTATTGATAAAACACCTTACCAGTTTGGGTGAGCGGAGGGCGGTGACTCCTGCGGGAACAGCACGTGTCCGAAGACCCCGCAGAGTGGTTATCTCGAGGAGGCTGAGGCCGTGCCCGCGGAAAGCATCCGTCCGTAGCGAATCCCGGACGGCGGCAATAGAAGTAAGCCTCAAGTTATGTCGCATTTTATACCTATTCTCTCAAAAGCAACAAACTTTACGAAAACAGCCTTTAATTTTAATTTACCATTTTAGATTATTATTACAGCTAAAATAGGATAAGAGGGCTGGATTCAGGGTAAACAAAATAATAATCAAGCAAAATCCGAACATTAATAAAAAATAGTATTTTATCGTTCGATATTTTATTGACAAATAGATACTTGATTGTTATGATTTAATCAACAAATGAATATGGTTCCTCATATATCTTTGAGAATATGGCTCAAAAGTTTCTACCCGGCACCACTATAATTGCCGGACTATGAGGGAGGATGAATCGTTGCAAGGATGCAATGATCCGTTTTAAGGTGTAGTAATAAGTCTATTCATCTTCTCTCATACAGAGGAGAAGAATAGACTTTTTTGATATTTAGAAAATTATCGGAAATTATAAAATGAGGAGCCTGTGGATAATTTATTAATTTTTAAAGCCACGTCAAGCTCCAAAGCACTTTTGTTTTTATCAATATAAAACGTATTTGAAAGAGGGATATCATGGTACAAATTGGCATCATAATGGGGAGTATATCAGACTGGGAGACGATGGAGTATACTTGTAAGGTACTTGATGAGCTGGAAATTTCCTATGAAAAGGATGTTATTTCTGCGCACCGGACTCCAGATAAGATGGTTGCATATGCAAAATCTGCTCGCGATCGAGGGTTGAAAGTGATTATTGCTGGTGCTGGGGGTGCTGCGCATTTACCTGGGATGGTTGCGGCGCAAACAACATTACCAGTTATTGGTGTTCCAATAGAAACAAAATCCTTAAATGGTATAGATTCACTACTATCCATCGTCCAAATGCCTGGTGGTATTCCCACTGCAACAGTTGCGATTGGCAAGGCTGGTGCAACAAATGCTGGTATCTTAGCTGGACAAATAATTGGTGCTTTTGATGAGGAAGTTTCGAAAAAACTTGAAGCACATCGCGAAGGCTTGCAGGAAAAAGTAGCAGAAATGAGGGATGAACTTGCAGATAAATAATGAATCAACTAACGTAATTCTTCCTCCTAAAACGATTGGGATAATCGGAGGCGGACAGCTTGGTCGAATGATGGCAATTGCTGCACGCTATATGGGGTATAGGGTTGTTGTGCTAGATCCAACCGCCCATTCACCAGCTGCTCAGGTAGCAGATCAGCAAATTGTCGCTTCCTATGACAACATGGATGCAATTAAAGACCTCACTGATATTAGTGATGTGGTGACTTATGAATTTGAAAATGTTGATCTTAAAGCAGCAGCATATATTGAACAACAAGGAAAATTACCACAAGGTGCATATGCACTGGAGATTACTCAAAATCGCGAAAAAGAAAAGGAATTAATGAAGGAATTAGCTTTACCAGTACCTCGTTTTTCAATTGTGAAAAATAGTCAGGAATGTAAAAAAGCTTTAAAGACGATCTCATTTCCCGCTGTTATTAAAACATGTCGAGGAGGTTATGACGGTAAAGGACAAGTTAAACTAACAAGCGAAAAGGACATTCCACATGCGCTTGTGTTTGCAGAACAGAATGACCATTGCATTATCGAGCAATGGATCACGTTTGACAAAGAAATTTCAATCGTTTTTACACGTTCACAATCTGGAGATATAACATTCTTTCCGATTGCAGAGAATTATCATAAGGATCACATTCTTTTTCAAACAACCGTACCCGCTCTTGTTAGCGAGCATGTTTACAAAAAGGGAGTCGATGCAGCTGCAACTCTTGCAGAAAAGATGAATATCGTTGGTACATTTGCAATTGAAATGTTTGTCCAAGGTGATGAAATCTATTTGAATGAAATGGCTCCTCGTCCACATAACTCTGGTCATTATTCTATTGAAGCTTGTTCTGTTTCCCAATTCACACAACACATTAACGCTGTTTGCGGGTTACCATTAAAAGATGTAACTCTATTGCAGCAGGCAACCATGATTAATGTTTTAGGAGAAGATTTAGACGGTGTTTTAAAAGCTTTACCAACACTTGGAAACGGATTTGTTCACTTATATGGAAAAGATACAGTAAAGCCAAAACGTAAAATGGGTCATATCACATTTACAGCAGAAACGTTAGCAGAACTAATTGAATATACCAGTAGATTTAAGGAGGCAACACAATGATTGAACGCTATACACGAGAAGAAATGGGTGCCATTTGGACGGATGAAAATAGATTTAATGCATGGCTAGAGGTGGAAATATTGGCATGTGCTGCATGGAGTGAGCTAGGAATTATCCCTCTAGACGACGTTACACAACTTAGAAATAATGCATCATTTAATATGGATCGAATTTATGAAATTGAACAGGAGACAAGACATGATGTCGTGGCATTCACACGTGCAGTATCTGAAACACTTGGCGAGGAAAGGAAGTGGGTTCATTACGGACTTACATCAACAGACGTTGTTGATACGGCACTTTCTTATTTGTTAAAACAAGCTAATGATATTATTCGTAAAGATCTAACTGCTTTTATTGATATTTTAAAACACAAAGCTATCGAGCATAAACATACAGTCATGATGGGGCGTACCCATGGTGTCCATGCTGAGCCAACAACATTTGGATTGAAATTAGCCCTTTGGTATGAAGAGATGAAACGAAACTTGGAGCGCTTTGAACTAGCTGCAAAGAATGTGGAATTTGGTAAGTTGTCCGGCGCTGTAGGCACTTATGCGAACATCGACCCGTATGTTGAAGAGTATGTGTGTGAGAAACTTGGACTAACTCCGGCTCCAGTTTCTACCCAAACATTACAACGCGATCGACACGCTGCGTATGTTTCAGCACTTGCGTTAGTTGCTACATCCATTGAAAAGTTCGCGACGGAAATTCGCGGTTTACAAAAGACAGAAACCCGTGAAGTGGAGGAATTCTTTGCTAAAGGCCAAAAAGGTTCATCAGCAATGCCGCATAAACGTAATCCAATAGGCTCTGAGAATATGACCGGAATGGCGCGAGTGTTGCGTGGATATATGACAACGGCTTTTGAAAATGTTTCACTTTGGCATGAGCGTGACATTTCACATTCTTCAGCAGAACGTGTCATTTTACCTGATGCAACGATTGCGGTTAATTACATGTTAAATCGTTTTTCAAGCATCGTAAAAAATCTAACTGTATTTCCTGAAAATATGAAACGGAATATTGATAAAACACATGGGGTCATTTTTTCACAACGTGTACTGCTTAGCTTAATTGAGAAAGGGATGGCACGTGAAGAAGCCTATGATCTTGTACAGCCAAAAGCGATGCAAGCTTGGGAGACAAAAACACACTTCAAAAAACTTGTCGAAGCTGAAGAAAAGATTAGTTCCACACTGTCTCAGGCTGAAATTGATGAATGCTTTGATTACAAATATCATTTAAAAAATGTCGACCAAATTTTTAACCGAATTGGTCTGAACTGAGGTGGAATATATGAAGGCTGAACTATTATATGAAGGAAAAGCAAAGAAAGTATATAAGGTACAGAATAACCCAAACCAATTGATTTTGACTTATAAAAATGATGCAACAGCTTTCAATGGTGGGAAAAAAGCGAGTTTTCACGGTAAAGGGCGCTTGAATAATGAAATTTCCGCACATATTTTCCCGTACCTTCATGAAAACGGAATCCGTACTCATTTTATAGAGAAAATGAACGAGACAGAACAGCTTGTGTATCAGACGGAAATCATTCCATTAGAGGTCGTTGTTCGTAACCTGGCAACAGGGAGTATCACCAAGCGATTAGGAATAGAAGAAAAGACAGTTTTTGATGCACCAATCGTAGAACTCTTTTATAAAGATGATGCTTTAGGTGATCCGTTAATCAATGATGAACATGCCCTTTTTCTGAGCAATGTCACTGCTTCTGAATTACAGGAAATAAAAGAAAAAGCATTAATGATTAATAGAAAGTTAGGCGAATTATTTAGACAAGTAAATGTAAGGTTAGTGGATTTCAAGCTTGAATTCGGGCGATTGGCTGAAGGATGTATAGTACTCGCTGATGAAATATCGCCTGATACGTGCAGGCTATGGGACTTGAAAACAGATGAAAAAATGGATAAAGATGTTTTCAGACAAGGTACAGGTGATTTATTGGAAGTTTATGAAATGATACTACATCGACTGGAGGCAAGGTCATGAAAAAAGTTACCGTATATATCACGTTAAAACAGGGTGTCTTGGACCCTCAAGGAAAAGCAATTCAAGAATCACTAAATTCGCTTGGTTATAATGAGATACAGCAAGCACGTGTTGGTAAAACAATTGAACTGCTCGTGGAAGAAGGAGTGGACATCGACACACGTGTTAAGGAAGCATGTGAGAAGTTGTTAGCAAATCCAGTAATTGAAGATTATCACTTTGATGTGGAGGAGGCTGTTAAATCATGAAGTTAGCTGTAATTGTTTTTCCAGGATCAAATTGCGACAGGGATATGTATCATGCGGTAAAAGATGTTTTACAGGAAGAAGCAGACTTGGTTTGGTATGACAATTGTGATTTAGCAGACTATGACGGGGTTCTTTTACCTGGTGGGTTTTCATATGGGGACTATTTACGCTCAGGTGCCGTTGCTGCGACATCAAATGTAATGAAGCAAATAAAAAAGCAGGCTGAAATGGGCAAGCCAGTACTCGGTGTTTGTAATGGATTCCAGGTTTTGCTAGAAGCAGGTTTACTGCCGGGTGCGATGCTACGAAATAAAAATCTTAAGTTTATGTGTCATCAGGAGCCTTTACGAGTTGTTAACAACAAGACAATGTTCACTTCTGGATATGGGGAAAATGATACGGTCCGTTTCCCAATTGCACATGGAGAAGGTAACTATTTTTGTAATGATGAAACACTTGCTAGCTTAAGAGCCAACGATCAAATTGTCTTCACTTATCAGAACAACCCAAATGGATCAATTGCTGATATTGCAGGAATTGTCAATAATGAAGGAAACGTATTAGGTATGATGCCACATCCAGAGCGTGCAGTTGAAGCGTTGCTTGGAAGTGATGATGGGTTAAAACTATTTCAATCACTCGTTGAAAATTGGAGGGAATCCTATGTTATTAACGCGTAATATTAGTCCTGAACAAATCGAGCATGACAAGTTATATAAAGACATGGGGTTAAGTGACAAGGAATATGATATGGTTAAAAACATTCTCAAGCGTCGTCCAAATTTTACCGAGACAGGAATCTTTTCAGTCATGTGGTCGGAGCATTGCAGTTATAAAACGTCTAAACCATTACTTGGGAAATTTCCGACAAAAGCACCACACGTCCTTCAAGGACCAGGTGAAGGTGCTGGAGTAATTGATATAGGTGATAAACAGGCTGTTGTATTTAAAATCGAAAGTCACAATCATCCCTCAGCGGTGGAGCCATATCAAGGTGCTGCAACAGGCGTTGGTGGTATTATTCGTGATGTATTCTCCATGGGCGCTCGTCCCATCGCGTTAATGAATTCACTTCGGTTCGGAAATTTAACTTCAGAACGTGTTAAGTATCTTTTTTCTGAGGTTGTAAGTGGAATAGCTGGCTACGGAAACTGTGTGGGTGTACCAACAGTTGGTGGTGAAGTCCAGTTTGATGATAGCTATGAGGATAATCCACTCGTTAATGCAATGTGTGTTGGGTTAATCAATCATGATGATATTCAAAAGGGAATTGCAGCTGGTGTTGGTAATACAGTTATTTATGCAGGTGCACCGACTGGTCGTGATGGCATTCATGGTGCTACATTTGCCTCAGGCGACTTAGCGGAGGATTCGGATAAAGACCGACCTGCAGTTCAAGTTGGTGATCCATTTATGGAAAAATTACTAATCGAAGCTTGTATGGAAGTTATTCATTCAGATGCGTTAGTTGGTATGCAGGATATGGGAGCAGCAGGCCTTACTTCCTCAGCAAGTGAAATGGCAAGTAAAGCAGGAACAGGGATGGAAATGAATCTCGACAACGTTCCACAACGTGAAACCAACATGAATGCATATGAAATGATGCTATCGGAATCACAAGAGCGTATGTTACTTGTTGTTAAAAAAGGACGTGAACAAGAAATTATTGACGTCTTTGAAAAATATGGTCTTCAAGCAGTTGCTGTTGGTGAAGTTATTCAAGAAAAGGTATTTCGGATCAAACAACACGGGGAAGTGGAAGCAGATATCCCTGTTGATGCGCTGGCTGAGGAAGCGCCAGTTTATCATTTACCTTCAACAGAAGCAGCTTATTACAGAGCAAATCAACAATTGGAAGATACTGTTCCAAATGTAACGGATCATGCATCGACGCTAAAGCAGCTACTCCAGCAGCCAACCATTGCTAGTAAGGAATGGGTCTATGATCAATATGACTCCATGGTGCAAACCAATACGGTTGTAGCGCCTGGTTCAGACGCTGCTGTAATACGTATTAAAGAAAAAGACAAAGCGCTAGCGATTACTACGGATTGTAATTCACGTTATATTTATTTGGATCCTGAAACCGGTGGTAAGATTGCTGTTGCAGAAGCGGCACGTAATATTGTCTGTTCAGGAGCTCGTCCACTGGGATTAACAGATGGGCTGAATTTCGGTAATCCGACTAATCCCGAGGTATTTTGGCAAATGGAAAAAAGTGTTGAGGGCATGAGTGAGGCATGTAGCATCTTAGGAACGCCGGTTATTAGTGGGAATGTTTCGTTATATAACCAATCCAGAGGAAATTCGATTTTTCCAACCCCGGTGGTTGGGATGGTCGGACTGCATGAATCTTTAGATCACATAACACCAAACTATTTTCAATCAGCAGGTGACATCGTTTACTTGATCGGGGACACCAACCCTGAATTTGGTGGAAGTGAGCTACAGAATATAGTAGATGGATCCTATTCTGGTAAGACGCCTTCCATTGATTTGAAGCTAGAAACAATTCGTCAGAAACAGCTTTTAAATGCAATTCAACAAGGTGTTGTCGAATCAGCCCACGACTTAGCTGAGGGTGGTTTAGGTGTTGCATTGGCAGAAAGCGTTTTTAATGATTCAGGTTTAGGTGTTGAGGTTGAATTGTCTGGAGATCCTACTGTTGCTTTATTTAGTGAATCCCAATCCCGATTTATAGTAACAGTTAAAGCTCATAAAAAAGATCAACTTGAGCAATTAATTGATGGGTTACAACAAATTGGTACTGTTACCGGTGAAGGGAAAATGACGGTGAAGTCAACTAATACAAATGTTATCCAGGAAGAGGTTGATCAACTACGTGACCTTTGGAAAGGGGCTATACCATGCTTACTGAAATCAAAGGCTTAAATGAAGAATGTGGTGTATTTGGAATCTGGGGTCACGAAAAAGCAGCGGAAATTACGTACTATGGTTTACATGCTCTTCAGCACCGTGGTCAAGAAGGAGCTGGAGTTGTTACAAGTGATGGTGAAACATTAAAGGTTCATAAAGGTCTTGGTTTAGTAAATGATGTTTTTAAACAAGCAGAGTTTTCTGATTTAAGTGGACATGCAGCGGTTGGCCATGTTCGCTATCCCACCCAAGGTGACGGTGGAATCGATAATGTTCAGCCATTACTCTTTCGTTCTCAGACGGGGAGTATGGCATTGGCACATAACGGTAATATTATGAATGCCTATAAACTTCGCGGGGAGCTAGAGCGTGAGGGTAGTATTTTACAAACCACATCTGATACAGAAGTATTAGCCCATTTAATTAAACGAAACAGAAAAACGTCAACGGTTGAATCGATGAAGGATGCCTTACAGGAAATTATCGGAGCATATGCATTTGCGATCTTAAAGGAAGATAAAATGTACGTTGCACTGGATCCACGAGGATTGCGCCCGCTATCTATTGGGAAGTTGGGCGATGCTTATGTTGTCTCTTCAGAAACATGCGCATTTGACATTATCGGGGCAACCTTTGAACGAGAAGTGTTACCGGGTGAGTTAATTACAATCAGTGATGACGGTATTGAAACGACACGCTTTGCTTTACGTGAGCCACGTAACATGTGTGCGATGGAATATGTGTATTTCTCAAGACCGGATAGCGATTTGAATCATGTAAATGTCCATGCATCACGGAAAAGGATGGGTATTGAGTTAGCGAAGGAATCCCCTGTTGAGGCTGATGTCGTAACTGGTGTACCAGATTCTAGTATTTCGGCGGCAATAGGTTATGCCGAACAAAGTGGAATTCCATATGAACTGGGATTAATTAAAAATAGATATGTTGGCCGAACATTTATTCAGCCTTCTCAGGAATTACGTGAACAAGGTGTGAAAATGAAACTATCACCAGTTCGCGGAATTGTGGATGGAAAACGTGTTGTCATGATAGATGATTCGATCGTACGGGGAACAACGAGTAAGCGAATTGTACGGATGTTAAAAGAAGCTGGTGCTAAAGAGGTACACGTTCGTATTGCCTCACCGCCGATTGAAAACCCTTGCTACTACGGGATTGATATATCAACAAGAGAAGAGTTAATAGCAGCAAATAACTCGGTTGATGAAATATGTGACTTGATTGGAGCAGATAGTGTAGCGTATTTGTCAACAGACGGGTTGGAAAACGCTATTGTTAAAGATAAAACGATTAACCAAGGGATATGTAACGCATGTTTTACAGGGAACTATCCTGTTTCAGAAGATAAGCAAGCGAGTATATCTTATACCAGAAGCTAAAAAAAGGCGGTGTATCCATATGTCAAATGTGTATAAAGATGCTGGAGTAGACGTAGAGAAAGGCTATGAAGCTGTTGAACGTATGAAAAAGCATATTGCCAAAACAACTCGCCCCGAAGTTTTAGGGGGAATTGGTGCCTTTGCAGGTTTATTCGAATTAACGTCATTCAACTATCAAGAGCCGGTTCTTGTTTCTGGTACAGATGGTGTCGGCACAAAGCTGAAACTTGCCTTCCAATTAGATAAACACGATACAGTTGGAATTGATTTAGTTGCCATGTGTGTTAATGATATTGTTGCTCAAGGTGCACAACCATTATTTTTCCTTGATTATATCGCTTGTGGGAAAAATGACCCGGAAATGTTGGAGCAAATCGTTTCAGGGATAACTTCAGGTTGTTCAGATGCCGGTGCTGCCTTGATTGGCGGAGAAACAGCAGAAATGCCTGGTATGTATGAGGAAAATGAATATGACTTGGCTGGGTTTACGGTTGGGATTGCTGAAAAATCCCGTTTAATTACAGGGGAGTCTATTACTGCCGGTGACGTTGTGATTGGGTTACCATCAAGTGGTATTCATTCAAATGGATATTCACTTGTGCGAAAAATTGTAGCAGGTCTGGACTTTCATAAAGTAGTTGATGGATTATCTAAACCACTCGGAGAAGCGCTCATGACACCGACGAAGATTTATGCAAAGCAAGTCTCAGCTGTGATGGAAAGTCTTACAGTTAAAGGTGCCTCTCATATTACTGGTGGTGGATTTTATGAAAATTTCCCTCGGATGCTGCCACAAGGTTTAGGTGTTGAACTAGATGAAACAAGCTGGGAGAAGCCTGGTATATTTTCATTCCTTCAACAGCAAGGAGAGATATCCGACCGAGAGATGTTTGGAGTATTTAACATGGGTATTGGCTTGGCTATGGTCGTCGCACCTAAAGAGGTTGACCAGGCGTTAACTATTTTACATGCACAAGGTGAGAAGGCCACGGTAATTGGCACCGTAACAGATTCTGCGGGCGTCCATTTTCGATCATGACTTCTTTAAAAGCTGCCGTATTTGCATCAGGCACAGGAAGCAACTTTCAAGCAATCATGGAGAGCGACGACCTAATGTGTGATATAGTGTTGCTTGTTTGTGATAAACCAGATGCAAGTGTAATTGATAAAGCAAACCACTATGGTGTACCAACTTATGTTTTTAATCCAAAGGAATATGCTACAAAAGCAAATTATGAAGAACAACTTGTTAGGAGACTCCATGATGCAGAGGTGTCGTGGATTTTTCTAGCGGGTTATATGCGAATTGCCGGAACAACACTATTGGAGGCGTTTGTGGGGAAGATCATTAACATACATCCTTCTTACCTACCTGCTTTTCCAGGAAAAGATGCGATTGGCCAGGCATTTCGAGCAGGTGTAGAAAAAACAGGTGTTACGGTTCATTATATTGACGAAGGAATTGATACTGGACCAATTATTGAACAAGTTACCGTTCCTATATTTCCAGAGGATACCGAAGAAATGTTGAAACAACGTATTCAACGAATAGAGCACCAATTATATCCTAAAGTTATTAATCAACTAATTCAGGTCAAGTAAGAGAGGGATAGTTCATGAAAAAACAAGCATTGATAAGTGTTTCTGATAAAGAAAATATAACTGAACTTGCCAAGGGGTTAATCGAGTTGGATTATGATGTTATTTCAACTGGTGGTACGTTGCGCGTGTTACAGGAGGCAGGAATACCAGCCAAAGCTGTAGATGAAATAACAGGATTTCCGGAAATTTTAGACGGCCGAGTTAAGACATTACACCCCGTGATTCATGGTGGATTACTTGCTAAGCGAGAAGAGCCAACTCATCAAAAACAACTAGAAGATAATAATATCTCCTTAATTGATGTGGTTGTTGTGAATTTGTATCCATTTAAAAAGACGCTTCATAAACAAGGCGTTTCAGAAAATGATATTATTGAAAACATTGATATCGGTGGTCCAACTATGCTTCGAGCAGCTGCGAAAAACTTCACAGATGTTACCGTAGTTGTCGATCCAGATGATTATAGCGATGTACTAGATGCTATTCAAAAAGACACGTTGAATAAGCAAAAACGTAAACAATTAGCTGCGAAAGTTTTCCGTCATACAGCACATTATGATGCGATGATTGCACGTTACTTTACCGAAGATACGAAAGAAGAATTCCCAGAGAATTATACCGTAACATATGAAAAAATACAGACATTACGCTATGGAGAAAATCCACATCAGAAGGCTGCTTTTTATAAGGATTCTACAAATACAGCGTTAAGTTTAGCGACATCCAAACAGTTACATGGTAAGGAGCTTTCATTTAATAATATTCAAGATGCAAATGCTGCACTGGAAATTTTGTCTGAATATAAAAACCCTACAGCAGTGGCTGTGAAACATATGAATCCATGTGGAATAGGGATGGCAGATAATCTAGCAGAAGCATTTCAAAGAGCATATCAAGCAGATCCTATTTCTATTTTCGGTGGAATCGTTGCGTGTAATCGAGAAATTGATCAATCAACAGCAGAGCAGTTAAGTGAAATTTTCTTAGAAATAGTAATAGCTCCTAGCTATACACCAGAAGCATTAGAGACATTAACCATGAAAAAAAACATCCGTTTGCTAGAGCTACCGATGAATAGCCAGAAACAAGCTTATCATAAGCTAACAACTGTCAAAGGCGGAATGCTGATACAGGACAGTGATCATAAAGAGTTAACTAAAGATCAGTTAGCATTTCCTACGAAGAATCAACCATCAGAGCAGGAACTATCTGATTTATTGTTCGCCTGGAAAGCAGTGAAGCATGTGAAGTCAAATGCTATCGTGCTAGCAAAAGATAATCAAACAGTTGGCATTGGCGCCGGACAAATGAATCGTATTGGATCCGCTACTATTGCTATCGAGCAAGCAGGTGAAAATACAAAAGGAGCAGTCTTAGCTTCTGATGCATTTTTCCCAATGCCTGATACAGTGGAAGCAGCCGCTACAGCAGGGGTAACTGCAATCATCCAGCCTGGAGGTTCCAAGCGAGACCAGGAATCAATTGATGTATGTGACGAGAATGGAATCGCAATGGTATTTACGGGCATGCGACATTTTAAACATTAAGAATAGATATCTCCCACAGAGAGGAATGGTTTGATGAATATATTAGTCGTCGGACGCGGTGGGCGTGAGCACAGCATGATAATGTCTCTTGCTTTGAGTGAAACAATAGAATCTCTTTACGCTGCCCCTGGTAATGGTGGAATAGCTAGTCAGGCAAATTGTGTTCCTATAAGTGAAACTGATATAGATGGTCTATTAGCATTCGCCAAAGAAAAAGCGATTGACTTAACGATAATTGGCCCTGAAAATCCATTGCTGTTAGGGATTGCAAATCGATTTCAGGATGAAAACCTAGCTATTTTTGCACCAACGAAAGAAGCTGCACTTTTGGAAGGAAGTAAAAGTTATGCCAAAGCATTTATGCAAAAACATGGCATCCCGACCGCTGACTATGCATCTTTTACAAATGCGGACCAAGCGAAAAAATATATCGAAAAAAAAGGTGCGCCAATTGTCGTGAAAGCTGATGGGCTCGCTTCCGGGAAAGGCGTTATTGTAGCAGAAACGAAAGTAGAAGCGTTATCTGCTATCGATGATATGCTTGTTACCAAGACATTTGATGAAGCTGGTACCACCATTGTTATCGAAGAATTCCTTGCAGGCAAAGAGTTTTCCTTGATGGCTTTTGTGCATGAAAACAATGTTTATCCAATGGTTCCAGCCAGGGACCATAAGCGGGCGTATGATAATGATGAGGGACCCAACACCGGTGGAATGGGAGCATTCGCACCAGTACCTGACGTTACAGAAGACTTGTTAGCATTTGCAACAACCGAGATACTCCAAAAGACAGCTGATGGTTTAATGAAAGAAGGACGTCCATTTACAGGTATTTTATATGCAGGCCTTATGATGACTGATGACGGACCTAGGGTAATTGAATTTAATACTCGGTTCGGTGATCCTGAAACACAAGTAGTACTACCATTGTTAAAAAACGATCTATTACAAGTGTTCATCGATGTTATGGAGGGAGTTAACCCGAAGCTGCAATGGGAAGATAGCGCCTGTGTGGGTGTTGTTGTTGCATCAATTGGTTATCCAGCCGGATATCAAAAAGGCGTAGAGATACCAGAACTAAAACCTGAAGGAAGCTCGTTTACGGTACATGCGGGAACAAAGAAACTCAGAACAGCTCTCGTATCGGATGGCGGACGTGTTTTATTAGTTGGAGCGAAAGGCTCCTCGTTAGGAGAAGCAACTAATTTAGCATATCGAACCTTATTACCAATGAAAGATAGCCAAGCGTTTTTTTACAGGAAAGATATTGGGGAGTAATCATGCAGAGACTGGCCTGGAAGTTTAAGCTTTTGGTGTCAGTTTTTTGCTGTGGAATTGGAAATGTGCTTATACAATGTGAACGCCGTATGTTAGCTTTTAAACGCCAAATTGCTAAATCACCAACTACCGATTTGGTGGAAGCTTTGCTTGTCCCTACATCTGCAAGCATATTCAGGGGAGTTCAGTGCTTCGGGACTACTCGAACCATACTCGGTAGAAGCTTTGCTTGTCACAAATTTTTCACTTTAATTAACGAAAACTTTACTGTGCGAAAGCGCTTTATATGGTACGATAGAGAAAATTGGAAATTGGAGAGTTGTATTATGATCGAGAAGGGACATTATTGGAGAAATCGTGAGCTTAGAAATCATGTTGGTATTATTGATGATACAGTGGCTCCTACCCTACTTTTAAAAGATAGTACTTATTTAAATATATATACTAAACAATGGTTACACGCGCATATTTGGATTTACCATGACCGCATTGTGTACGTAGGGGAGAAATTGCCTAAAAACCTTGATAATGTCGAAGTAGTAGATTGTAAAGACAAGTATCTTGTTCCTGGTTATATGGAACCGCATGCACATCCGTATCAATTATATAATCCAGAAGAGTTGGCACGCCATGCAGCTAAAACGGGAACAACTACATTGGTAAATGATAATCAAATGTGGAATTTTTTACTGGATAAAAAGAAAGCGTTTACTTTACTGGATGAGTTTAATACATTACCGATATCTATGTATTGGTGGGCGAGATTTGATTCACAAACAGCAATCCAGGATGAAGAACGACTATATAATACTAGAAATATTATGGATTGGTTATCCCATCCGTCTGTTGCACAAGGCGGGGAGTTGACATCTTGGCCAAGACTGTTAGATGGAGACGATAGATTACTTTTCTGGATTCAGGAAGCGAAACGTCAAGGGAAACCTGTGGAAGGACATTTGCCTGGAGCTTCAGAAAAGACACTAACTAAAATGAAGTTGTTAGGAATTGCAGCAGATCATGAATCGATGACTGGAGCAGACGTAATTAAACGTTTAGAACTAGGTTATCATGTGGGATTAAGAAACTCATCCATTCGCCCGGATTTGTCGAAACTAGTAGAAGAAATTTTGGCAGAAGGGTTAACGGAGTTTGATAACTTAACGATGACAACGGATGGTTCGACACCTGCATTCTATGAAAAGGGTATAATCAATGTATGTATTGAAATAGCAATTGACAAAGGTATTCCTATAGAAGATGCATATCGAATGGCAACATATAATGTAGCGAGGCATTTCGGTTTGCATGAACAACTGGGAAGCATTACACCAGGTCGAATTGCACATATTAATATACTAGATTCTAAGAGTAATCCGCATCCAACCAGCGTTCTAGCTAAAGGACAGTGGATTCTTAAAGATGGAATAGAACAAGCAATTCCACAAAAAATAGAGTGGGAGAAATATGGTATTTCTCCTATTTCGTTTGATTGGGAACTACAAATAAGTGACCTGCAATTTTCAGTTCCAATTGGACTAGAGCTAGTGAATGATGTAATCATAAAACCGTATGCTATTGAAACAGACATTACCCCAGATGAATTGCCAGATAATAGAGATGATGCGTTCCTTTTATTAATTGATAGAAATGGAGAATGGCGGGTAAATACAACCATTAAAGGGTTTACCAAAAATTTGGGAGGTATTGCTAGCTCATACTCTGCTACTGGTGATATCGTGATTATGGGTAAGAACAAACACGATATGCTCCGGGCCTGGAAACGGATGAAGGATATTGGCGGAGGAATTGTAGTAGTCGACAAAGGTGAAGTTAAATTTGAATTACCCCTTCAGCTTGGAGGAATCATGTTTAAAGGTAACATGGTAGAATTAATTAAAAATGAAAAAGAATTAAAAAAACTGTTGAAGGATTATGGTTACCCATTTGAAGATCCGATTTATAGTATTTTATTTCTATCATCCACTCATTTACCATATATTCGAATAACACAACAGGGAATTATTGATGTGAAAAAGCATGAAGTGCTCTTTCCAGCAATCATGAGATAACGTATAATACACTATATATTCTTAAGTGAAGGTGTTGGAGTAATGAAAAGGTTTCTTTGTTTTATAGTAGTATTGATCGTTCTTCTTGTCTCATGTTCTGAGGACGAGAAGGAAACAGCAAAAGATAATGAAACAAAAGAAAATGAAGTAGAAGAAAAAACAGATTCACCAGAAGAGGTGGTCGAAGAAGAATTTGAACATGTTTATCCGTTAACAGGTGTTGGAACAAATAAAGACACAGATAACCGAATTGTAAGTATCATGGTAAATAATCATCAAAAAGCAAGGCCACAAACAGGTCTATCACAGGCTGATATTGTATTCGAAATTTTAGCAGAGGGCAAAATCACTCGGTTATTAGCAATGTTTCAAAGTGAATCACCAGAAGTTGTAGGTCCCGTTCGAAGTGCCCGAGAATATTACTTTGATTTAGCTGAACGTTATAATGCTCTTTATATATACCATGGTGCAGCCGGTTTTATAGATGATATGATCGTAAATCGTGGAATTCATTTCCTGAATGGTGCGATATATGATAACGATGGGAATTTATTTAAACGTGAATCATTTAGAAGAGCTCCACATAATTCGTATTTACAATTTGGAGCAGTTTACGATGTAGCAGAGACGAAAGGCTATAATGTAACACAATCTTATGAGCCGTTACCATTTTTAAATGAAGAGGAATTAGGAGAGATACCAGGTGAGGATGCAGGGCATGTCGAAATTGTATATTCAGACAATCCTACAACAATGAACATCGTTGAATTTGACTATGATAAAACAAATGAAAAATATACACGGTATAGTGATGGCGAGAAAACGGTAGAACTTAATACCGAAGAGCCGATACAGGTAGATAATGTGTTTATTGTTGAAGCAACTCATCAAGTTGTCGATGATGCTGGACGCCGTGCCATCGATCTAGAAACTGGGGGAGAGGCATATCTTATTCAAAATGGAAAAGTACAACAACTCCAGTGGGAAAATCAAGACGGTAAAATTATTCCTGTTAGGGATGGTCAGCCAGTTGGATTTGCACCAGGAAAAACATGGGTGAATGTCATGCCATCAAGCCCAGGTATCGGGCAATCTGTTACGGTAACAAATGAATAAAATTAAGGAGGGTTTGTTTTGCAAATTGATAAATTACGTGGTGAGCAATTAGACCAATTTTTTGATGCTATACTATCGCTGAATGATCGTGAAGAGTGCTATAAATTTTTTGATGATATTGCAACAATGTCAGAAATTCATTCCATTGCCCAACGCTTACAAGTTGCCAAGATGCTGACAGAAGGGCATACGTATACAGTTATTGAAAAAGAAACAAACGCTTCAACTGCAACAATATCACGAGTGCGCCGCTGTATTAATTTTGGCAGTGATGGCTATCAACTGGTATTGGATCGGATTTTAGATAAACAAGAAAATGAGGATTAGTAAAAATGTCGTCGCCTTTCCTTAGGTTACGGCATTTTTTTGTTAAAGCTGCTTTTGTTAGTTTGTTGCTTTTGAGAGAATAGATATAAAATGCGTCATAACTTGAGATGACGGTTAACCTACCGCTACGGAAATACACTTCGCTGTTATTTCCGTTACTGTCGTGGGACTGTATCTGTATTGATAAAACACCTTACCAGTTTGGGTGAGCGGAGGGCGGTGACTCCTGCGGGAACAGCACATGTCCGAAGACCCCGCAGAGTGGTTTTCTCGAGGAGGCTGAGGCCGTGCCCGCGGAAAGCATCCGTCCGTAGCGATCCCGGACGGCGGCAATAGAAGTAAGCCTAAAGTTATGTCGCAGTCTATATCAACTATGAAGATATGAAGATAAAAAAGCAACAATGCTTGCGAAAACAGCCTTTGTTAAAAAACTTCAGGTTTATCCTAATTTCCTAGGACGATTTTTGGTATAATGAACTAATGGATTATGATATTGGAGGACTAGACTGTTGAATTATTCGATGAATGAATGGAAGCATATATTTAAGCTGGATCCTGCTAAAGAAATCTCAGAAGAACAACTGGAAATGATTTGTGAATCAGGTACAGATGCTATTATAGTTGGTGGAACAGATAATATAACATTAGATGGTGTGTTGGAATTGTTATCACGGATTCGTCGATTTACTGTACCATGTATACTTGAAGTTTCAACCATGGATGCGATCACACCAGGTTTTGACTATTATTACATTCCAATGGTAATGAACAGTACCGAAAAGAAGTGGATGATGGATATTCAGCATCAAGCTATTAAAGCGTATAAGGATATCATGGATTGGAATGAAATCTTTGTTGAAGGATATTGCATTTTAAATAAGGATTCTAAAGTCTTCAAACACACAAACAGTGTCATTCCTGATGATGAGGATGTGATTGCATATGCTCATATGGCCGAACATGTTTTTCACTTACCTATTTTTTACATAGAATATAGCGGTAAATATGGGGATACCGAACTCGTCAAGAAGGTTAAAGACCAGTTAAACAATACGTTGCTTTTTTATGGTGGAGGGATAGAGAACAATTTCCAAGCACGTGAGATGAAGGAGCATTCGGATATTATTGTTGTTGGAAACAGTCTATACAAAGATTTTAAAAAGGCATTAAAAACTGTTAAAGCAGTTAAAGATATGGAATAACTCAGTTAAGGTGGTGTCGTTGTGAGTCAAACAATGGATGACTTACTCAAAGGATTGAATAAAGAACAGCAAGAGGCTGTTAAACATACAGAAGGACCGTTATTAATTATGGCAGGTGCAGGCAGTGGTAAAACACGTGTATTAACTCATCGAATCGCCTATCTGCTTGGTGAAAAAGAAGTATCGCCCAGAAACGTATTAGCTATTACATTTACCAATAAAGCGGCACGCGAGATGAGGGAGCGTGTTAAAAAATTAGTGGGTATGGGTAGTGACCAAATATGGGTTTCCACGTTTCACTCTATGTGTGTACGTATACTAAGACGGGATATCGATCGAATTGGATATAGTCGTAATTTTACAATTTTAGATAGTAGTGATCAGCTATCCGCTATAAAACAAATACTAAAGAATCTCAACATTGATCCGAAAAAATTTGAGCCACGTGCCATGCTTGGTTCCATAAGTTCAGCGAAAAATGAGTTGATTACACCAGAAGAATATAGCAAAAATGTTGGAGACTTCTTTGAGCGTCAGGTAGCACAAGTCTATGAAAAATATCAAAAAATGCTACATAAAAATCAGTCACTCGATTTTGATGACCTGATTATGCAAACAATTCACCTCTTCAAACGAATTCCTGAGGTGTTGGAGTATTATCAGCGCAGATTCCAATATATTCACGTGGACGAGTACCAAGATACAAACCATGCTCAATACTATCTTGTAAAACAATTAGCTAGTCGCTTTCAAAACCTCTGTGTTGTAGGTGATTCTGATCAGTCGATTTACGGTTGGCGTGGTGCAGACATTTCCAACATTTTATCGTTTGAAAAGGACTATCCGTCATCTAGAACTGTATTTTTAGAGCAGAACTATCGGTCAACTAAGTCAATTCTTGCAGCAGCAAATAAGGTAATTGAAAAAAATACAGGTCGTAAGCCCAAAAACCTATGGACTGAAAACGAGGACGGGAAAAATCTACATTATTTCCAAGGAGGAACAGAGCAGGAAGAGGCACTGTTCGTCATTAATAAAATCCAGGAACTAACAAATGAATCTAAATTCTCACCAAATGACATTGCGATTTTATATCGGACAAACGCTCAGTCACGTGCGATAGAGGATTCGCTAATGAAATCGACAATTGCCTATCAAATGGTAGGTGGCACAAAGTTCTACGATCGCAAAGAAATCAAGGACATGGTAGCTTATTTACGGTTAATTACAAATCCAGATGATGATTTGAGCTTTGAACGAGTTGTCAATGTTCCAAAACGAGGAATAGGAAAGACATCGGTTGACCGGTTGCGTGCACATGCTACAGAGCATGACATCTCCTTTTATGAAGCCGTAAAAGAAGTTGATTTTACAGGTGTGTCTAAAAAGGCGGCCAACACATTAGCGGAATTTGGAAATCTAATCAAAACGTTAACACAGCAACAAGAGTTTTTAACTGCAACCGATATGGTTGAAGCGATTCTTCAAAGAACTGGATATGAAACAATGCTGAAAAATGAACGGTCCATTGAGTCACAGAGCCGATTAGAGAATTTGGAAGAGTTCATGACTGTAACGAAGGAATTTGAAAAGACGAGTGAAGATAAGACCCTTATCTCCTTCTTAACCGACCTTGCGTTAATCGCAGACATTGATCGTGTAGATGAAGAAGATACGGAAAATGAGGAAAAAATAACGCTTATGACATTGCATGCAGCTAAAGGGCTGGAGTTCCCTGTTGTGTTCCTCATTGGTATGGAAGAAAATGTTTTTCCGCATAGTCGTTCCATGTTTGATAATGATGAAATGGAAGAAGAGCGTAGGCTTGCATATGTGGGGATAACACGTGCTGAACAAGAGCTCTACTTAACGCACGCAAAAATGCGTACCCTATATGGTCGAACAAATATGAACCCAATCAGTCGATTTATAAATGAAATACCTGAGGAATTAGTAGATGGTATTGAGCAAGCGAAAATGTCTATGTATGGCTCAGTTGGACAATCTAGTGAAAGGCGAGCTCCTATGAAACGAAAGGCAGAGAAGATGCAAAAGACTACTGGAGCTGAAAGTGAATCATGGGGTCCTGGTGATAAGGCAAGCCATAAAAAATGGGGTGTTGGTACCGTTGTAAAAGTACAAGGTGAAGGTGAATCCATGGAATTAGATATTGCCTTCCCTGCCCCAACTGGTATAAAACGTGTACTTGCAAAGTTCGCACCGATTACGAAACAATAAGGAGATGCTGGGGCTATGGATGAACAACAAGCACAAGAAAAAATTAACATACTTAGTGACAAGTTACGTCAATATAACTATGAATATCACGTTTTAGATCATCCTAGTGTATCTGATGCTGTGTACGATCAGAAAATGCAGGAGCTTCGTGAACTAGAAGAACAGTTTCCTGAACTTATTATGACTGACTCACCTACCCAGCGAGTCGGTGGTGAACCTTTGGAAGCCTTTCAAAAAGTACAGCATAATGTACCAATGTTGAGCCTGGGAAATGCATTTAATGAACAAGATCTACGTGATTTCACAAGACGAGCTAGCCAACATACAGGTAAGCCTATTTCTTATGTTTGTGAATTGAAAATAGACGGTCTTGCGATATCACTCACATATGAAGATGGCCGATTTGTCCGTGGAGCAACACGAGGTGACGGTACCGTTGGCGAAGATATTACAAGTAACCTGAAAACAATTCGCAGTATCCCTTTAAAAATTAAAGATACCGAGAAAATAGAAGTCCGCGGGGAAGCATTTATGCCACATAAATCTTTCCTTGCGTTAAATGAAGCACGGGAAAAAAACGAAGAAGAACCTTTTGCTAACCCACGAAATGCAGCAGCTGGATCCCTACGTCAATTAGATCCAAAAATCGCAGCTAAACGCAATTTAGATATATTTTTATATGGTGTGGGAGAATGGGAGACCGGAACATTAGCTTCTCATAGTGAACGATTGGAATATCTCCAAGAGTTAGGGTTTAAAACAAATCCGGAATGGAAAAGGTGCGACACTATCGAGGAAGTGATTGAGTTTGTTGAATATTGGACAAGAGAACGCCCTCAGTTAAATTATGAAATTGACGGGATTGTTATTAAAATTGATGATTTACAACAGCAGGAAGAGCTAGGTTTCACCGCTAAAAGTCCTCGCTGGGCAATTGCATATAAATTTCCTGCAGAAGAAGCGGTAACCGAACTTCTTGATATAGAACTAAGTGTTGGTAGGACAGGTGTTGTGACGCCAACAGCTATATTAACCCCAGTGAAGGTTGCTGGCACAACCGTACAACGTGCTTCATTACATAATGAAGACTTAATCCGGGCGAAGGATATTCGTATCGGTGACACCGTAATCATTAAAAAAGCTGGAGATATTATTCCAGAAGTTGTAAGAGTGGTAGATGAACAGCGAACAGGTAAACAATTAGAATTCCAAATGCCTGATGAATGTCCAGCATGTGGTAGTGAATTGGTTCGGCTTGAAGAGGAAGTAGCACTGCGGTGTATTAACCCAAACTGTCCTGCCCAGTTAAAGGAAGGGCTTATTCATTTTGTGTCACGAAACGCTATGAATATAGATGGGTTAGGTGAAAAAGTAATTATACAACTTTTTCAAGAGGAATTAATTCAAACGATGGCAGACTTATATCGACTAAATCGCGAGAAATTGCTGAATCTTGAACGTATGGGTGAAAAGTCTGTTGATAACTTGCTTAGTGCAATTGAAGTTTCCAAACAAAACTCATTAGAGAACTTACTATTCGGCCTAGGGATTCGCTTTATTGGATCCAAAGCAGCCAAAACGTTGGCCGTTCAATTTGAAACAATGGAGAACCTGCAAAACACAACCTATGAGGAGCTCATCGCAGTGAATGAGATCGGAGATAAAATGGCTGATTCCATTGTACAGTATTTTTCCGAACAAAAGGTGATTGATCTTATTCAGGATTTGAAGTCATTAGGCGTTAATATGCAATATACAGGACCTAAACAATCCACTGAAAATAACGATTCTGTTTTTGCTGGTAAAACAGTTGTGCTGACAGGCAAAATGGAAAGTTTAAGTCGCCCTGAAGCAAAGGAAATGATCGAATCAATGGGAGGATCTGTCACCGGAAGTGTTAGTAAAAATACAGATATACTCATTGCAGGAGAGGATGCAGGTTCTAAGTATGATAAAGCTCTACAATTAGGTGTTACTGTTTGGGATGAGCAGCAGCTAAAAGATGTCATAGAAAGGTAGGGAGTGGGGAAATATGAAAAAGGTAAGCATTTGGTTAATAGGTACCCTCCTATTCATAACGAGCTGTGCACCAAGTATTAATGAAGATGAAGTTGTTCAGGAAAATGAAGAAACAAGAGAAGAAACCTCTATTGTGCCTAGCTATCAATTATCAGAAGAGAATTATAAGATGATCCTTCCTTTCAAGCCGAGTGCAGCTAGAGGAGTAATAACAGATCAGTTAGGAAATCGTGTGGACATTGATGAAGTCGAAGAAGGATTAAGACGTCATTCTAAAGCAGAGTTTGATCCAGAAAAGTATTTTTATCAGGAAGGTCAGTATTTAACCGAAGATATGGTTATTGATTGGATTGATGGATTAAACCCAGTAGTTGAAGATGATGAGGAGGAAGAAGTTTATCGTGAAAATCCACGATATTTATCCCATGTACTAGAACAAAACTATTTACGAAAAAAAGAAGATAATACTGTAGAGCTAGTCGGTATCTCAATAGGTATCGCAATGAAATCAGTTTACCGGTTTCAGACTGAACCTGGAGGCCCGTATTATTACGAAGATATATCCCAAAGAGAAATGATGGAACAAGCCAATGAAATGGCGCAAACAATGTTGGAACGTGTTCGTCAAATGGATGAATTAAACGGGGTGCCTATCATGTTCGCTATATATAGAGAAGCTGACCAGGGCTCTCCTATACCTGGAAACTTCGTTGCAAAAACAAATATAGCAGGTAGTGATATGTCACTTAATGATTGGGAAACGATTGATGAGGAGTATGTACTTTTTCCATCAGATGAGGCAGAGGAAAAATACTATGATGATTCCCAGCTAATAAATAGCTTTGGTAATGAGATAGCTCAATATTTTCCGAACTATGTAGGCTCTATTGGCGAAGGTTTTTATGTAAATGATGATTTGAAGAAATTAACGATTGAGGTACCACTTGAGTTTTATGGAAAGGGCGAAGTAGTAGGCTTTACACAGTATGCATATGGCGTCCTTAAAGAAATTTTTCCAAATTATTATGATTTAGAAGTTAAAATTATGTCAGATGAAAAAATGGAAAGTCTCATTTACCGGGAAGCTGGCGCGGAGGATCCTACAGTGCATATTTTCCATTAATGGGTTCAATTCGTTGAACTGTTAGCACAATTCGGTTAAAATAATGAATGGAAGACTTCATTCGGTTGTCTGTGTAAACGCAATCATGTGAATGGAAGTGTTATTGTTAATTTTTAAAAGGAGGTTTTTTCATGGTAGTACCGTACACACACGAACCTTTTACAGACTTTACTGTAGAAGAAAATAAAAAGGAAATGCTAGAAGCCCTTAAGAAGGTGGAAGCAGATCTAGGGAAAGAATATCCGCTAATTATTGGTGGAGAACGTATAACAACAGAAGATAAAATTGTTTCTTTAAATCCGGCTAATAAAGATGAAGTTGTCGGTTATGTTTCAAAAGCAAATAAAGAATTAGCTGAGCAAGCAATGAAAGTTGCAGACGAAACATTCCAGTGGTGGAGAAAATCCGACCCTAAGTTTCGTGCTGATATACTATTCCGTGCTGCAGCAATTGTTCGCCGACGCAAGCATGAATTCACAGCACACCTAGTTAAAGAAGGCGGAAAACCATGGAAAGAGGCTGATGCGGATACCGCAGAAGCGATTGATTTCCTTGAATATTACGGCCGTCAAATGCTTGAATTCAAAGACGGTGTAAAAATTAACAGTAGACCTATCGAATATAATCAATATAACTATATTCCACTAGGAGTGGGTGTGGTAATCTCACCTTGGAACTTCCTATTTGCCATCATGGCAGGAACAACAACAGCAGCAATGGTTTCAGGTAATACAGTATTACTTAAACCAGCAAGCTCAACACCTGTAATTGCTTATAAATTAATGGAAGTCCTTGAAGAAGCAGGATTACCAGCAGGAGTTATTAACTATATTCCAGGGCCTGGTAGTGAGGTTGGGGACTATCTAGTAGATCACCCACGTACTCGCTTTGTAAGCTTTACAGGTTCTCGTGACGTTGGTACACGTATTTTTGAACGTGCAGCAAAGGTACAAAAAGGCCAAAAGTGGCTTAAACGTACAATTATTGAAATGGGTGGTAAAGACACCATCGTTGTCGATAATGAGGCTGATTTAGAACTAGCAGCACAATCGATTGTTCAATCTGCATTTGGGTTCTCAGGACAAAAGTGTTCTGCATGTTCACGTGCTGTAATCCATGAAGATGTATACGATCAAGTGAAAGATCGTGTTGCTCAATTAACAAAAGAATTATCAGCAGGTGACCCACATGATAATTCTTACTTTATGGGACCTGTAATTGATCAAGGTGCATACGATAAAATTATGAGCTACATTGAAATTGGTAAGAAAGAAGCGGAACTTATTGCTGGTGGTACTGGAGACGACAGTAAAGGTTGGTTCATTAATCCAACTGTTTTCGCAGATGCTGATCCAGAATCACGTATTATGCAAGAAGAGATCTTTGGTCCTGTTGTAGGATTAACCAAAGCAAAAGATTTTGATCATGCAATTGAAATTGCTAACAATACTGATTATGGTTTAACTGGTGCGGTAATTACAAATAACCGTACACATCAAGAAAAAGCACGTACTGACTTCCATGTCGGTAACTTGTACTTCAACCGTGGATGTACAGCAGCTATTGTTGGTTACCAACCATTCGGTGGATTCAATATGTCAGGTACCGATTCAAAAGCTGGTGGACCAGATTACCTAATCCATCATATGCAAGGAAAAACAACTTCTGAAATGTTCTAAGTAAATAGTCATGATAAAAAGAACTCCTTTTTTGCTCTTTTTTGCAGAAAGGAGTTCTTTTTCATCGTTTTAGGAAAGTTGGAAAGTTTTTAAGGTGATAATCGACATATTCACCCATCAACTTTCCCAATATGAATATTTTGAATTTATGTTATTATATAAATACAGACAACTTGTTGTTAAGGTGGGTATATAGATGGAGATAGGGCCCTTTATAAAATTGCATCGAATTAAACAAGAAATGACGCAGGAACAGTTAGCAGAAGGTATCGTATCTATGTCCTACTTATCAAAGATTGAAAATCAAAAGACGGACGCTAGCCCAGATGTGATCAGTCTGTTATGTACGCGTCTAGGAATCCAACTGGATAATGAAATAGATACAACCATCAAAGAGAAGTGTCAAAATTGGTATAATCTACTTTTTGAAGTAAATGACAAACAAGAAATTATAGCTGCATACGAAGAATTAGAAGGATTAATGGAGTCCGCTCATTCTGATAGTCTAGTAATGTTTGAGATTCATAAGGTTCGGTACTACTTAGTTTTAGGTAAACTTGAGGAAGCATTAGCTGAAATAAATAGATTAGCTGAAATTTCCAGCACCTTAGATAGTTTACACCAGTATTATTGGTATAAGTTTAAAGGGAATTATGCAACTTTAACTTCTGAGATTAATCAGGCTATGCGTATGTATAAGCTATCAGAAGAAAAACTGAATCAGCTTGAGTTACCAGAAGAGGAAGTTGCTGATCTTCAATATACTATTGGAGTAACACATAGTAAATTACGTAATACACTTGAAGCGATAGATTACGCTGATAAAGCTATAGACGTTTTCAGAAAACAGTATAATTTTATTCGCTGTGCACAATGTCATATTGTGCTTGGTATATCATATCGTCGAATTAGAATGTGGGATAAATCGATAAAAAACCATAATCTTGCCAAGCATTTAGGTGAATTGAATAAAAATCAACAAATCATTCAATTATCCAATCAGAATCTAGGTTTCCTCCATGCAACAAAAGGAGATACTAAAGAAGCAATTCATTATTATGAAGAGGTATATAATGATGTTGAAGTTGACCTTAATGCAAAGTTAACAGCAGTGACATCTTTAATTAAAGAATATTACTCAATTTATGATCTTGATAATACTAAAAAGATGATAGAAAAAGGAACTGAACTATTGGATGGTAAAACAGATAATGAACTATTTAAAATTCATTATTATGTAATCAGCACTTATAATTTAGTGTTAAATCAGGAATATGCTAAATTTGAATCTTTAGTTATCAAGGAATTTATACCATATCTACAGAAACATAAAGATTATGCGAATATAGTAGTTTACGCTAATATGCTAGGTAAACATTATGAGTATCTATGTAAGTATAAAGACGCGGTTAAGTATTATAAACTAGCCAATATATCTTATGAGGAATTAATTATACTGTAAAGGAGGGGATAATATGAAAAAAGTATTTACTACTATAACATTAGGAACTCTTCTTGTTGCTGGATTTTTATTTGCGCAGGATAAGCAACCATTGGATACAGCATCTGATTTAGAACCTAGTGTTCTTTCAATTGGTAATTATGAATTCAATGCCTAAATTAATGACCCTTTTAAGTAATTTTTTTACCCTATTACTATATGATATTATTTGCCTGAAATAGTGTGGAAGCTATTTCAGGTCTTTTTTTACTCAAATTGAATTTCCCTTTAAAGTTGCTAATTAGCGTCAAATTCTGCTATTATCAATAGTATTGCAAGAGTTTTTCAGGAAGTTTTACCCTAATTTAAAAACCTTTATGGAGGTGTATATATTGTCAGATATATCAAAGGATCAAGTAAAGCATGTTGCGCATTTGGCAAGATTAGCAGTGACTGATCATGAAGTGGAACAGCTAACGAAAGATTTAAGCGCAATTATTGATTATGCAGATCAATTAACTGAATTGAATACAGAGGGTATTGAACCAACAACACATGACCAAAATGTGAAGAATGTACTACGAAAAGATGAACCAAGAAAATGGATTACGAAAGAAGAAGCTTTGAAGAACGCTCCCGACAAAGAAGCCGGTCAATTCAGAGTGCCATCGATTTTGGAGTAAGGAGGGAAAACAATGTCATTATTTGACCATAGTATTAAAGAGATAGAAGAAAAATTACATAATAAAGAAATTACTGTTGAAGACTTGGTTAACACGTCATATGATCGGATTAAAGAAGTTGATGACCAAGTACAAGCATTTTTAACCCTGGATGAAGAAAATGCACGCAACCAGGCAAAAGAACTTGATAGCACAACCGACACGGAAAATTATCGTTTATTTGGTATACCTACTGGAATCAAAGATAATATGGTAACAAAAGGGTTGCGCACGACATGTGGAAGTCAGTTTTTACGAAACTTTGATGATCCATTGTATAACGCAACTGTTGTGAGCAAGTTAGATAGAGAAAAAGCAATTACAATTGGTAAATTGAACATGGATGAATTTGCAATGGGTTCATCAAATGAAAATTCAAGCTATGCACCAACTCGAAATCCTTGGAATACTGACTACGTACCAGGTGGTTCGAGTGGTGGTTCTGCTGCAGCAGTAGCAGCTGGTGAAGTTCTGTTTTCATTAGGCTCAGACACGGGTGGCTCCATTCGACAGCCTGCAGCATTTTGTGGTGTGGTCGGAATGAAGCCTACATATGGACGTGTATCTCGATTTGGCTTAGTAGCATTTGCTTCCTCACTTGATCAAATAGGACCGGTTACGAGAAATGTGGAAGATAATGCACGTGTTCTTGAAGTGATCTCGGGTCATGATGAAATGGATTCGACGAGTGTGGATATCGAGGTTCCTTCATTTACGAGTTCCCTAACAGGCGATGTGAAGGGTTTGAAAATTGCTGTACCAAAAGAGTATCTTGCTGAGGGTGTAGCACCAGAAGTTAAAGAATCTGTCTTGAATGCATTGAAAACATACGAATCACTCGGGGCTGAATGGGAAGAGGTTTCCTTGCCACACTCCAAATATGCAGTTGCTACCTATTATTTACTAGCATCCTCAGAAGCATCAGCCAACCTTGCCAGATTTGATGGCGTGCGCTATGGTGTTCGTTCTGAAAAAGCGACAAATATGCTGGATATGTTTAAGATGTCACGTAGCGAAGGCTTTGGTGACGAAGTAAAACGTCGTATCATGCTGGGGACTTTTGCATTAAGTTCAGGATATTATGATGCTTACTATAAAAAAGCACAGCAGGTTCGCACGTTAATTAAAAATGATTTTGATAGCATTTTTGAACAGTATGATGTAGTTATTGGACCAACAACACCGACGCCTGCATTTAAAGTCGGGGAGAAAGTGGATGACCCATTAACGATGTATGCGAATGATATTCTAACGATTCCTGTTAATTTAGCAGGGGTACCAGGAATTTCAATACCATGTGGTTTCTCTGAAAAAGGATTACCACTTGGCTTACAAATTATTGGAAAGCATTTTGATGAACAGACGATCTATCGCACAGCACATGCGTTTGAACAAGCAACCGATTATCATACGAAACGACCTCAATTAGGAGGTGGCAAATAATGAATTTTGAAACTATCATTGGTCTAGAAGTACACGTGGAACTAAAAACAAATTCAAAAATATTCAGCCCGAGTCCAAATGCATTTGGTTCGGAGCCAAACTCGAACGTTAACCCAATCGACCTTGGATATCCAGGTGTTCTACCTGTATTAAATGAGGAAGTCGTTAACTTTGCGATGAAGGCTGGAATGGCATTAAATTGTGAAATTGCTTCCGACACTAAATTTGATCGTAAAAATTACTTTTACCCAGATAATCCGAAAGCATATCAAATCTCGCAATTCGATAAGCCAATTGCTGAAAATGGCTGGATTGAAATCGAAGTTAATGGAGAGAAAAAACGCATTGGAATTACGCGTTTACACATTGAAGAAGACGCTGGTAAATTAACACACCAGGATGACGGTTATTCGTTGGTTGACTTCAACCGTCAAGGAACACCATTAATTGAAATTGTTTCCGAACCAGATATGCGATCACCTGAAGAGGCGTATGCTTACTTGGAAAAATTGAAAAATATCATCCAATACACAGGAGTATCCGATTGTAAAATGGAAGAGGGTTCACTTCGTTGTGATGCCAACCTTTCGATACGACCTATCGGCCAAGATGAATTTGGAACAAAAACAGAGTTAAAAAACCTTAATTCATTTTCTTTTGTACAAAAAGGACTTGAATTTGAAGAGAAACGTCAGGAAAAAGAGTTATTAACAGGTGGAGAAATTCTACAAGAAACACGCCGTTATGATGAAAAGACAAAAGAAACCATATTGATGCGGGTTAAAGAGGGTTCTGATGATTATCGATACTTCCCTGAACCAGATTTATTGCCGTTATATATTGATGAAGCATGGAAGGAACGAATTCGTAACGAAATTCCTGAATTGCCAGATGTACGAAAAAAACGATATATGGACGAGTTAGGTTTATCCGAGTATGATGCTGCGGTTCTAACAAATTCTAAAGAAATGTCTGATTTCTTTGAAGAGACCACCCAACATGGTGCAGCTATCAAACAGGCATCTAACTGGCTGATGGGCGAAGTTTCTGCATACATGAATAAACATCAGAAAGAACTTAATCAACTGGCAGTAACGCCAGAATCCTTAGCGAAAATGATTCAATTAATTGAAGATGGAACCATTTCATCGAAAATGGCGAAGAAAGTATTTGCTGAACTAGTTGATAACGGTGGAGAGCCTGAAAAAATCATTAAGGAAAAAGGACTTGTTCAAATTTCTGATGAAGGACAGTTAACAGAAATCATCACGAAAATATTAGATGAGAATGAGCAATCCATCATTGACTATAAAGACGGGAAAGATAAAGCACAGAAATATTTAGTTGGACAGGTAATGAAGGCTACTAAAGGCCAGGCAAATCCTCCAATGGTTAACAAAATACTTTCTGCAGAATTAGCTAAAAGATAATACTATTACGATATCAAGACTACTACCAATTATGGTAGTAGTCTGAATTTGTCATAGTCCTTTTCAAAAGATGAAAAAAAGTCTATGATAATGATTGATGATCATGAAAGTAATGACTGAAAAAATGGGGTGGGGACATGTTGAAACGGGCCCGAATCATTTATAATCCGACATCAGGTCGTGAAGTATTCAAACGAGAGTTAGCTCATGTACTAGAGCGTTTTGAAAAAGCCGGGTATGAAACTTCCGCACATGCAACTACCAGTGAAGGCGATGCGATTAAAGCAGCTGAAACTGCAGTAGAACGTAAGTATGATGTAGTTGTTGCTGCTGGTGGAGATGGAACTATTAATGAGGTAATAAATGGATTAGCAGAAAAGGACTTTCGTCCAAAGTTAGGGATCATCCCGACTGGAACAACGAATGACTTTGCAAGAGCACTATCTATTCCAAGAGATATAAAGAAAGCATTAGATATCATCTTAGCAGATCAAACTATGCCACTTGATATTGGCAGAGTTAATGACCATTACTTTATGAATATAGCTGGTGGTGGGAAACTAACTGAACTTACCTATGAAGTACCAAGTAAGCTAAAGACTATGATAGGACAGTTAGCATATTATATGAAAGGGATTGAAATGCTTCCATCTCTTAAACCAATACGTGCAAAAATAGAGTATGACGGCAATATAATTGACGACGAGATTATGTTATTTTTAGTAGCAAACACTAACTCTGTCGGTGGTTTTGAAAAGCTTGCACCAAATGCTAAATTAAACGACGGTTATTTCGATTTAATCATATTGCGTAAAACAAACCTAGCTGAATTTATTCGTATAGCATCACTGGCAACAAGAGGAGCTCATTTAGATGACGGTAATGTTATTTATGCACGAGCAAGAAATGTGAAAGTAGATACAGATGAAAAAATGCAACTGAATATTGACGGAGAATTTGGTGGTATGCTGCCAGGTGAATTCGTAAATCTCCAAGAGCATATCGAATTTTTTGTGCCGGATGTGTTTGTGGAGAAGGAAGAATAATAAGACTTAACCCCTTAGAGTTGGTGTTGTAGAAATAATCAATTGTCCTTTAAGTGGTGGCCCAGCTGGAGTGGAGGATGGAACACTTACAATTAGGATAGGTGGAAATGAAAAAGCGCTTACAGGTATAACATCCAGCTTGAAATCTGTGGGAGATCATATAGAATATATTGAACCTAGTGGTGCAGGCCAAACGCTTAAGCTATGTGACAATATGATTGTAGGAGGAGTATTAACATTACTAAGTTAGGCAATGTTAACTGGGGAAAGACCAGGTGTTTTGAAAAAAATTGCTTCCATACTACAGAAGTGTTCAGCACATACAAGGGTAATGGGTGTGTTTGGCCCTAATACCCTAAATGATACGTTGCTGATGTTAAGTTTTCGCTAGCCAATAAAAGTAAAGATATTTATTTATATCGTAACCTGGTAGAAAAAATCATATTGCTACTCTTGCAAGTCAGAATATATATCAATTTTTTCAAATTGGTGATCACAACGGAAAAGGTAAACTAGCCTCTGGGTAAGGTCTTACCTTGCAATAACATTCAAATTTCGAAGGAGAATTTATAATGAGTAGTGAAGTTTTACCAGGACTTTGGAAAGACTGGCGTCTACATGCACTGGTTTTATTGACTGTAGTTGTAACAGAATTAATTGGAACGTTCAGTTTTTCAATTGGTCCAGGTGTCGTTTTACTGTTACCAATGTTATACGCACTAATCATCGGGCTTGTCCTATATTTCACCCCAGTGGTAAAAGAAAAACAGTCTAAAAATGCAGAACCAATTATCGTTTTGGGGGTTGCACTACTACTTGCAAAAATTGGGGTTATTATTGGACCGTCTATGCCGGAGTTAATTGCCGCAGGACCTGCACTTCTACTTCAGGAATTAGGCAATTTAGGTACAATTCTTATAGCATTACCAGTAGCTGTATGGTTAGGTTTAAAGCGTGAATCAATTGGAATGACACACTCTGTAGCTCGCGAACCAAACGTAGGATTAATTATGGATAAATACGGTATTAGCTCTGCTGAGGGACGGGGAGTCATGGCGGTTTACATTTTTGGTACTGTATTTGGTGCAGTCTTTATGGGGCTCATTGCTGGATTCTTGGCAACCTTAACTCCATTACACCCTCTATCATTTGCAATGGCATCAGGAATTGGTAGTGGAAGTATGATGGCTGCAGCGAGTGGATCATTAATTGAAGCATTTCCTGCCATGGAAAATCAAATTGTTGCCTTTGCTGGGGCAAGTAACTTGTTATCATTATCAACGGGACTTTATGTAAGTATATTTATTGCTTTACCATTAACCGAAAAACTGTATAAATTTATGACAAATCGTCGCGAGGAGAAAAAGAATGTTACATAATAAGGAGGGAATTCCATGTTATTAAAAAACATACAAGAATGGTCGTTTTTGTTATTAATATTTGGATTCACCGCATTATTAGGTAACTGGGCAGGCTATGATATTATGCCATTAACAGCAGTTCCCGGGATGATTATTCTCATTCTTATTTGTTTAGCGGGATTTATTTTAAATCAAATATTACCTGTGAATTTTCCGAGTGTGGCATATATCGCAATTATTGGCGTTATTGTGTCAATGCCATGGATGCCTGGATCAGAATTTGTTGTCGCATGGACAACTGAGGTACAACTGCTTGCATTAGCAACACCAATTTTAGCATATGCAGGCATTGCGATCGGACGATCTTGGACTGATTTTATGAAGCTTGGCTGGAAAACACTTGTTGTTGCAAGTTTAGTACTTTTGGGTACATTTATTGGTTCCGCCCTTATTGCGGAATTGGTGTTACGGTTACAAGGAATCATTTAAATGTTATGTTTGACAACTATACGTACTCCTTTTAGTTCGTGTAATAATACCATTAAGTTTAAATGGTTATTACACAGTGCTTGAAGGAGTATTTTATTATTTATGAAATTTCTCCTGATGTTTTCTATAGAAATTTGAACAAGATATGATAAGATAAAGACCACACAAACAAGCACGTAAAGGAAGGTAACAATGGCCAAGCAAACAGCTCCTGTAAAAAAGAATGAAACGATTACCCTTAGTTTCGAAGATCTTACCCATGAAGGAAATGGCGTTGGTAAAGTAAATGGTTATCCATTGTTTGTACCATACGCATTACCAGGTGAGGAAGCTACTGTTAAAGTGATAAAAGTCAATAAAAATTTTGGCTTTGGAAAATTAATTGATGTAAAAAATCCAAGTCCAGAACGGGTCGAGCCTCCTTGTAATGTTTTTTATAAATGTGGGGGCTGTCAAATTCAACATATGAGTTATGATATGCAGCTTGAAATGAAGCAAAATCAGGTCAAAAGTGTCATGCGGAAGGTGGCCCATCTTGATCATGTCCCAGTTCATTCAACAATTGGAATGGAGGACCCATGGCGCTACCGAAATAAAGTACAAATCCCAGTTGGGGAAAAAGATGGTGAGCTAATTACCGGATTTTATCAAAAACGAAGCCATCATATTATTGAAGATCAAGAAACGTGTGTCATTCAGGATGAATTAAATGACCGGGCTGTTGAAGCAGTCCGACGATTAGCAACTCGGCTTGGAATATCGGCATATGATGAGAAGACTGATCGGGGTACATTACGTCATATTATGGTACGTACAGGTAGAGAAACCAAAGATACGATGATTGTGATCGTAACACGTACGGATAAATTACCGCATAAAGAGGAGTTAGTGAAGGAGTTAACAGAGACATACCCACACGTGAAGTCGATTATACACAACATTAATAACAAACGTACAAACGTTGTTTTAGGGAATAAGACTAACGTTCTTTGGGGAGATGAATACATTTACGATACGATCGGTGATATTCGATTTGCTATTTCTGCGAAGTCTTTTTATCAAGTGAATCCGCCACAAACGAAAACTCTGTATGACAAAGCATTGGAATATGCTGATATCACTAGTGATGATGTGGTAATTGATGCTTACTGTGGAATCGGCACAATTTCATTATTTTTAGCCGAAAAAGCTAAGCAGGTTTATGGAGTGGAAATTGTGCCAGAAGCAATTAGTGATGCCAAAAATAATGCAAAACTTAACGGCATCACAAATGTTGACTTCGTCGTTGGTGAAGCAGAAAAAGTAATGCCATGGTGGAAAGCCCAAGGATTACGACCAGACGTTATTATTGTCGATCCACCACGTAAAGGCTGTGACGAAGAGCTGTTGAAGGCAATGACTGACATGCAGCCAAAGCGGATCGTTTATGTTTCATGTAATCCATCGACGCTTGCGCGGGATTTGCGCGTGTTGGAAGATGGCGGGTATGAGACGAAGGAAGTGCAACCAGTTGATATGTTTCCACAGACGAATCACGTTGAGTGCGTGGTGCGGGTTGAGTTAAAATCTTGATAAGAGCCTAATAACATGCGTATTTATGTTTTCTCGGCCTGATGGTTTGGGGGAGCTTTTTGTAAAGTGGTCTATTGTGCGCGGTTTATATGGAGGGTGACTATATACAATACATAGCCATTTACGAATATGTAAAAGGGTATAACATATTTGTATAAGTAGAGACTATAAGCGCTACCTTGTGTTTAATTTAAGAATAATAAAGTTAAATATATGAATAAATGACAAAGAAAAAAGGAGATCCAATGACACATAAAACAGGATGGAATTTGGACAACAGTTATGCGCGTCTTCCAAAATTATTTTTTAGCAGCATCGATCCAAACCCTGTACAAACACCTGATATAGCCATTTTAAATGATACTTTGGCAATATCCCTGGGGTTGAACGTACAGGCGTTACAAAGCGAGGATGGTAAAGCGGTGCTTGCTGGTAACGAGATTCCTGAAGGCTCTTTATTTCTTGCTCAAGCATACGCAGGGCATCAATTTGGGCGTTTTACGAAGTTAGGAGACGGGCGAGCGCTTTTAATTGGTGAGCAGATTACTCCTGAAGGTGAGCGGGTTGATATTCAGCTAAAGGGTTCTGGTAGAACGCCATACTCCCGGAGGGGCGATGGGCGGGCGACACTGGGGCCGATGCTGCGGGAATACATCATTAGTGAAGCTATGAATGCCCTTGGTATTCCTACCACTCGTAGTCTGGCCGTGGTAACTACAGGTGAAAAAGTTATGCGTGAAACGGACTCACCAGGTGCGATCTTAACCAGAGTTGCAACTAGTCATCTGCGCGTTGGTACCTTTGAATATGCGGCAAAGTGGGGTAGTGCTGATGAACTTCGGGAACTGGCTGATTATGCCATTAAACGCCATTTTCCAGAGTTAGATGCTAATCAGGACCGATACCTCGCTCTACTTCAGAAAGTGATCGAACGTCAGGCAGCACTAATTGCCAAATGGCAGCTAGTTGGTTTTGTTCACGGTGTGATGAACACCGACAACATGACTATTAGTGGGGAGACGATTGATTATGGCCCTTGCGCCTTTATGGATACGTATGATCCGAAAACGGTATTCAGTTCCATTGATAGAGAAGGGCGCTATGCCTATGGTAATCAACCATATATGGCCTTGTGGAATCTCTCTCGCTTTGCTGAAACACTTTTGACGCTGATACACGATGATCCCGAAGAGGCTAGTGAACTGGCTAAGGAGGAGCTTGCAAAATTTAAGGATCTGTACCTATTTAATTGGCATGCGGGAATGAGAGCCAAACTAGGAATATTTAATGAAGAGGCGGAGGATGAATCACTAGTTGAAGGTCTCCTTACTATGATGCAGAAATATAGTGCGGACTATACCAATACCTTCCGCGCTTTAACTTTTGACAAGTCTCGAGATGCGGTTCTGTTTGAGACGCCGGAATTTGCTCAGTGGTATGAGCAGTGGCAAGCAAGACTAGGCAGGCAGGAGGAATCCAAAAACGCCTCGCGTGAGTTGATGCAGAACAACAATCCTGCTGTAATCCCTCGAAACCACCGCGTAGAGGAGGCCTTAGAAGCTGCAGTTAACCAAGGAGACTTCAGCGTGATGCAACGGTTTCTTGATGTTCTTTCAAGCCCATACACGCACTCGCCCGAAAAGGCTGACTACACCACATTGCCTGCGGGTTCAACTCGTCCTTACCGAACCTTTTGCGGTACATGATGAATTAGCTGAATGGTATATAGGGCAAATTGAAAAGTATTACTGGAGTGTGTTTGATATGTGTGATGGTTAACCGTTAACCATCACACACTACTTCTTTTTAGTCCCATATTTTTGCTCGAATCGATGTGGTACTTCTTCGTATTTAGGTTACAATTCGTTCTCCCTAAAATCGAGATTCATTCTATTATATGTTATAGTTGTATAAAATGACATGGGGGTTCCAATATGAGCGATAAACAATTTGTACTATATGATCATCAAAAACCGATTCAATTACAAGCAGAAAGAGTTTCTTTATACATGCAAAGTGAAATTATCGAAGCGGTCAGTGAAAATCATGACATGTATTATTTGTTTTTCTATAAATCCCACTACCTTACTGCTGTAAAAGCAAAAAAAGTCCGACGCCAGTCATATGTCGAATTCGCTTTTAAAAAAGGCATGGTATATAACGCCCCACATCCGTTTATCCATGTATTGTTATCTTCAAACAATCCATGCAAGATCGTTAGCTATAAACCATTATTGAAAAAATTGGACTCCAATTACACTCCGCAGGAAAAGGCGTTTATTCTGACCTTCTTTGAATCATTTATTCCGAAAAAACATCTGTTTAATGAAATTAAATCTATCTTCTACGTATATCGTCGAAACGGACAGAGCTTCTTAGGTTATCAGATCCTTCGCATTTTAATGGATTTCGCACCAAATCATAGTTTGGTCAAACAACTTCCTAAGGACTCCATTTTTGACAAATATGCCATTCTCTACAATGATAAGTCTGAGGAAATTTTTACCAAAGACTCCATTTATGCCGAAAAGATACTATATAATCAAAAAGAAGATGATCACTGTTTTCAGCAGCTTGTAGCACGCTTAGAGAAAGAATCCCGCTGGATTGACCTGATTGCCTTATATAGTTACAAATTAACGGCAACTCCTTCTAATGAGTATTACCATTCATTACTAACATTATTGGAACAGTATGCAAAAGAAAACGATATGGTAAACATATTAGAAGTAATAAATTCGCAAATACCTACCTTCCCTCCACTGAAACAGGATTTATTTAACAAATATGTAGAAACCCATAATACCGAAAAAGTTGTTCACATGCTGAATAACCAAGACCTCCAACTTACGGAATCTCAGGTCCAAACCATTGGTGATATGCTGGACGATACAAAAGCGTATTCCATACACCCAGAAATGCTTCCTACCTTATTAAGTCCTGTTATGGATGAGTTTCCTGACAAAGCCCAAAAATTTCTTCATAAATATGTAATTTTGTTAATGAGAACACAAGAACTAAAGCATATAAAAGCTATACTTAATCCTTTTAAAGGAAACCATAAAACCCATCAGTTATATAGAAAAATTGACACCATGCATAAACTTACCGATGATTTAGATCAAATGCAGAGACTAGGTGAATTATATTATGAATTTAGACAGATGGAGAGTGCAATAGAGTGTTTTAGCTGGGAAATGGAATTAAAGCCAAATGATCCAAAGCCCTTGCAATGGTTATCCAAAACCTATCGTGAAATGGGAATGAAGCACGAGTCAGACGCCTATCAACAGTTGTGTGTTAACTTGCAGAAACGGGCTTGATAATATGGACAATGAATACATGAGGTGTGTTTGGAGTTTGACGGATTACTCCGTATTTTTAAGCAGATAAGAAAGTATAAATCTTTCTTAATCTGCATAAGTGCAACTAAGGCTTCCGGAGCGACCGAGCATAGGTCGTGTAATTTAGCAGGTGCGA